>NZ_BBRK01000006.1:300000-596753 GCF_002090115.1 Demequina sp. NBRC 110054
TCGTACATCGCGTCCGCGAACGCGTCGTCGAAGTGGCTGTCCTCGACGAAGGCGGACACGTAGATGCGGCTCTCCTGCGCGATCGCCCCCTCAGCGATGTAGGTGCTGAGCTCGCTGTTGCCGTGCACGGGGTACGAGACTCCGGACACGGAGGACTGCACCTCCGTCGCCTGGCTCTGGGCGGAGGTATCGACGCTCATCAGGGCGTCGGTCGCGTTCCTCTGGTAGCCGTACAGCGCCACGACGACCAGGAACAGGCTCACGAGGACGAAGGCTCCCCTCGCGCGCGAGTCCCCCGACGCTCGCGCCGGCGCGCGGCTCGAGGCGGGACCCCCGCGCCACACGGAAGTGTCCTGCCATCCGGACGAGCGCACCGTCGCCGCACCCACTCGGCCGGGGACCTCGGCGAGCGGCACGCGTTCGAGCCTCGACACCCGATCGCGCGTGCGCGGCGTCCAGCTCTGGCCGTCCCAGTAGCGCTCGATGTCGAGCCGGCTCGGGTCCGGCAGCCACCCGGGCGCAGGCAGCACCGGACGATGCGCCGAAAAGTCATGCTCCCCCACGAAGCCCCCTTCTTCGAGGGAAGACTAGCGAGATCTCCGCGCGCTGAACAGAGACGCCCTCACCTCGCCGGCTGCCCGGCATGCCGAGGACGCGGAGCGCGCCACGCGAGCGTCACCTCTTCCCGCGAGCCCGCCGCGCGCTGAACAGAGACGCCCTCACCTCGCCGGCTGCCCGGCATGCCGAGGACGCGGAGCGCGCCACGCGAGCGTCACCTCTTCCCGCGAGCCCGCCGCGCGCGTAATGTGCCAATCAAGGCAGGGCAAGGAGGTCTCCCCGGACCATGACCGGCTTCACCGTCACCCGACTCGGCGCGCCCGGCAGGGATCGCGTCAGGGTCGCGCGCGCCGATGGTACGGAGCTCGGATGGATCGACCTGGGAACCGGCTGCCTCACGGTGAGCCCCGGCGGCGACGCCGAGCTCGTCGACCTCGCGGTGAGGGCTTGGGCCGTCCGCGAGCACGTCTCCGTCCCGGCGCTCGATCCGCCGGACGACCCGGCCCGCATCCTCGCCGCCGCGCCGGGCCCCACCGAGATCCCCGGCGCGGACGAGCCCTCGACCGAGAGCACGCCAACGAAGGCACAATCCCCCACGACACAGACCACCGCAACCCCCAGCCCCTTCGTCCGCCCGGCCGTCGAGTCGCAGCCGCCGGATCAGGACGATGCGCGGGTCGCGATCGCGTCGCGCCTGGACCGCCTCACGGACGTGGGTTGGCAGGTGCTCCACGACGTGCCCTTCGGGCCGTCGGACGCGCGGCTGGACCACCTGCTGGTCGGCCCCGGTGGGGTGTTCACCGTGACCACGCGCAGCCACCGCGGCAAGCGCGTGTGGATCGGCGCGGAGGATGTCATGGTCGACGGCCGCCCCGCGAACCACCTGCTCGACGCGCGCGCCGACGCCGACATCGCCGGACGGCTGCTGTCGGACGCGACGGCCACGCCCGTCGAGGTACGCCCGACGCTCGTGATCGTCGCCGGCGCGATCGGACAGGGCCTCACCTTCCTCCAACCCCCGGCCGACGTCGCGGTGCTGCGCCCGCTGGACCTGCCCGATCACTTCGAGCGTCGCGCCGGAAACCTCACCTCACAGGAGGTCGAGGCGATCGCGAGCGCGGCGCGTCGCCCCGCCACCTGGCACTGAGAACCTGGCGCTGAGAGAGGGCAGCTCAGTCGCACGCCGCCGCGGGCGGGCAACCGCCGCGCGAACGGCCGGGAGGCACGGGACGGCCGGCGCGGGCAGCAAGACCCGTCTACGCCCGGAAGCTCCACACCAGGTCGTCGAGCACCCATTCGCTGTCCGCCGCGCGCGACGACATCGCGGAGTTAGACCCAGCTATGAGGAAGTAGTCGTACGCCGCGCCCAGCTCACCCAGGTCATCGAACGCAGCGTCGGCCACGAGCCAGGCGCCGCTGACGAAGACCATGTTCCATGCGTGCTGGCCGACGGTGTCACCGTCGTACGCGGTGCCGGTGACGACGATGCTCGTGAGCCCCGCGGCCTCGGCGAGCGCCTGGAACGCGTGCGCGTAGCCCTCTCCCACCGCGAGTCCCTCGACGAGCGCGCCGTAGGCCTCGAACTCACTGTCGGATGCCGTGGCGCCGCCGACGGAGAAGGCCGCGTCGGCGTCGTAGTCGGCCGTGTCGATGAGCGCGTCGTACAGCGCCTCGGCGATCGCGACCTCGCCGACCGCGCCCGCGACCGCATCAGAGGTGACGATCGCGTTGACGGCGGTGACCGTCCGCTCGCGCCGGAGCTCGGCCTGGGTGTCGGTGTAGGTGTACTGCGGGATCACCGCCTCGCCTAGCTCCGCGAGCACGGACGCGTCGGGGTCGATGTAGACGTAGGGGTTCTGCGCGGCGACCTCAAGCAGCGCGTCCTCGACGAGCGCCTCGCGCTCGTCGCCGAGCACGGTCATCCAGGACACGTCGATCTCGGGCTCCTGCGCCACGAGGCTCCGCGCGAGGTACATGCTGAGCGAGTCCGTCCCGAACACGGGATAGACGACGTCCGGTCCGGCGGGGGCGCCCGAGGTGCTCGACGTCCAGGGCAGCGTCCCCGGGAACAGGCTGACCGACGCGACGGTGCCTGCGGCGAGCACGCCGACGAGAGCGACGCCCATGGCCCAGTGTCGGTGCGGGTGGGCCTCGTGAGCCGCCGAGACTCCCGGCAGCTCGGGCACGATCGCCTCAAGCCGGGGGTCGATCGGCACCGCCTCGGCCCGCCGCCCGCCCAGCTTCTCGGCCGCGGTCCACAGGGGGTCGACGAACTCGAGCTTGGTGTCGCGATCGCGCGTGTGGGAGCTCCACGAATGCCCGTCCCAGTAGCGCTCGACGTCAGTGAGCGCGGGATCGGGCAGCCACCCCGCTTCGGGCAGCCGCGGCGGCCGCACCTGGCCTTCGC
The DNA here is from genome assembly GCF_002090115.1 of Demequina sp. NBRC 110054. Taxonomy (NCBI): domain Bacteria; kingdom Bacillati; phylum Actinomycetota; class Actinomycetes; order Micrococcales; family Demequinaceae; genus Demequina; species Demequina sp. NBRC 110054. The sequence goes on from NZ_BBRK01000006.1 coordinate 302,966, forward strand.
CTGCTGGCATCGGCCACCCCCTGTCACCTTCGACCCGAGAACGGTTTCCCCCTTGTTCCCAGGCTAACCACGCACGACACGACGTGTCGCGCGGAACGCTACTGGTCGTCCCCCGACGACAGCAGCGCGTGGAGCTGCCGGAGCGGCTCCCTCACCATCGAGTTGACGATCGCTGGGCTCGCCTCCGAGCCCGCGAGCATCTCGAGGATCGACTCGCACATGGCCGCGATCTCGGCCTCCCGATCCCCCTGATCGTGAAGCATCTCGGCCCTCACGCCGAGGATCGGGCCGCGCAAGGCCAGCACCATCTCGGGGCTGTCCGTCTCCGACACGAGCCGGTCGTACTGCCTCTCGGTCTCCTCGACCACGGCCAGCGCATCGTCCTGCTTGCCGGCGAGCAGCATCGCGTGCGCCGTGCCGACGCCGATGCGGATCAGCTCGGTGCGCTCGTACTGCGTGGGGCCGGAGCCCTTGAGCACGTAGCGGGCGACGCCGTACGCCTCCTCCCACGTCTGCTCGGACTTGTCGTAGTCCTTCGCGAGCGCGAGCTCCATCGAGTACCAGGACAGACGCTGCGCAAGGCGCAGCGCGCTCTCGCGCGGCTCGACGCTGAACTCCGCACGCAGGCGGCTGACCTCTCGGCGCGTCTTCTCGATGCTCATGTGACGACTGTATGTGAGATCCGTCACATGGCAACCCCCGGTGTCACATATGTGACTCGATGTCCGGCTCGCGTCTCACCGCAGCGCCGCGCGGCGGGCCTCGAGTCCATCCAGGATGAGGTCGAGCGTGAACACGAACTCGGCCCGGGTGTCGCAGGCACTGAGTGATCCGTCGGGGTCGTGCGGCCCGGTGGCCGCCATCTGCAGCAGGTGCGGCATCTGGGCGGCCATCGCGAGCATCGCCTCCTCGTCGATCTCCTCGTCACTGTCGGGCGCGGGATCGAACAGCTCGTTCGAGAAGCCGAGGATCAGCGAGCCGATGCTGTGGATCGCCCGATGCGCTAGCCCGTAGTCGAACCCCGCGTCGATGAGCGTCGCGAGGAAGTCCTCGTAGAGCGCGAACATCGCCGCGGGCGACTGGGTCTGCTCGGAGATCAGCGCCGGGGCCCATGGGTGGGCGAGCATGACACCGCGCGCGGCGAGGCAGCGCGCCCGGAACGTGTCGCGCCAGTCCTCCTCGCGGATCGCGGCCTGCGTCACTGCGACCTCGCCGACGATCGCCTCGACCATCGCGGCCATGAGGTCGGGCTTCTTCGCGACGTGGTGGTACAGCGACATGGCCTCGCAGTCGAGCTCGTCGGCCACCCCGCGCATGGTCACGGCGCGCAGCCCGGAGAAGTCCGCGATGGCGACCGCCGCCTGGACGATGCGGTCGCGGCTGAGCGGCTCGCGCGCGGTCTCCCCTGGTCCGGACATCATTTCCATCCTTCTGTGGCGTTCATCCATCTTACGCCGTAAGGTGACCTTACAACGTAAGGATGGACGACGGGAGAGTCGTCCACGAGGGGAGCACCATGACCACCGACACGACCCACGACGGCGCGACCGGCGCATCGTCCGCGAGCGCCGCATCGTCCACGACCGCGGCCCCGGCCAAGGGCGATACCCGGCCCTTCGCGTTCTTCGGCACGCGCCGCGTCGTCTCCGCGCTGTGGCTGTTCGCGATCCTTAACTACCTGTACTGCGACGTGCTCGGCACGCACGACCCGGAGTACATGAACGACATCCTGGACGGCACCGCCCCGATGGAGATGTCGCCGGGCTTCCTGCTCGGCGCGGGCGTGCTCATGACCATCCCGATCCTCGCGGTCCTGCTCACGCGCATCGCCCCTCACGGCATCGCGCGCTGGTACTCGATCGTCGCGGGCTCGGTCATGACGCTCGTCCAGCTCGCGACGCTCTTCGTGGGCACGGCCACCATGTACTACTGGTACTTCTCCGTGATCGAGATCGCGACGACGGCCGCGATCGTCTACTCCGCGGCGGTGCGCTGGCGCGCGGACTCGTGAGTGCGCCAAGGGCGCTGTGAGATCCCGCACGGAGGTGTCGCCGGAGCCCCGCGTGAGACGTAGGATCTCGCTGTAGATTCCGCGAATGTCTGAGGGGGCATCCTGTGTTTGCTGTTCGCCGCGCGACCGCGCTCGTTCTCGCCGCTGCCATGGCGATGATGCTGAGCGTCACCGTCGGATCGGAGCCGGCGGACGCCGCCTCGTCCGTCCGCTTCTCCTACGTGCAGTACGACAGCCCCGGCTCGGACAAGGGCTCCAACAGCTCGCTGAACGCGGAGTACATCCGCATCAAGAACTACGGCAGCAAGTCGAAGAGCCTCACAGGCTGGACGGTGCGGGACAAGGCCGGCCACGTCTACAAGTTCGGCACGCTCACGCTCAAGCCCGGCGCTACCGTGACGCTTCACACGGGCAAGGGCTCCAACTCGAGCAAGCACCGCTACTGGGGTCAGTCCTGGTACATCTGGAACAACAGCGGCGACGTCGCGGTCCTCAAGAACAAGGCGGGCACCAAGCTCGACACGTGCAAGTGGGGCAGCACCGGCTCGGCCAAGAAGTGCTGACGACTCGTCAGGCCCCGTCGACGAGGTAGGCGGCCTCGCGACCGTCCATGATCCAGTCGGCGTCCGCGGCGCGCGTGTCGAGCACCTCGCTGCTCTGGTCCAGGAGCAGATACTCGCGCCCCGTGCCGAGCAGCCCCGCATCGTCCCAGGTGGTGTCGACGACGAGCCATTCGTCGTCGATCTGGACCAGGTTCCACGCGTGGAGACCCGTCGTCACGCCGCCGTCGGCGGTGCCGGTGACGATCACCGAGTCGAGACCCACCGCGTCCGCGAGCAGCTGGAACGCCTGCGCGTAGCCGTTGCACACCGCCGAGCCCTCCACGAGGATCCCGTAGGCCTCCTGCGAGCGGGCGACGCGCGGCGACGTGGCGGTCGTCTCCCCCGCGATCACGGCGTCGGCCGCGGCGTAGTCGTAGACGGCTGACGACACGACCAGGTCGTGCACCGCCGTGGCGAGCGCGCGGTCGTCGACGGCCGAGGTGACGGACGCGTCGGCGACGAGGCTCGCGACCTCGGCCGCGGTCTCGCGACGGCGGCGCTCCGCCTCGGTGTCGTCGTAGGTGTAGATGGGCTCGAGCACGGCCTTGGGATAGCCGATGCTCCACTCCCACCCCTCGACGAACACGTAGGGGTTCTGGGTCACCGCCTCGAACACCGCGTCGGGGATCGTCTCCTCGGACGCCTCGTCGGTGAACGCCATCCACGACAGATCGATCGTCTCCTCCTGCGCGACCATCGAGCGCGCGAGGTAGGTCACGAGCTCATCGGAGCCGTAGACGGGATACGCGACCTCGGGGCCGCTCGGCGCGGGCCGCACCAGCGCGTCGGGCCACGGGATCCAGGACGGCAGCGCACCCATCCAGCCGACGCCCGCGACGATCGCGGCGAAGACCGCGAGCGTCGCGGTCCAGCCGATCGCGCGGCGCCGCGAGCCGGGCCTCGGCGCACCGCCCGAGGACTCCCCCACCTCGACGCCGGTCTCCCTGTCGCGCACGCGCAGGGTCCACTGCTGGCCGTCCCAGTAGCGCTCGAAGCCGGGACGCATCGGGTCGGGAAGCCAGCCCGCAGGCCGCAGCGACGTGCTGCTGCGCGAGGCGTCGGTCATGCGGCACTCCCCCCTGGCCCGGTCGTGGTCACGTCAGCGTAGCGCGCGGCCCGGGCCGTTGACAGGGAGGGACGACGCCTCTATCGTCGGCAGTATCGGTCGAACGACCGAAACCGTTCGCGGGCACCGCCGCCCGCCGTACCAGGAGGGCAGCCCGTTGCCGACCGCCGACACCCGCGCCCTCATCCTCGACGCCGCGCGCACCTGCGTCCTCGACGAGGGCTACGCGTCCCTCTCCACGCGCAAGGTGGCGGAGCTCGCGGGCGTCCCGCTCAGCCAGATCCACTACCACTTCGGATCCAAGGACAACCTGGTCCTCGCGCTGCTCGATCACGAGGACGCATCCCGTCTCGATCGCCAGGCCGCGCTGTACGCGGGCGACGAGCCGCTGTCCGAGCAGTGGGCCCGCGCGTGCGACTACCTCGACGACGACCTCGGGTCCGGCTACGTTCGGATCCTCCAGGAGATGTTCGCGGCGGGCTACTCGCAGCCCGCGCTCGCCGCGAGGCTCGACGCGATGATGAACCGCTGGATCGTGGTCCTCACCGACGCCTTCGCCCATCACATGGACCGCGGGCTCGACCTAGGCCCGCTCACCCCGGCGCAGCTCGCCTCGCTCGCCGGCAACGTCTTCCTGGGCGCGGAGCAGTCCATCCTCATCGGCCATGAGCACGACGCCCACCCCGCCCGTGAGGCCCTCCGCGCCGTCGGGGGCCTCATCGCCGCCGCCGAGAGACGCGCCGGCCTCCTCCCCGCCCCCACCGACTGAAGGGCACGGGATCCCCGGAAACCCGCACGCAAGGAGTCCCCGCCATGCGAGCAGTGCAGTCCACCCGCGAGGGCTTCGTCGAACGCGACGAGGCCCGCCTCCACTACGACGTCTACGAGCACCTGTGTCCGGAAGACGCCCCCAGCATCGTCCTGCTGCCCACCTGGACCGTGGTCCACGCCGAGGCATGGAAGATGCAGATCCCGTACCTCGCGCATCACTATCGCGTCGTCGTCTACGACGCCGCGCGGTCGGGACAGTCCACGGGCCCGCGCAGGGCCGACCGCCACACGCAGAGCGCACGCCTCGCCGACGCCACCGCGGTCATCGAGGCCACCTGCGCCGAGCCCGTGCTCATCGCGGGCGTCTCCATGGGCGGGACGCTGACCTACTCCGTCATGGCCTACCGACCGGACCTCGTGCGCGGCGCCGTGATCTTCGGAGCGAATCATCCGTTCCTCGTCGACCCGCCGGGCTGGCGCGACGTACCGCCTGCATACCACCCCGCCACCAACCCGCGCCCCGAGGGGTGGGCCAAGGTCAACCCGGAGTACATGAGTCAGGAGTGGCGCGACTTCGTCTCCTTCTTCATGGCACAGGTCGCGAGCGATGAGCACTCGACGAAGGCGATCGACGACCTCACCGCGTGGGCCATGTCCCAGGACCCCGAGGTCGCGATCGCCGCGATCACGCAGGCCGAGGACCTGGATCTCGAGGACTGGCGGCGGCGCCTGTCCGAGTCGACCATCCCCACCCTCATCATCCACGGCACGGACGATCAGATCTGCCATCCCGACTGCTCCCGCCTTGCGGCCGCGACGATCCCGACCGCGAGGCTGCTGATCGACGAGGGCGTCGGCCACGTCCCAGGCTCCCGGTATCCCGTCCTCAACAACCATCGCCTCCGGGACTTCGCCGACGAGGTCTTCGACCGCGAGCCGCGCCCCGGCTCGGAGCGTTGGCGAGCATTGCATCCCGAGCCGACCCGCGAGGAGCTCGACGCGACCGCGTGGGCAGCCCCCGCATCGTCCCCGCGCAAGGCCCTGTACCTGTCCTCGCCCATCGGCCTGGGGCACGCGAGGCGCGACGTCGCGATCGCCGAGGAGCTGCGCTCACTCCATCCCGACCTCGTGATCGACTGGCTCGCTGACGACCCGGTCACCCAGGTGCTCGAGGCGTCCGGCGAGCGCATCCATCCGGCGTCGCGGCTGCTCGCCTCCGAGCTCGCGGTGCTCGAGGCCGAATGCGGGGAGCACTCGCTCAACGTCCTCGAGGCCGTGCGCGACATGGACGCGGTGCAGCTGCACAACTTCCATCTCCTCGACGAGCTGACGGCGAGCGAGCACTACGACCTCGTCATCGCCGACGAGGCCTGGGAGCTCGACTACCACCTGTTCGAGAACCCCCACCTCAAGCGCAGCCCCCTCGCGTGGATGACCGACTTCGTCGGCAACTACGCGATGCCCAGCGGAGGCGAGCGACAGGTCGAGGTCGTGAACGACATGAACGCCCAGATGGTCGAGCACGTCGCCGACCATCCGGGCCTGCGCGACGCCTCCGTGTTCGTCGGATCCGAGACGGACGTGCCGGAGGACCCGCTCGGGCCCGGGCTGCCGACCATGCGCGAATGGACCGAGCAGCACTTCGACTTCGCTGGCTACATCACGGGCTTCGACCCCCGCACCCTCGGCGACCGCGAGCGTCTGCGCGCCGAGCTCGGCTTCGGGGAGCGCGAGAAGGTGTGCATGGTGTGCGTCGGCGGCTCGGGGGTCGGCGTCGACCTCATCCGCCGCGTCGTCGCCGCAGCGTCTACCGTCCGCCGGACCCTGCCGGAGCTGCGGATGATCGTCGTGACCGGGCCGCGCATCGACCGCTCGCGGATGCCGGTCGTCGAGGGCGTCGAGTACCACGCCTACGTGGACCGGCTCTACCGCTGGCTCGCCGCGTGCGACGTCGCGATCGTGCAGGGCGGGCTGACGACCACGATGGAGCTCACCGCCTCGCGTGTGCCGTTCATCTATGTTCCGCTCAGGGAGCACTTCGAGCAGAACCACCACGTCGCGGCCCGCCTTCGCCGCTACCGCGCCGGCCTGCGCATGGACTACGACGAGCTGAGCCCCGAGCGCGTCGCTGACGCGCTCGGGGCTCTGCTGGCCTCTGAACCGGACTACCTGCCGGTCGAGACGGACGGTGCGGCCAGGGCCGCCGCCCTCATCGGAGCCGTGCTCTAGCGACCGACAGGCCACCGATCAGCATCGCGAGCGTCGCGGCCAGCGCGAGCGCCCAGGACAGGCTGCCGATTCCGGTCGAGGCGAGCGAGTCGCCCGCCGCCGCCTCATCCGAGGCCTCGGTGGTCGAGTCGTCGTCCGCCTCCTCGCCGGCCGCCGCCTCGTCCGAGGCGGCCACGGTCACCGGGACCCAGCCCATGAGCTCACCGTCGGCGCCGTACACGGCGACCCGGTGGCTGCCCGTGGCCAGGGTCGTCGGCACGGTCAGCGTCCCGGAGCCCGAGCCGAGCTCGGTGGGCGTCGAGAAGATGAAGACCTTGGTGCCCTTGCCGAGCGTCTTTCCGGTGCACTTCTTCACGTGCACCGAGAACTCCTGCCCCGGCTCGAGCGAGGTGACGACCTCACCATCGACGCAGACCACGATCGCGTTCTTGAGCGCGGCGATCAGGTCCGCGGCGAAGGCCGCGAACTCGACGTCGCCGATCGTGTCACTGTCCGTGAGCTGGTCCAGTCCGTCGGCGTCGAGCGTGGCGCCGTAGGTCACGGAGCCGCGCGCGAAGTCCTTCGGGAGCAGGACGTGGTCGACGGTCCAGGTGAGGGTGCTGCCGGCCGCGAGCGTCGTCTCGGTCGGGAACACACCGGAGATGTCCGAGTCGGAGGTCTCCGCGAGCGCGATGCCCTCGAGCGAGTAATCGCCCTCGTTCGTCACGGTGCCGGTGAAGGTCACCATGTCGCCGATGCTCGGCACACCGTCGCCGTTGGTGTCGGTGTACTCCGCGGTCACGTCGAGCGTCGTCTCCGGCGCCGTGTAGCCGCCGGTGCGGCCGCTCAGCGACAGCCCGATGAGCGCCGCGTCGTGGTCGGACGCGCGGTACGGCGTCGTGTCGTCGAACAGCGCGGCCTGCGCGTCCGACTTGTACGACGTGTCGTAGTCGACGATGTCAGGCTCGTCGGAGTTGATGTGCCACTCCGTCGCGCCGGTGACCTGGCTGGACAGCGTCTCGCTCGACATCACGTAGTCGAGGTAGCCGACCTCGCCGTCGTAGACGTAGCTGTAGGCGTACTCGCCCTGGTAGGCGCCGATCTGGTCGGTGTACCCGGCCGACTCGAGGGCCACGATCGGGTCCTCCTTGTCGTACGAGTTCAGGTCACCGAGGATCAGCCAGTCGGAGTCGCCGCTGCCGGTCGGGTCGCCCTCGATCCACTCCGCGAGGACCTCGGCCGCCGCGGTGCGGGTGTCGTTGCAGTTGCCCTCGAGGCCGCCTTCGCCGGTCTCACCGCACGCGGAGCCCTTGGACTTGAGGTGGTTGACCGCGACCGAGAAGACCTCGCCCGAGGAGTTCTCGGTGAAGGACTGCGCGACGGCGGCACGGTTCTTGCTCGAACCGACGCCCAGCGGGTCGAGGAAGTCCTCGGAGTCGAGGACCGCGGAGGCGCCCAGCGGCGTCACCGCATCGGTGCGGTAGATGATGCCGGTCTTGATGGCATCAGTGCCCACCACCCCGTCGGTGCCCGCGACGATGTAGTCGTAGGTGCCCTCGCCGAGGATGTCGTTGAGGCCGCCGAGACCCGAGCCGTCGCCGTAGGCGCCGTCCTCACCGTCGACGATCGTGGCGAGAGCCTCGACCCCGGTGGTGTTCTCGATCTCGACGAGGCCGACCACGTCCGCGTCGAGTCCGACGAGCGCGTTCATGAGCTTCGCGTGCTGACGCTCGAACTCCTCACGGTCGTCGGCGCCACGGCAGTCCTGGTCCTCGGTGGGTCCGCAGGTGTCGGCGGTGTCGAGCGACACGAAGTAGTTCAGCGCGTTGAACGACGCGACCGTGAGGTCACCGCCCACGTCCTCCGGCTCCGACGGAGCCGTCGTCTGCGTGTAGGTGTCGTAGCCGTCACCGTCGCCGTACGGGAGGATCCGGTACAGCGAGTACGAGTAGAAGATCGGACCGGTGAGGCCCGTCACCGTGTCGCCGCCGCGGAACGCGTTGTCGAGCGTGAACAGCTCCCGGGTGATCGGGTGGATGCTCACGTCGGGGTTCGAGGACGTGTTGCCGTCGTCGATCGTGATGCGGCTGCGCTCGTTGAGGTCGCTCAGCGCGGCGGCCTCGGCGCTGTCCGGCGCGAACACGGCGGTCGGGTTCATGACCCGGTCGACGCCCTCGATGGACGGCAGCGCGACGACGACCTCGCCGTACTGGTCGTAGTTGTAGTACTCGGAGACGACGAGCTCTTGCGGCAGGGTGCCGACCATGCCCTCGTACGCCTCGAGGTCGTCGAGCGACGACACCGGGAACTCGATGGTCGCGGCCGTCGGCAGCGCGACGCCCGTCTCGATGACCTCGATGCTCGTCGCGTTGATCTGGGTGTTCGAGTAGTACTCGGACACGGTGCCCGTGACCTTCACGTGGTCGCCGAGCGACACCGAGTCGCTGCTGCCGTTGTAGACGAAGACACCCTCGGAGGTCGAGTCGTCAGCGTCGGCGTCGGCGTCCTCCTCCTGGAGGAAGAAGCCACCCAGCTCGGGCGAGGCTCCCTCGTAGTCGCCGACCACGACGGCCTCGACCGTCACGGTCTGACCCACGAGCGGCGAGTCGCCGCCGGTGCCCTGGACGTCGTGGAGGAAGACGGTCTCGGCCTCTCCTGAGCCGTCGCCGTCGCCGCTGGACGTGCTCGCGGTCGGAGTGTTGGGCGGCGAGGCCAGGTTGAAGTCCAGCATCGTCCAGTCCTCGACGGTGTCGGTGTCGACGCCGGCCTCGGTGCGGCCCCAGCCGGCCGCGCTGTACGAGCCGTCGGGCCCGAGGACCGGCGCGCCGAGGTAGGTGAGGTCCGACGCCCCGGTGTCGATGCTCGCGAGCGAGTCGAGGGTGGTGACGCCGTCGGTGGTGTCGCCGACGCCCTTGCCGGCGAGCCCCTCCGAGTCCACCAGCGCGATCGTGAGAGTGCCGTTCTCGAAGAAGTTGTCCGCAAGCGCGAGGTCAGCGGTCACCGAGTACTCGGACTCCGCGAGCGAGTTCGCGATCAGGTAGTAGCCGTTGTCGCCGATCTCCGCGCCAGCGGGGATCGTGACAATGTGGTCGATCTGACCCTGCGTCGAACCGCTGTCACCCTCGACCTCGATGATGCTCAGCCCCTCGAGCGAGGTGCCGGGCGTGCCGTAGAGCTCGACATACTCCCGGTCATTGCTCGTGGTGCTGATCAGCACCTCGTTGATGACGAGCGCCTGAGGGGCGTCTCCGGCCGGCGTGGGCGTGTTGGGCGGCGAGGCCAGGTTGAAGTCCAGCAGCTCCCAGTCGTCGGCCGTGTCGGTGTCGACTCCGGCCTCGATGCGACCCCAGCCGGCACCGGCATACGAGCCGTCAGGGCCGAGGACGGGCGCGCCGAGATACGTGACGTCGTCGGCGCCCGTGTCGACGCTTGCGAGAGAGTCGAGGGTGGTGATCCCGTCGGTGGTGTCGCCGACACCCTTTCCGCCGAGTCCCTCGGAATCGACGAGCGCGATGGTGAGCGTGCCGTTCTCGAAGAAGTTGTCCGCGAGCGCGAGGTCGGCCGTCACGCCGTACTCGGTCTCCGCGGAGGTGTTCGCGATCAGGTAGTAGCCGTTGCCGCCGAGCTCGGCGCCAGCGGGCAGCGTCACGATGTGGTCGATCTCGCCCACTGCCGAGGCGCTGTCCCCCTCGACCTCGATGATGCTCAGCCCCTCAAGGGAGGTGCCGGGGGTGCCGTAGAGCTCGATGTACTCCCGGTCCGCGCCCGTGGTGCTGATCAGCACCTCGTTGATGAGGACGTCGTCCCCAGTGGCCGCCTGGGCGGTGGGAACCGCGATCACTCCGATCGAGGCGAGGGCTGCTGCGGCAATGACTGCGCTGGCACGGCGTGGGTGAGACAAGACGTGGCTCCACTACTCCTGATTGACAATTCGACCACGCTAGCGATCCTTTTAGCGTCACGGGGTGCCGGAAAGCGAACTTCAGGTTAATTCTTTGTTTCATCAACATTGACTCGGCCTCCCGCGCGGGACCAGGCACTTCGACGATCCGGGCCTCACGGCGCTGCGATGGTGGCCGCTCGCCCATGCCCTCTCCCCTGTCCGCGACCGCGTCTCGCGCCGCCCGCGTCGCCTCCGCACGTGTGGACGGCGACCCCCTCCGGTGCGACCCTGGAGATATGTGAGCGCCGTTGCCCGCAGGAGGAGGTCCTGCCATGTCCCTGCACCCTCACGCACCCGCCAACGCCTGGGCGGACAGAGTCTTCGAGTCCGCGCTCGGCGCGATCGACATCCTCGCGATCCATCTGGGCGACCGGCTCGGGTGGTACCGCGCCCTCGCGGCGGCCGGGCCGCTGACCGCGAACGAGGTCGCCCAGCGCACGAGCACGCATCCCAGGTACGCGCAGGAGTGGCTCGAGCAGCAGGTGACGTCGGGCTTCCTTGAGGCGCTGCCGACCGACCCCATGCAGTTCCGGCTGCCTGCTGGCGCCGCCGAGGCCCTTACCGACGAGCACTCGCTCGCCTACATCTCCCCGCTCGCGCGCATGCTGTCGGGCTCCGCCTCTCACATGCCCGCGCTGCTCGATGCGTACCGCACGGGCAAGGGCGTGAGCTGGAGCGAACTCGGAGACGATGCGCGGTGGTCCCAGGCGGACATGAACAGGCCGTGGTTCGAGTCCCTGCTCGCGGACGCGATCCGCGGGGTGCCCGACGTCCACGAGGTGCTCGACCGGCCGGGCGCGCGCATCGCGGACGTCGCGTGCGGCGCGGGCTGGTCCACGATCGCGCTCGCCGACGCGTATCCGCGGGCCGGCGTCACGGGGATCGACATCGACGGGCCGTCGATCGAGCGGGCACGCCGCAACGCCTCCGAGTCCGCGGCATGGGATCGCGTGGCATTCCACGCGGGCGACGTCGCCGACCTGGATGGGCAGTTCGACGGGGTCTTCGTCTTCGAGGCCCTGCACGACATGCCACGACCGGTCGAGGCGCTCGCCGCGATCCGCAGGGCCGTCAAGCCCGACGGCGTGGTCGTCGTGATGGATGAGGGCGTCGGCGACGCGGTGGCCCCGGGGGACGACGTCGAGCGGCTCATGTACGGGTTCAGCCTCTTCGTGTGCCTGCCCGACGGCATGTCCTCGCAGCCATCCGCAGGAACAGGAACCGTGATGCGCCCCGCGACGCTCGAGCGCTACGCGAAGGAGGCGGGCTTCGCCGACGTCACTGTGCTGCCGATCACCGACTTCAGCTTCTTCCGCTTCTACCGGCTGCACCTGCCCGGCTGATCGAGCCCCGCCCGCCCGAGCCGAGGCCTGCCTCGGGTACGGACCCTTAGCGACGCGACCCGGCCGGGGCCCCCGGGCTGGCGCATCGTCCCTGGCAGGACTACTCGGCCGCGAAGACCGTGTCTGCGGCCGCCCGCACGGCCGCGAGGTCCGACGGATGGCTCAGCGCCGCCTCGGCGCGCTCGACCGCGCGGGACGATGCGGCGAAGAGGACGTCGCGATGCGCCTGGTCCGGGGCGAGCGCCACAAGGTGGACGAGCACCTTCTGCACGCGCAGCCCGACCTCGACGAGCGGAGCGCCGTCGCGCGCGATGGGCCGCAGCACGTCCTCGACGAGGTCCTCGAACGCGACCGCGGGGACGTGGACGCGAGGGCAGTCGCACTCGCTGTCCGCCTCCGCGGTGAGCAGCACCGTCAGCACCCGCTCGGAGGCGCCGAGCGCCTCGACCGCGGTGCCGGGATCGTTGGTCGACGGCGACAGCGCGCGAGAGCCGATCTCGGCGAGGGCCACGAGCCCGAGCCGAGGATCCTGCTCGTAGGTCCGGTGCCTCTCCACGAGGAAGGCTCCGCGCAGCCGCTCCCACGCCTCGGCATCGTCGCTGCTCGGGCCGCCGCCCGTGATGCGCGCGAGCGCCGAGCCCTTCCCGACGTAGCTGCCGGGGATCGCGTCGACGTGGATCTCGATCCCCTCCTCCGCCGCGATGGACTCGAGCAGCGGCACGTCGACGCGCGTGACCGAGCCCGCGAGAGTCGCGCGCACCACGCGGGCGCCGTCAGGCACCGCGACCGGGGCGACGCCGCCCAGGTGCGGATCGCGCGCATAGGCGCGCGCGGCATCGGTCGCGGCGCGCTCCACCCGGTCGATCACATCGGGCACCCGCCCGAAGGTCGTGAGGTGGTGGATCCAATGCAGCAATGTGCCGACGACGAGCGCCGTCATGAGGATCGCGCCGATGAACAGCAGGCCGCGCGCCTGGTCCGTGAGGCCGTCGACGCCGAGCACGACGATCCCGAGGATCGCGAACACGAAGGCGCCGAGGAAGGTCGACAGGGCGTTCTGCGACGTGCGATCGGAGATGAGCAGCTGGGTGGCGCGCGGCGTCGTTCCTCGGGCCGCGGACCCGTACGCCGAGATCATCGCGGTCAGCGAGAACGTCGTGACCGCGAGCATCGACGAGGCGAGGACCTCGAGGACGCTCTGCACCGCGCCCTGGGCCAGCGGGAACCCGAAGGCCTCGGGCAGGTGTCCGCCGAGCCCCCACGAGAAGGCGACCAGCACGAGCGCGAGCGCCGTGTAGATCGCAAGCCTGAACCAGATGCGCTCCGGCAGCCGCGCGAGGAACGCGCGCACCCCGATCTCCATCGTCGCCTCCTCGCGGCATGCGCGGCCCGGGCGCCGCTGTGCCTGTGCCGCTCACGGTACGCCACGCCGGGGCCCCTCACCCGCGCGCGAACTGAGCGCGGCGCGAAGGTGCGGACCGCATCGTCCCTGGACCACGCACGACTTGTCCGTATCGGTTGACGCATCAACGTGACGGGCGCACCATGGAGGAGGTTCGGTCGAACGACCGAACTAGGACGACGAAGACGTCGTCCCTCCCGGGAAGGAGTCCCCCATGTCGAACGACGACGACGGATTCGTGACGATGCGACTGGCACCACCCGACCCGATGTTCGCGCTGGCCACGCTGTGGATGTACACCGCCGAGACGCAGCAGAGAAGGCTCGCGAAGCGCCAGAGCGAGCCGCTGCCTCTCGAGACCCCCACCCAGCACGATGTGTGGGAGCGCCTCACCTCCGCGGGTCGCCTGCTGCTCAGCAGGGCGAAGGGCGCTGGAGCGTTTACCGACCGTAGACCGACTCCGCCGAACCTGGGATCGGGCGCCACCACCGCGTGACGGTGCCCCGTCCCGACACCCTCGCACAGCCCGCCAGGAACCAGGAGTACCCACCATGACCAGTGCCACCGCCCCGCGGCTCGCCATCCGGCCGCTCGCCAATCCCCTCCGATTCCGCGCGACCGCCGCCAGAACCGATCCGCGCGACGCCTTCCAGCAGCTGTGGCAGTACGCGTACGCGCGGCACCAGGACGAGGCCTCGCGGCAGGATCCGCGCCGCACCGACGCCCACGGGGACGCGCGGTCATGACCACCGCGCGCGTAGCGATCGGCCCCAGCGTCCCTCACTCGACCGTCCTCGCCGCAGTGTTCAACACGATCGGCTACACGGTGCTGATCGTGGAGGCGCCCGTGCGCGGCGCCCGCGCGGCCGGACGGCTCGCGGGCCGCGCCGTCAGCGCGCCGGCGGCATGGCTGTTCGAGGCATCGACCTCACGGCTCGACGCACGCCAAAGCCGAAAGATCCGGCACATCGCCGGCACAGGAGTCTGAGCCGGGCGGGGGTGGGGGGTACGTCGACATCGATGAGGGGGTCGACACCCGCCCGGCTCGGCGCGGTCGGCTCGCGCGTTCACGTCGCACCGCCGCGCCGCACCGGTACATCCCACCTACCGGGCCCGAACGGTCGGCGGCCGGTCTAGAACAGCGGCTCGTTGGCGACGCCGTACGGCACGTGCACCCCGGCGACGTGCTCGAGCGCGGGGCTCAGGTGCCCGTGCTGATCGTCGAAGAACATGTGCGGGCGCAGCACCTCGAGCACCCGCGCCTTCTCGATGCCGCCCATGAAGAAGGCGTCGTTGACGGTGACGCCCCAGCTCCGCAGCGAGTGCACCGCGCGCTCGTGCGCGGGAGCGGCACGTGCCGTGACGAGCGCGATCCGCAGGCGCGGCTGATAGGCCGGATCCGCCGCCTGCTTCTCCTGCTCGAGCCGCTGGATCCTGTTGAGGTCCGCGACGAGCGGCTGGAGAAGGCCCGGCGCGTGCGCGACGTCGCGCTTGGCGACCTCGTTCGCGACGAAGCCGTCCATGCCCTCGGTCTGGAACACGCGCTCCGACTCGTCGGTCGCGAGCACCGCGTCGAAGTCGAACGCGATCCTCAGGCCGCGATCCGCGTCGTCGTAGGCCGCGCTGTTCTCGAGCACGTGGCCGGCTGGGTAGCCGGCCTTGACCGCCGCGAGGACATCGTCAGCGTTGCGCGTGAGGAACAGGCTCATGCCGAGCGCGGGGATGTAGTCGAGCGGCGACCGGCCCTGCGTGAAGAACGCGCGCGTGACGCCGAGTGCGTACTTCTCGACCGACCGCATCACCCGCAGGCCCGTGCTCGCGTCGTTGCGCGACAGCACGATGACCTCGACGAGCGGGTCGCGGGGACGCAGGTCGTTGAGGGTGAGGAGGCGCTTGATGAAGGGGAACGCGGGGCCGGGCGGAAGCAGGTCGTCGAGGTGACGGTCCTGGTAGTCCTGGTAAGCCATCTCGCCGTGCTCACGGAAGTACGCGTCGGACTCCGTGAGGTCGAACAGCGCGCTCGAGGCCACGCCCACGACGAGTCGATCGTGAAGATCGTAGGCGGGCATGCGAACCTCCGGTCGGAATGGGCGGAGCCTCGACTCTAGTCGCCCACGGCGAGGCGTCGCATCATCCCAGGTCACCCAGGTCCACTCCGAGGTCGATCTCCGCGGGCCCGCTGAGCCCAGGCCGCGGCGTGGGCTTGGGCGGGCGCTGCGGCACGTGGACGGTCTCCTCGACCAGCCCCTCGGGCAGGGTGCCGAGGAAGTACGCGTCCTCGATCTCGTGCATCGCGTAGGGGCCGCCAACCCATGCGCGCACGGGGGTGTGGAACACCGAGCGCGTGACGCACAGCCGATCGCGAGCGCGCGTGAGCGCCACGTAGAGCACGCGCCGCTCCTCCTCGACCGCGTCCTCGTCGCCGAGAGCGCGGGAGGACGGGTAGGCGCCGGGGCTGACGCCCGCGCAGAAGGCCCAGTCGCGCTCGAGACCCTTCGCGGAGTGGACCGTCGACAGGACGACGTGGTCGTCGTCCTTGGACTCGGCCGTGAGCTCGGAGGTGAACACGGGTGAGAGCAGGTACTCCTCGATGAACTCGAGGATCGAGCTGCGGCTCGCCGCGAGCCGCTCGACGTGCACCAGGTCACGCTGGCGCGCCTCCCAGTTCTCGTTGCGGTACTTGTGCGCGAGCACCGGGGTGAGCATCGCGGCCGCCCTGCCCACCGCATCGTCCACCCGCTCCGCGGCATCCTCGATCGCGTCGAGCCCGGCCGTGAGCCAGTCGGGCATGCTCGCGAGCGCCGAGGCGCGCGCCTCCCTCGCGGTCGCCCCCTGGTCGCGGGCCGCGAGCAGCGCGTCGAAGGCCCTCACCGCGGTCCTGTCTCCCACCCGAGGGATCAGCGTGAGCAGCCGCATCCACGCGACCTCGTCGTCAGGGTTCGCGACGACGCGCAGCGCCGCGAGGACGTCGCGCACGTGCGCACTCTCGAGCAGCTTGGTGCCTCCGAAGAACACATACGGGATCTCGTTCTCGACGAGCATCGCCTCGATGCTGCGTCCCGAGTAGTTGGAGCGCACCAGGATCAGATGCGTCGCCCACGGCAAGCCGTCCGCATGGGCGCGGTTCATCTCTCCCGCGATCCAGCCCGCCTCGTCCTGCGGGGTCTCGAAGCTGTGCAGCTCGGGCTTGGGGCCGCTGCCGCGCACGGCGTTGAGCCGCTTGTCGTACGCGAGCGGGCTCGCTCCGAGCAGCCAGTTGGACAGGTCGAGTATCTGCTGCGTGGACCGGTAGTTGTCCTCGAGCTTGAGGATCCGCGCGCCGGGCACCCGCTCCGAGAACGAGTGGATCGACGCGAAGTCCGCGCCTCGGAAGCCGTAGATCGACTGCGCGTCGTCGCCGACGCAATAGAAGCGCGTGTGCGGCACGAGCGGGTCGATGATCGTCCACTGCAGCGGGTTCGTGTCCTGCATCTCATCGATGAGGATCTCGTCGTAGTGGCTGCCCACCCATGCGGCGACCTCGGGGTCCGCGAGCCTGGCCGCGAAGATCAGCAGCAGGTCGTCGTAGTTGAGGTAGCGGCGCTCCTTCTTGCGCGCCTCGTAGTCGCGGACGACGGTCGCGATCGCCTTGGGGTCGATCGTCTGCTCGGGGAACTTCGCACGGATCGCGTCGGCGAGCGTGACCTTGGTGTTGCGCGCGAACGAGACGACGTCGATGATCTGCGCGGCCTTGAGCCCCTCGACCCGCTTGCCGCGGCCGAGCACGCCGCGCATCACCTGCGCCTGGTCGTCCGAGTCGAGCACGCTCCAACCGTCGTAGCCGAACACGTCGGGGTTGGCGCGCACCTCGCGCATCGCCCACCCGTGGAAGGTCATCGCGCTCACGCCCTCGGTCGCGGCGCTGTCGGCCTGCACGCGCGAGCGGATCTCGGCGGCGGCGCGGCGCGTGAAGGTGATCGCGAGGATGCGGTGCGGCGCGGTGCCGTTCCTGATGAGGTGACGGATGCGCGCGACGATCGTCGTCGTCTTGCCGGTTCCTGCGCCCGCGAGGACCAGATTGTGGCTCGCGCCCGTGACGACGGCCTCGCGCTGGCCGGGGTTGAGCCCTGCGAGGAGATCGCCGTCTCGCGTCGCTCCGCCCGCTCCCACCTCGTCAGCCATGCGGACGAGTCTACGAGCGCGCCCTGACACCTTCGCCCGTAGCCTGGACACGACACCCCGTGCCGACCCTCCGCCCCGAAGGAGCACGCCATGTTCTCCGATGACCTCGCTCCGTGGGAGCTCAGGCCCGATCTCGAGTCGCTCAAACCCGTGGCGCTGTTCGGCCACGGCGGCTGGATCATGTTCCACGCGGAGAAGTGCCGCTCGATCAGCCGCCGCACGTACACGACCGTGCCGGTCACCTCCCGGACGGTCGAGGCCATGTACGAGATGGGGCTCGCCGCGGGCGACGCGCGCACCGTCGCATTCTGCGGGAACTGCCTGGTCCGACGCCGCTGAGGCACACCCCAGGGACGTACGTCCCCACTGCGGCGACCCCGCGAGGCGGACACTTCAAATGTGACTCAAGTATTGGAGATCGGCCTCGCTCCCGCGGACCAGCCCGCGGTTGCGCGCGTCGGCTGCGCGCCAGGCGCGTGCGGCTCCGAGGCGAGCCCGCGCGATCCCGAGCCCGCCCTCGCGCTGCTCCAGGCGGTCGCCGACCCCGTGCGCTGGACCGTCATGGAGCGCCTCGCCGACGGCACCCACTGCGTGTGCGACCTGCGCGCGCACGTCGACGTCTCCGACACGCTCCTGAGCTACCACCTGCGGATCCTGCGCGACGCGGGACTCGTCACGACCGCGCGCCGCGGCCGCTGGGTCGACTACACGCTCGCGCCCGACGCCCCCGCGCGGCTGGCGCAGGCGCTGCCCGCCGCATCGTCCCTGGTCCCTCGGGACCCGGCGACCGCCGCATCGTCCCTGGCACCCGCATCGTCCGTGGCATCTCAGGACCCGGCGAGCGCGACCCCCTCCGGCGGGAGCGAGGCGACCGCGTGACCGTCATCGACCACGTCCACAAGGCGACCCCCACACAGCGGTGGGCGGGCCTCGCCGGGGCCGCGGTCGCGTGGTGGGCGCTCTACAGCGTCAACCTGCCGTTCTGGGACTGGGCGATCGGCGACGTCGTGGGCCTCGACCTCGAGTCGCGGCTGGGCTCGGGCGTCCACTTCTTCTTCTACGACACCGTGAAGATCCTGCTGCTGCTGACCGGGATCATCTTCCTCGTCACGGTGCTGCGCTCTTTCATGTCGGTCGAGCGCACGCGCGCGATTCTCGGCGGCAAGGCCGAGGGCGTCGGCAACGTGTTCGCGGCGGGGCTCGGGGTGATCACGCCGTTCTGCTCGTGCTCGGCGGTGCCGGCGTTCATCGGCTTCGTCGCGGCGGGGGTGCCCGTGGGCGTCACGATGAGCTTCCTCATCGCGAGCCCACTGGTCAACGAGGTCGCGATCGCCCTGCTGCTCGGCCTGTTCGGGTGGGGGCCGACGCTGCTGTACGTCGGCGCGGGCCTCACGATCGCGATCGTCGCGGGCTTGATCCTTGGCCGTATGAAGCCCGAGCGGTGGATCGAGCCGTTCGTATTCGAGACCAAGATCGGCGGTCACGCGGTCGACCCCGGCATGTCACTCACGTGGAACGACCGGATCCAGATGGGCATCGAGGAGGTCGTCGACATCCTCAAGAAGATCTGGCCGTATCTGCTGGTCGGCATCGGCATCGGCGCCTCGATCCACGGCTGGGCGCCCGAGCAGTGGTTCGCCGAGCACGCGGGCCCCGACAACCTGTTCGCCGTGCCGCTCGCCGTGCTCCTCGGAGTGCCGCTGTACTCGAACGCCGCGGGCATCCTGCCGATGGTCGAGGCGCTGTTCGACAAGGGCCTGCCGATGGGCACGCTGCTCGCCTTCATGATGGCGACCGTCGCGCTGAGCCTTCCCGAGATGATCCTGCTGCGCCGCGTGCTCAAGCCCCAGCTGATCGGGCTGTTCATCGGCGTCGTCACCGTCGGCATCATCGCCGTCGGCTACCTGTTCAACGCCGTCATCCCCGTCTAGCGACACTCACCTACCCGTCAGATGCGGCGACCATCTCACACCGACACTGACCTACCCGAACCGCACCGCCCACACGAAAGGACAGCATCATGATGAACATCAAGATCCTCGGCGCCGGCTGCGCCAACTGCGTCAACCTCGAGAAGGCCGCGCGCGAGGCCGCCACCGACCTCGGCATCGAGGCCGAGTTCGAGAAGGTCACCGACTACGGCGACATCGCGGGCTACGGCGTCATGAAGACCCCGGGCCTCGTGGTCGACGAGAAGCTCGTGATGTCGGGCCGCGTGCCCACCACAGCGCAGGTCAAGGAGATGCTCGCGCCGCTCGCGTGAGTCCGCGCCCGCCGGCCGGCCGGGCACCGATCTACCGGTACCACTCCTCGTCGATCGTGGCGAGGCGCGACGGGCTCACACGCGCCCCGAGACCGTAGAACTGCTGGAAGCTCATGAGGAGCGGCCTCCACCGGTCGGGGTCGATGCGGTTCGCGTGGCCCTGCGCGCGGATCTCGGGGTGCACATGCACGCGCGAGATCGCGACGTCGAAGATCCAGGTCGGGTCCTCGTCGTGCTCGGTCCCTGCAAGCGGACGATGCGCCACGACCCGGCCTTCCAGGTTCACTGGGCACTCGGCCACCCTGGGCGCGCCGACGGTCTCGGCGGACACGCCGGTCAGGTCGGCGTGGGCGAGCTTGTCGGGGACGTGGCGGTAGCCCGCGGCGTGCTTGCCCTCCGGCACATCCGCGCGTCCGGTCGTGAGCGCGAGGCGGTCCACCGCGTCGACCTGATCCGCGGACGGCAGGTTGAGCACGCACTCCCCCGTCGCGAGCAGGTTGCGCGCGGTGAGCGACCGCCCTCCCATCCCGATCACCGCGGTCGAGCCGAGCCAGAAGACGGAGGACATCGGGGCGAGGTTCGGGGCGCCGTCGGAGCCGACGGTCGCGAGCAGCACGACTGGCGTGCCGAAGTACAGGATCGCGGGGTCGATCACGTCGTGGGTGACCGGCCGAGGCTGTGCTGTGGTGATCGTCATGCGACCAGGGTGCGGCCGGGCGATGCGATCTGTCTGGCGGTTTTCGGACGTTGCAGTGGACACAGGACGGCGACCGGTGCGCGCCGCCTTGGCGGCGCAGACCTACCCTGAAGGCATGGCTGACGCCCCCGAGCCTGACGCGGAACCCGCGCCCGCGCGCCGCACGGCGGTCCCGCGCACGGGCACGCAGTCGCTCGTGCTGTGGATCGCGGTGCTGGGCTCGTTCGTGTCGTTCCTCGACGGCACCGTGGTGACGGTCGCGCTGCCCGCGATCGTCGACGAGCTCGGCGGCGGCATCACGACGCAGCAGTGGACGGTCGACGCGTACATGCTCACGCTCGGCTCGCTCATCCTGGTCGCGGGCTCGATCTCCGACGGCTTCGGGCGGTTACGGGTGCTGCGGATCGGGCTGCTCGGCTTCGGCGCCTCCTCGCTCGTCATCGCGCTCGCGCCGACGGCCGCGGTGCTCATCGGCGCGCGGTTCGTCCAGGGCGCCGCTGGCGCGCTGCTCGTCCCCTCGAGCCTCGCGCTCATCATGACCCACTTCCGCGGGCCCGCGCAGGGCCGCGCGATCGGCACGTGGACGGGCGCGACGTCGGCCGCGATGGTCGTCGGTCCGCTGGTCGGCGGCCTGTTCGTGGACCTCGCGTCGTGGCGGCTCGCGTTCCTCATCAACGTGATCCCGATCGCGGTGACGCTGTGGCTGCTCGGCCGACTCGCACGCCACGACGAGGCCCGGGACGTGCGCAGGCCGGACGCCCGCATCGACGTCGTGAGCGCCGCGCTCGCCGCGCTGGGCCTCGGCGGCGTGGTCGCCGCACTGATCGAGCAGCCCAACCTGGGCTGGACGGACCCGAGGATCCTCACCCTGCTCACGACCGGCATCGTCCTGCTGGCGATGTTCCTGGTGCGCCAGACGCGCGTGCCCGACCCGATGCTGCCACTGCCGCTGTTCCGCACGGGCAACGTCGCGTGGGGCAACGGCGCGACGTTCCTCATCTACGGCGCGCTGAGCCTCAACGGCTTCGTCCTGGGCGTGTACCTCCAGGAGGGGGCGGGCCTCACCGCGACGGCCGCGGGGCTCGCGAGCCTGCCGATCACGTTGATCCTCATGGCCGCCTCGTCGCGCGTCGGGGCACTGTCCGGGCGGCTCGGCCCGCGGATCTTCATGACCGCGGGGCCGCTCACGATGGCCGTGGGCGCACTGCTGCTGCTACTCGTGGGCGACGACTTCAGCTACTGGACCCAGGTGCTGCCTGGCGTGGTCGTCTTCGGCCTCGGCCTCGCGCTCACGGTGTCGCCGCTGACGAGCGCGATCCTCGGCGCCGTCGACCCCTCGCGCTCCGGGATCGCGTCGGCCGTGAACAACGCCGTGAGCCGCATCGCGGGGCTGATCACGGTCGCGCTGATCGGCACGATCGTGGGTGGCACGCTGGACCTCGCGGGCTTCCATCGCACGGCGCTCGTCACCGCGGCGCTGCTCGCCGCGGGAGGGATCGTGAGCTGGATCGGCATCCGGAACCCCGCGGCGTCGGGCGACCCCGTGGGCGATGACGGCACGCCGGGCGCGCGCGACGGAGAAGGCGGCGACGGCGCCTAGGCTCCCGCAGGCTACGGCGCCTGGGCACTCCGCCCGGCGCGGCGCCTAGGCACCCTGCTGCGTGCGCCGTCCGGTCTCGACGAAGCCGAGTCGCTCGTACAGCCGCAGCGCCCCGACATTGTCCGCGTCCACAGTGAGGCCGACATGGGTCTCGCCCGAGCGACGGAGAGCCGCTGCCGACGCCCCGAGCATCCCCGCCGCGACGCCCCGGTGCCGGTGCTCCGGCACGGTCATCACGTCGAGGAGATACGGGTAGTCGGGGGCGGTCGGACTCGGCAGCCGCCTTACCGCGATGACGGCCCCTCGGACCTCGCCCTCGGCCGTCAGCGCCAGGGGCGACGCCTCGGGAACCAGCTCGCCCCACACCCCCGCGCGATACTCCGCGGCGAGCGCGTCGAGGGCCGCACGGGACTCGAACGGCGGCAGCGGCGGATAGACCTCCCACGCGAGATCCATGAGCCAGTCCAGGTCGTCGAGCGAGACCGGTCGCGTGAGCGGTGCCTCGGGGGCGCCCGCGAGGACGTCGCCCAGCGCGGCGCGCATGTGGATGCGCTCGTAGGACTCGCCCGGTTCGGCCGTCACGCGGGCACCCTGCCGATCTCCGTGAACCCGAGCGACTCGTACAGCGCGATCGCCGACGGGTTGTCGTCGTCGACCGTGAGGGCGATCTCGATCTCGCCGTCGGCGAGCAGCGCAGCCGCGGCCGCCCCGAGCAGCCCCGCCGCGATGCCTTGGCGCCGGAACTCGGGCGCGGTGATGACGTTGATGACGTAGGGGCAGTCGGGCAGGTCGAACTTCGGCACGCGGCGGATGGTCGCGACGAAGCCCCTGACCCTGCCGTCGTCCGTCTCAGCGACAGGCGACGCCTCGGGCACGAGCTCGCCCCACTCCCCCGCGCGCATCTCCGCGTTCAGCGCCTCGACGGCTTCCCACGAGGCGAACGGGTGGCGCCGCGGGTAGACCTCCCATGCGAGCTCGCTCTGCCACTCGAGGTCGTCCATCGAGCCCGGACGATGCGACGGCGGGGTGGGCGCGGAGGCGGCCACGTCGGCCAGGCTCGCCTGCATGCGGATCCTCATGCGCTGCTGCACCATGCGTCCCAGCATGGCATCGCTCAGCCGCGCGAGCGCCTCCGACGCACGACGAGCACCGCCGCGCCTGCCACCAGGAGCGCCGCTGCGCCGAGAGCGATGAGCTGCGCACCGTCGGCGCCCGTGGAGGCGAGCGCATCGTCCGTCGTGCTGTCAGAACCCGACACGCGCTGGTCGCCCTCCGCATCATCCGACGCATCATCCGCATCAACGACAGCCGCTTCGACCGAGAGCGACTGCCAGCCGACCACCGTGCCGTCGGCCGCATACAGGACGATGCGGTGCTCGCCGAGGTCTGCGTCGCTGGGCACCGTCACGGCGTAGCTCCCGGCGGACAAGATGACGGGCGTCGACATCATGACCACGTGGGTGCCGTCGGCCGAGCCGGCGTGGTCACATCCCTCGGGGGTCACGACGAGCGCGTCGCCAGGCGCGACCTCGCTCACCTGCTCGCCGTCAGGGGTGCACACCGCGATGCCGCCTTCGGCCAGGCCTTCGAGGTCGGACTCGTACGCCTCGAACGACACGGCCGTCAGTGTCGCGGACGCCTCGAGCGGAGTCGCCAGGCCCTCGGCGGTCGCCTTCGCGGCGAACAGCACCTGCAGGCGCGCGTAGTCCTCCGCCGTGATCACGTGCGTGTAGGTGTGCGTTTCCGAGTCTCCCGCGGCCAGCGTCGACGCGAAGCCCGGCAGAAGTCCGGTCACGTCAGCGCCCGTGCCGTCTTCCACGGCGATACCGGTCAACGCGTACGCGCCGGTGTTGGCGAGCGTCACGGTGACCGTCGCGGTCTCGCCGATCGACGGCGTGCCGTCGCCGTTCGAGTCCACATAGGTCGCGTCGAGGTCGAGCGACGAGGCGGGAGCCACGTACGCGCCCGTGGTGATGGTCATGGCATCCGCCGACAACTGGAGGGGGATCCCATCGATCGCTCCGATCACCTCGACTGCCGCGCTGTAGTCCAGCGTGCCGCGGGCCTCGTCCGCGGCGGTCAGCTCGTAGGTCACCGACCCACTGGCCACGTCTCCGGCGACGAGCGTCTCGCCGATCGACGTGCCGCCGAGGATCGAGGCGTCGGAGCCGGCCCCATCGGCCAGAGTGCCGACGGTGATCGCCTGCTCCGAGTCCTCCCCGTTCGTCACCGTGTAGTCGTAGAAGACTTCCTCACCGGCCTGCCCGATACCGTCGCCGTTCGTGTCCTGCAGGATCGGGGTCACCATCATCGAGCCGTAGGTGACGAGGTCGCGCAGGACCACGGTCTCCGTCATCAGGCGCAGGTCGTCGCCTCCCTCGGGGAACTGCGCCTCCAGGGTGGGGCTGGTCTGTGCCGCTCCGAGATAGAACGTGAGGGTCACCCAGCCGCGGTCCATATCGCTCGAAGAGATCGTGTAGGTGTCCAGATTGCCGCCGTCGGAGGTCAGGTCGGCCGCTTCCACCGAGCCGGACGGCAGGCTGTCGCCGGGAACGAGATTGGCGCCGTACCTGACCGTCACCCCGCTGCCGACGGCGTTGTAGCCGATTCCGACAGCGGGGAGGGTCACCGTGCCCGTGTTCGTCATCGAGTAGGTGTAGTCGATCAGGTCGCCCGCCTCGATCTCGCCCGGCGTCAGCTCGGCACCCGTGGTCTGGTCGTGAACCACGACGTCGACGTCGGCGTCGAACGACTGCGCGAACGGCTCGGTCACGGCGAGCGGCGTGTCGACTGTCGCGGTGCCGGTGGCCTCCCGCATCGAATCGACGCCCGGCGCCTCCCAGTCGATGCTCTCGTCGCCCAGGTCGATCGACCCGGCTTCCATGTCGGCATACGTGACGGTGTGCCACGCTCCGTAGAGCGTCGCCGACGTACCCGGCGCCAGACCGCTGACCATCGAATGGGTACCCGAAGCCGGGATGTCGATGACGGCGTCGCTGTCGTTCGTCACGGTGAAGACGTACCGCACCTCGTCACCCTGCACCGCGGCGTCGGCAACGGATCCGCCCCCCTCGTCGTATTCCACCGCGGCCACGACGTCAAGCGGCTCCGTGACGAGCGTGAGGCTCGGGGACTCCACCGCGAGGACGACTTCCGCACCATCATCGATCTGGTACTCGTATGTCGACGCGGTTGATCCTCCAAGGAGGAAGTTGCCCAGGACGTCCACGTCCTTGGCGACGGCCGGGGCGACGGCGGTGTAGGTGCGGGACTCGCCCGGCGCCACGTGCGCGCTCAGCCCGAAGCCCGTCGAGTTGCTGTGGAACTCGGCGTACGTCACCGTCCCCGGCGCGGTGGCGGCGACCGTGACAGTGATGTCGACCCGGTACTTGTCGCCGACGTCCAGGTTGCCGTCGCCGTTCACGTCGTTGTAGATGCTCACGTTGGCGTACGAGACGGTGACGTCGTCGTCCGAGCCTGCGGCGGCGTTGGCGACGGGCGCGTACGCGATCGCGCCGACGATGGCTGCGACAAGTGCGAGCACGACGACGTGCGCACGAGAGCGAGTGGACGTGATGTTCCTCAGCATGACTTCCTCGATGACCATCCCGTGGTTGACTCCTCACACCACCAGCGGCACTGAGGGACAGGACTGCATGCCAACGTAATGCAACCCGGCGTCCCGTTCAAGCAATTTCGCACATCCCGAACCACTTATTTCGCCAGAGCATGTGCCAGGGGCTTCATTCAGGCATCCTCCGACGCTGGCTCTTCGCCGGCACACACCCTGAGCACGACCCAGGGACGCGATCCTGCCTGGGGAGGAGGGCGCCGCTCGCACCACGGACGTACCATCGAAGCAGCCCCAGGCAGGCACTGGAATCACCGCCGGCCCCGACAGATCGGACATCGACATGGCCAAGACGACCGCTCCGCTGCCGATGAAGGACACCTTCATCACGTACATCCTGTGGTTCTTCCTGGGCGTCTTCGGCGTGCACCAGTTCTACATGGGCAAGATCGGCCGCGGCATCCTCTACCTGCTCACCGCGGGCGTCTTCGGCATCATGGTGATCTGGGACCTGTTCACGATCCCTGCCCAGGTGCGCCAGGTCAACGCCCAGCGCGCGGCGGGCATCCGCTGACTCTGCGGCGGCCTTCGCCGTACACACCTGCACGCACCTGAGACAGGTGTGACGAACGGGACGTCAGCGGTTCCTCACGAGCACCTCAGGGCACACGAGTCACACGTGCGTGCAGAAGTGCACACTCCCCGCTCAGTCGACGTCGTCGTCCACCCAGTCAAGGGTGCGCGCCACGGCCTTGCGCCAGTTGCGGTAGAGCCGGTCGACCTTGTCCTGGGGCATCTGCGGCTCCCAGCGCTCGTCCTCCTGCCAGTTGGCGCGGAGCTCGTCGAGCGAGGCCCAGTAGCCGACGGCGAGGCCCGCGACGTAGGCGGCGCCGAGCGCGGTGGTCTCCGACACGACGGGCCGGACCACGTCGATGCCGAGGATGTCCGCCTGGAACTGCATGAGCAGCTCGTTGACGGTCATGCCGCCGTCGACCGCAAGCGTCTGCACGTGCGCGCCCATGTCGGCCTCGACCGCCTCGAGGACGTCGCGGGTCTGATACGCGGTCGCCTCGAGCACCGCGCGCGCGAGGTGGCCGCGCGTGACGTAGCTGGTCAGGCCGACGATCACTCCCCTCGCGTCGGACCTCCAGTACGGCGCGAACAGCCCCGAGAAGGCGGGCACGAAGTACGCGCCGCCGTTGTCGGGGACCGTCGCGGCTTGGCTCTCGATCTCGGAGGCCGAGGAGATCATCCCGAGGCTGTCGCGCACCCATTGGACGAGCGCGCCGGTGACCGCCACGGAGCCTTCGAGGGCATAGTGCGCAGGCGCGTCGCCGAGCCGGTACGCGACCGTCGTGAGCAGTCCGTGCTCGCTCAGCACCCGCTCGGTCCCCGTGCCCACGAGGATGAAGCTGCCGGTGCCGTACGTGCTCTTCGACTCCCCCTCGTCGAAAGCCGCCTGACCGAAGGTCGCGGCCTGCTGGTCGCCGAGGATCCCCGCGATCGGCACGTCGCGCAGCAGCGAGTGCCCACCGACCACCCCGTAGACCTCGGACGACGACCTGATCTCGGGCAGCATCGCGCGCGGGATGTCGAAGTCGCTCAGCATCGGCTCGCTCCAGTCGAGCGTCTCGAGGTCCATGAGAAGGGTGCGCGATGCGTTGGTCACGTCGGTGACGTGGAGGCCACCGTCGACGCCGCCCGTGAGGTTCCACACGAGCCATGAGTCCGTGGTGCCGAACAGCAGCTGCCCCGCCTCCGCCTTGTCGCGCGCGCCGGGCACGTTGTCGAGGATCCAGCAGATCTTGGTCGCGGAGAAGTACGTCGCGAGCGGCAGGCCGGTGATCTCGCGGTAGCGACCGACCCCGCCGTCCTCCGCGAGCCGGTCGACGCACGGCTGGGTGCGGGTGTCCTGCCACACGATCGCGGGGTATACGGGCTCGCCGGTCGTGCGGTCCCACACCACGGCAGTCTCGCGCTGGTTGGTGATCCCTACGGCGACGAGGTCGAGGCGCGTGAGGTCGGCGGTCGCGAGCGCCTCAGCGATGACGCGCCTGGTGTTCGCCCAGATCTCGAGGGGGTCGTGCTCCACCCAGCCGGGACGTGGCGTGCTCTGGCGGTGCTCGAGCTGCCCCGACGAGACGATCGAGCCCGTGCGGTCGAAGATCATGGCGCGCGTCGACGTGGTGCCCTGGTCGATCGCCATCACGAAGCGATCCATTCCTGCCCCCACGCGCGGCTGCCGATCAGCGATGGCGCACCGCCGCGTGCGCCGTCGAACGTTGACTCATGCTAACGACCAGGGACGATGCGCGCTCGGCAAGCCCTTCTCCACGTCCACCCCGTGCGCGTCGGCGAGCACCGCGGCGGTCGCGGCGACCTCCTCCTTGCGCCGGCGCCTGGACCAGCCGAGGGTGTCACCGACGACGTCGGCGAGCTCGGCGAGCACGCGCGCGTCGACGCCTCCCTCGAAGGCGAGCGTGGTCCTGCGCAGCACGAGGTCCTCGAGGCGCACGACCCGCTCGCGCCCGGCGAGCCACCAGATCTCCCCCACGCTGTACGAGGGCGCGCTCGCAAGCCTGCGCGCGGATGCCTCGTCGGAGGCCTCAGCGGCCGCGACGCCCGCCGCGCGCGTGCCGTAGCGCGCGAGCAGCTCCCTGCCCCGCACCAGGGTGACCTCGTCCAGATGGGTCGCTATCCAGGCGTCCCGGTCGTCGGCCTCGGGAAGCCCGCGGGCGCCTCCGACGGGCGCCGAGATCGTCGAGGCGACGCGGGAACGACCCAGCCGGGACATCGCCTGACCGGACACCCGCTCGCCCAGCGCGCGATGCGTCGTCCATTTGCCACCCACGACCGACAGCACCGGCACCTGGGGCGCGTCGGGAAGCGTCCCCTCCTCGACCCGGTAGTCGCGGCTGATGCGGCCCGGCTCGGTCGAGTCCGCGGCCGGCAGCGGGCGGATGCCCGCATAGCGGAACACGATCTGGTCGCGCGTCACCGGGATGTCGGGGAACACGTGCGCGACGAGGTCGACGAAGTAGTCGACCTCCGTGTCCGTGCAGCGCGCGGGCTCGCGAGGGTCGGCGGGGATGTCCGTCGTGCCGAGGATCACGCGGCCATGCATCGGGTACACGAGGACGATGCGGCCGTCGGAGTTCTCGAAGAAGATCTCGCGCCCCCGGCACGCTGTGAGCAGCTCGGGGTTGTCGACGACGATGTGCGAGCCCTTGGTGCCGCCCATGTAGGCGGTCTCGCCACCGAGCGCGCCGTTCGCGAGGTCGGTCCACGGCCCGCACGCGTTGACGACGAGGCGCGGGCGCACCCGCAGCTCCTCGCCAGAGATCTGGTCGCGCAGCACCACGGACGCGCCCTCATGGCCGACCGCCGCGACGTATGTGGCGACGCGGGCATGACCGGTCTCGACCGCATCGTCCGCCATCTCCATCGCGAGCCGCTCG
The DNA here is from genome assembly GCF_002090115.1 of Demequina sp. NBRC 110054. Classification (NCBI taxonomy): domain Bacteria; kingdom Bacillati; phylum Actinomycetota; class Actinomycetes; order Micrococcales; family Demequinaceae; genus Demequina; species Demequina sp. NBRC 110054. Next base: position 332,062 of record NZ_BBRK01000006.1, read on the forward strand.
GGGCTCGACGCCATCGCGTCGTAGTACGTGGCCGTCGCGAGGGTCTCGGGGTGGAGGTCGGGAAGCTCGGCGAACGTGCGGCGCGGGCCGACGAAGCGGTGGCGCGGCACCGCGGTGCCGTCGGAGGCGCGACCCGCGCGCGAGTATGCGTCGTAGAGCCACAGACCCGTCTTCACGAGCAGCGCGCCGCGGGGCTTCGACTGCTTCGAGGGCCGGCCGGTGAGGAACTGGATCGGGGCGCGCAGCAGGCCGGTGAAGAGCGTGCGGACGGGGATGGTCGTCGGCAGCGGCCGGACCTGGTGGGGGGCGTTCGCGAGAAGCCGGTTGCGCTCCTCGACCCCCTCGCGCACGAGCCGGAACTCGCCGTTCTCGAGGTAGCGCAGGCCGCCGTGGACCATGCGCGAGCTCGCAGAGGAAGTGCCCGAGGCCATGTCGCCGCGGTCGACGATCGTCACGTCGACGCCGTTCATCGCGAGGTCGCGCGCGATCGCGACCCCGTTGATGCCTGCACCGATGATGAGCACGTCCGTCTCGGGTCGCTCGCGCAGCGCGGCGACCTCCTCGCGGATCTTGGGCGAGCGGCGTCGATGCGGGGTCATGTGGACATGGTGCGCATATGTCACCCAGACGCGCAACGGTGGAACCTCGCTCAGAGAGCGGACCGCGATCAGCGGATCTGAGCGAGCGTGAAGGAACGCTCCCCGATCACGAGCCGATCTCCTGCGCGAACCGGCTCCGGCACACCGGCTGCGAGCGACGAGTCCGCGCCGTCCCTCACAAGCACGACACCATTGGTCGAGTACAGGTCGGTCACGGTCAGGCCCGCAGGACCAGGCTCGATCGCAAGATGGGTCTTGGACAGCGAGAAAGACTCGTCCGAGACGGCCACCGCGCGCGCCGCGCCCTGGGATGCAGGGGCACGTCCGATGACGACGCCACCCGCGATGTCGATCTCGGTTCCGTCATCGCCCCGCAGCACCGCTCGGGAAGGCGGAGCCTGACGCGTCATGTCGAGATCGTCATCGAGCGGAACCTCGACCACGTCGACGAGCGGCATCACACCCTCCTGTGCTCCCGGCTCGGCGATCGTCGCTTGGCCGAGATGTACATCTGCCCGAGGCGGGATCGTATCGACGGCGTCCGCCGAGGGCACCAAGCCTTGCGCACCTTCGGGAGCAGAGATCGAAGCGTCGCCAGAGGTCACCTCAGGCGTCCCGATCGCTGACCACAGCACCGTGTCGGAGCCCTCGAGCGTGCGGACCACCTGCCGTGCGCCCGGCATGGAGGCCGCGACGTGCACGAAGGCGCTGCGGGCGCTCTCCATCATCTTCGTGGACTCCGACACTCCGTCGAGCTGCAGCCACTGCGTGACCGTGTAGGAGACGGTCGAGGTCTCGTCGTCATCCTGCTGGACCACCACGGCGACGACGAATGCGTCTGACATCTTGTTGCCGTACGACATCGTGAAGGCCTCGGGACCGCTGCTGACAAGATGGAAGACCGCGCCGACGAGCGGTAGCGAACCCTTGCGGAAGTCGAGAACCTCGTCGATCGCGTCGCGCACAGTGGAGATGCTGGTCGTGGCGACTGTCGCAGTGAGCACCTCTCCGGTGAGCTCCTTCTCGCGTGCGACGGTACCTCGCCGCACGGCGCGATTGATGCCCCTCGAGACTGCCTTCTCGGCCTTGTACTTCACGATGCCGATCACGATCGCGGCGACGATGAAGAGGATTGCCCAGCCCATCGGAGGTTCCTTTCTCTTGAGCGCGGAAGACGCTCGTGGCTCAGAAATCGCGGATCTTGTAGCGATACATCTCGGTGGTGACGCCCTCGCCCGAGGCGAACTCGCCTGTCGAGGCGTTCCAACCGTCCAGGGTTCCTTCGCGAGCGGCGCCGAGCATGTTGCCCACATAGGAGTCGAGCTGATGTTGATGGGTAGCCTGCGCCTGCGCGCCGTCGAGAAGCTTCTGGATACCGGCCTCCGAGAGCATCTCGGTCGGCGACTGCGTGATCGCGTAGCCGAAGTCGGCATTGAAACCGGGGTTGTCCACGTGCAGTACCACGTCAGCGCGGTTGGTGGCCTGCTGCAGTCCGACAACGGTGCCGACAGTCGCCATGGGGTCACCGCTGTCGATCACCTGGAGCTGAGAGACTCCGTCCGGCAGCTCTAGCGGCGAGTACGACCCGACCGTCACGACGCTCGTGATGCTGAACTCGCCCGCATTGTGTGCGGCGATGTTCGCAGAGACGAGCCCCCCGAGGCTGTACCCGGCCATCTGGACGGGCTCACCGGACTCGATGCCGTGCTCACGCATCGCCTCGAGCACGCGATGCTCGAGTTCCGTCTGCTCTCCCTGCCCCGCGGGAAGCCACGACCCCGAGTTGAAGACGGTGTCGCTCTGACTGTTTTCCAGGTCCTGAGTGCCGGGGATCATCACGATGTGCGAGCGCGTGCCGTCGGCATTGACAAACGTGATGATGCCGATGTCATCGCCGCCATGCTCGCTCAGCGTGCTGAGCATCGTGACGGTCGTCTCCACGCCCCTGATGCCACCCTTGAGCTCGTGCTGAGCCTCAAGCTCGGCGAGGTCGGAGTCGTATCCGGTGCCCGCGACTGCCGATCCCGTCGCCCCTTCGACGGCGCTCGCCCGCTCCTGGTCGGCAGCGTTGGCCTCGAGAGCACGGGCGGCCTCGCGCAGCGCCGCAGCAGCGCGCGCCACCGTCGGACGGTCCCTAGACATCCATCGTGAGAGGAAGGAGTCTCGGTCAGGACCATCCCACGGACTCATGGAAACACGAGCCTCGAGTTCGGTCACGGCCATATCCAGCTGATCCGCTGCGAGCGCGAGCCGCGCGCCCAAGTCCCGAAGTTGCGCAACGTCCGCGCCGTAGAAGTCCACGTCGCCGCCCATGCGCGTGATCAGCCGTTCGGCAGGAGGGCTCGGTCGAGGAAAGCGCTGGCAGCTTCGGCGACCGCGGCGGCATCGCCCGCGCCACGGCTCGAACCGAGGCCAGCGGTCTCTCCGAACTCGAAGTCCGCGTCGGCGCGACTGACCCCGAACACCGCGTCTCCGGAGGCATCCGAGTACTCGATCGAGACCTTCTCCACCTCCGCCGCATCCAGGGCGGCCGCCACGGTATCGCCCACCATGGTGCGAATCGCAATGGCACCTCGGACGATGGTCGTCCTGAGAATCCCATCCTCGCCGATCCGCACGACGGCCGACGCCTGCGGACCGACCGCAGCGAAGTAGGCCGAAGCCGCGTCGGGGCCGAACGCGCCGAACCTCACAATCGCGGTCGACGCTCCGAGCAAAGTCCCGACAAGCGCCACCGGATCAACTTCACCCGGCTGCACGTTTGATGGCACGAGGCCACGCAACCGCAACGAAGCCGCGCCAGACTCGACGAGGAGCTCTTTCGCCCCGTCGTCCGCGGGGAAGCGCAGCGCTTCGAGCACCCGAAGCATGTTCGCGCCCCCAGCTACTGTCGCGACGAAGCCGAGCTCCGCAGCGGTCAGAGAGATCTCGTCCTCCATGGTCATCACCTTCCGTGTATTCACCGCTCGCCTCCGGACGAGTAAGTCTCAGTTCGCCCGCGGGCGTCGTTCATCGCTCCTGACGCAGCGCCAGAAACCGATTCCTCGAGACTGTCGCCGAAGCCGATCGCCTCCTGCTCGACACCGTCCCAAGCGTCGTCATACGTGCCGTCCCCGTACACTCCATCCACGACGCCCTCGGCGACCCATCCGCCTGCGGTGATGACCGTGTCGATCGCTCCGACCGCCGGGAACACCTTGGCGACGATCCACGCATTCGAAAAGACCGCACGGCCGAAGCGGACGATGTTGCCGCTCTGGATGTCCGCCCACGTCTGCTCCGCGTTGAGAACCAGTTCAATAGCCGCCATCACCACCGATAGCCCAGGCACCTTGGAAATGCCCGTGTGCCGGAGCATCTCGACCACAGTCATGTTTGCCTTGATGAACTTGTAGAGGTCGTACAGATCCTCAAGCCCCTTGGCAAACTTGATCAGCTCGTATATGCCGAGGAAGAACTCCTTTGCCTTGTCGATTGCGCTGTCGACGGACTCGACGGTCCTCTGCTCCCGACGGATTGGCCCAGGCGCGAGAGATGAGGCTCCTCCCCCGTCGGCCGCGCTGGCCTCCTGCTGCTCGTCGGCATTGCCCAGCAGCGCCGCAGCAGCCTCCCTCAAACTGACAGAGGCTTCGTTCACCGCGGCACGGCCCTGGCTGTGCCACGCATCGCGGAAGTGTTCCGAATCAGGTCCCTCCCACCGCTGCGCGAGGACAACCGCGGAGCCGATCTCAGCGCCCGTCGAACTGAGCGCATCCGCCGCCCGTGAGAACTGCTGCGCGAGCGCGCGGAGCTGCGCAACGTCCGCGCCGTAGAAGCCGGTCACGGCTCCTCCCCTCTCGATCAGGATCGCGCACGGTGGGCGGGTCCCCTCAGTGGATCCGCCCACCCACGCGCGTCAGCCGTTGGTGTTGGAGACGTTCTCCTGGGCGGCGGCGTTGGCCTGCGCCTTGCGGCCGGCCTCCTGCAGCGCGTTGATGACCTGCTTGAGCGAGCTGGTGTGCTGACCGGTCCAGTCCGAGCGGAACGAGTCGGCGTCGGGGCCGGTCCACTGGGTGTTGTTGAGCGCCGTCGTGAGCTGGCTCAGGATCGACTCGATGTCGCTCGCCTTCGCGTTGAGCTGCGTGCTGAGCTGGCGGACCTGCTGAACGTCGAGACCCCACACTGCCATGATGTTCTCCTTCTGATTCCTGTAATCGTTTCCCGGTTCCGGATCCCCCGGGCCGGCTTGACGCCCCGCGTCGACTACGACGCTACGGGCGACGTCTCTCCTCGTACATGGGCATGTTTCCCCATCACCTGACCCATGCGACCTGCACCTTCTGCGCGCGCCCAGCGTCGATGAGGAAGCCTCTGCCGGGCGGGAAGTCCGCGCGCTTCACACGACCAAGCGGGGTGGAGAAGAGCATGTCGCCGTCCATCTCCCCTGGCGCGAGCACCAGCCCTCGCTTCGCGGCCTTGAAAGGCTGGCTGAGCGTGTACGCCTGAGACCAGGCAGAGCTCTCGGACTCGCCGATCGCGAACTGTTCCGCGCGCACAGCCGCCTTCACCAGGTCATTCACTGGCATCTCCGCCTCGGTTCCGCCGAAGTCGCCGACGGACGAGACGAGGATCGCCAGCTGCCCCGGGGCGAGGCGCCCCGAGGTGACATGCGTCAACAGACGCTCGGCGAGAGCGGCGGCACCCTCGGGGCTCGTCGCGAGGTCGTCCCAGCCGCCTGCTCGTGTCATCGCGTCCGCACGCGGGGCGAGCACCGCCACATGAGTGCCCGGATTGGCGCGCTTGAGGGCCCGGCCCATCGCCAGCATCGCTGACGTCCGACCCGACTGCGGCGAGCCCGCCACCATGAAGGCACCCGTCGTCGGCTTCGTCGCTGGACCGAGCGTGGAATCGAGAAGCCCGATCACCGGGGCGCCTTCGTGCGACTCGGGCAGCTCCTCGAGCGGCACCTCAGTGGGCAGCTTCGGTACGCCAGGAGCCTCAGCCACGCCCTGTCGCCGCATCGCCTCCGCAAGTCGACCGATCTGCTGGGCCTGGACAGACATCGATGAGTTTCCACCGAGCACTGCGAACTGCATCTCGTTGTCGCCAAGGATGGCCCGACCCGGGCTCGAGGTGCCGTCAAGAATGTCCTTGGGCACTCCGAGCATGATGTAGTCGTCCTCGGTCGCGCACCGCAGCACGAGGCGCTGCTGGAAGGTTGACGAGAGCGAGTGCGGCAAGGCGTTGCCGCGATCGCCTGTCACGATCACGTGCACCCCGACCTGGCGCCCGTCAACGGCGAGCTGCGAGAACACTCCGAACCACGAGGACTGGTGGGAGAACTCGTATGCGTCGCGGAAGGCGCTCATCCCGTCGATGAGAAGCAGGATGCGCGGCTCGTTCGGCCGGTTCGCGGCGGCGCGGTACTCGGTGATGGTCCCGGCAGACAACGCGGAGTACCTCGCGGATCGCTCCTCCACCATGTCGCGGAGCATCCGCAGCAGACGGACGATGCGCTCGTCATCGTCTCCCGAGATGATGGCGCCCACGTGGGGAAGGTCGTTGAGCATCCTCAGGCCCGATGCGCCGAAGTCGATGCCGTAGACCTGCACCGGCCCACCACGCGCGGTCAGCGCGGCCGACACGGCGATGGACCGCAGGGCCGTCGACTTGCCGGAGCCGCCAGAGCCGAAGATGGCCAGGTTGCCCACCTCATCGGGCTCGTAGAACACCGTCGGCTGTGCCTGGGCAGCGGGATCGTCGACGACGCCGAGCAGCAGGCGCTGGTCGACGCGCGGGTTAGGGAGCTTCGCGAGGTCGTAGGCCGACGCGAGCTCGGGGAGCCAGGGCTTGCGCGGCTCGCGGAGCTCAAGCCCAGTGGCCGCGGCGCGGATCACGAGTACGGCACGGGAGATGTCGGAGGGTCCATCATCCTTGTGCGAGGACGGGGCCTCGGGGACGTCCCATGCCTCACCCGGACCGAACGCCCGCTCCTCGATATCGATCCGCGGGGGCGGCGGCTCCGTACCCGTATGGCCGCCCGCGTAGGCCGCCTGGAACGTCGTGATGCGGCCCGGCCCGGTCTTCGCGGCAGCCCTGCCAGGGATGCCCGGATCGAAGTGCGCCGACATGGGGTCGCCCAGGACGTCGGTGGAGTCCTCGGTGTCTGCCATGCGCAGCGCCACGCGCAGATTGGTGTTCGCACGCAGGTTGTCCTTGATGACGCCGGCTGGTCGCTGCGTCGCGAGGACCAGGTGCAGGCCGAGCGAGCGTCCGCGCTGGGCGACGTCGACCACCCCGTCGACGAACTCCGGTACCTCCTGCACGAGCGCCGCGAACTCGTCGACCACGATGACAAGGCTCGGAGGCGCCTCGGGGTCGCGCATCTTCTCGAGCTCCGCGAGGTCCTTCGCTCCCTTCCGGTGGAGCAGATGCTCGCGGAAGCGCAGTTCGGCGCGCAGCGAGGTGAGTGCGCGCCGCACCAGGTGCGGCGACAGGTCCGTCACGAGCCCTACGGAGTGCGGAAGGTCCACGCAGTCCGCGAAGGCCGAGCCACCCTTGTAGTCCACGAAGAGGAAGGTCACCCGGTCGGGCGCGTGCGCCGCTGCCATGCCCAGCACCCACGACTGAAGGAACTCGGACTTGCCGGACCCGGTAGTCCCGCCGACCAGCGCGTGCGGTCCATGCGTCTTCAAATCGAGCTGGAACGGCTCGACGCCAGCGTGCCCGACGACGGCCCGCAGTGAGCTCGGCACCTTTCGCTTCGGCCGGGGCTCGCCCTCCTTCGGCGCCAGCGAGTCGCTCTGGCGCCATCTCTCGGCGACCGTCTCGGACTCGGACACGATCTCCGGCCCCACCAGGTCCACGAACGAGACGGTGCGCGGCAGGTCCGATTCGTCGGACACCGGGACGCCCGCATCGACAGCCGCAGCGAGCGACCTCGCTACCGCGTCCGCGGTGGCCGCGTCGAGGCTCTCCACCGCCACCTCGGAGATCACGTCTCCGCGGCGGACCCTGCCGGCAACGACGCCGTCGCGCGAGGACACATCCAGGTGAACACGGCACGCGGCGGGAAGCTGCGCGACGGTCCTCGCGCACCAGATCACATGCACGCCTACGTCGGCCCCGCGCTCGGCGAGCCGCGTTGCGCGGGCACGATCCACGGGCGCCCCCGCCTCGATCAGCACGAGCACAGAGGGCACCACCGGTGCCGTCCGGTCGGGCTCACGCTCCGGATCGATGCCGCCGCGCAGCGCGGCAGGCTTGCCCTCACCCCGCGCCTCCACCAGGCCTTCGAGCCTCGACAGCAGCGCACTCGCGCGCCCGGGCGACGACGCGAGATGCGTCTCGCCGCCGAGCGGAGAGTGGGACGAAGCGGTGTGCGGCATCCAGTCGAGCCAATCCCAGTCGGGGCGCGCGGGCTGCGGGATGATGGCTGCGCACACCACCTCGGCGGGCGAATGCAGTCCGAGGACCTGCGTCACCACGCCTCGCGCCACACCCGCGCGAACCCCAGGGTCTCCCGCGATGCCAAGCGCACCGTCGAGTCGCAGCTCCGCGAGCAGCGGCACCTGAGCGATCGTCGCGTACTCGGCCTTGAGGTCCAGCAGCGATCGCCAATACCGCGGCTCAGTGTCCTGAGTCGAAGGAAGGACGACCACGTCCCTGGAGGGAAGCGTCGCGATCCCGAGGCGAGGTGCCAGGAACTCGAAGTGCTCGGGTCGCCTGGTCCACAGGAGAGGGCTGCGGGTGGTCGCGGCGTCGAGGATCTCCTGAAGCGACGGCGCCTCCTGGACGCGCACCTCACGCTCGCGGTCGTGGCGCTCATTCATCATGCCGCGCGTGGCGTCGAGAGCCTCCTCGAACCGCTCGGCCTGCGCCTTCTGATTGCGACGCGACGTGACCTTGCCATCGACCCATGCGCCGACGACGAGCAGCGGGCTGAGCGCGATCATGACGACGCCGATCAGCTGGCGCGTCAGCGCGTACATCACGAGTCCCATGAGGATCGGGGCGAGGATCGCGAGATACGGGAAGCGCGACGGCTCCGGGGGCTTCGGAGGCTGTGGCGAGGGGATCTCCTCGCCAGGGAACCTTGCGACGACGCGTGGGGACCGGATGATGTCGACGCTCGGCGCCGCACCGGCCGACGTGGCCTGCCCTGCCTGCACGAGCACGACGAACGAGGTGTCGCCGATCGTCACGGGCTCGCCCGGCTGCACCGCTGCCCGCGCGACGGGGTCGCCGCTGACGAGCATCCCGTTGGCCGAGCCCAGATCCATGACCTCGATCGCCTCACCCACGTTGACGCGCGCGTGCCGCTTCGACACGAGCGGATCGGAGAGCACGATGTCGGCGTCGCGTGCGCGGCCCACGACCGAGGTGCCGCTGGGCAATGCGAACTGCTGCCCCTCGTCGGGCCCGGACACGACCCTCAGTACGGCGACGCCCGATCCCTTGGATCCGTAGGAGGCGCTCGGCTCGACGACCTGCACACGCGAGCCCGAGGTGATCCCGGACTCGACGAGCAGCGTGCCCGCGGGAACCTCACCGGCGCCCGCTCCCGAATCGGCCACGAGGGTGCGACCGGTCGCGTCGGTGACCGCGGAGGTGGGGTCCGCAGCGAGCAGCGCCGAGGCGACATCCCCCACCGTGGCGGTGCCATCGGCGGTGATCGAGACGTCGACGACGCTGCCGCCTGCGCGGTGATAGCTGACCTTGAGCCGCATTCTCAGCGACCTCCCTCAGTTGCGGTGGGGGCGGAGTTTCGGGCGCGCTCCTCATCGAGCGCGGGAAGATCGGATCGGGTCACGATGCGCGCGGCGATGGCGTGCTCCACGAGCCGTGCACGACGGTTCGTCGCATAGGCACTGCCTCCGCCGTGAAGCCCCGGCACGCCAGCGCGGGTGAGCTTGTCGCAGACGTTGTCGAGCTTGCGGTTGAAGCGCGTCACGGTCCAGCCAAGTCGTTCGGCGGCAGTGGCCGAGGTCGGGATGTCACTCATCGACACTCCTTCGCGGCGGAGCATCGGCTCCGCGAGCGCGACGATGATGACCTTCTGCGCGGGCGTCAGGATGACGTCCCCGAGCGTCGAAAGCGCGTCCTCAGCCACAAGGTGCGCCGACTCCTCGAAGGTAGGCGCCTCAGTGAGCAGCGTGAGCTCGTACGTGGTGGAGCCGGCGGTGAAGATCACGGACATCGCGCGGAACACGAGCGGGATCCTCGCGCCCGGCGCGAGCCACGCCTGGACGCGCCCCGAGCCGTCGGTGACGGTGGCAGACAGTCGCGAGCCGACGTTCTCAAGCCACCAGAGGGAGTCGGAGACGCGCAGGCGGAGCAGATGACGGTGCAGGAAGCGGTTGTCATCGATCGCGAGATCGCCCTCTCGCCCGATCACGAACTCCCGGTCGGGCCCGACGGTCTGCACCTCGCCCGCGAACTCCACTGCCACCGGTGCGGGTCGGCCGGTCTCCGCGACCGCGGGAGACGCGGGCGTCACGCGCATCCCTCCGCCGAGTCACCGATGCGGCCGGAGCCGCCCAGCACGCGCACCTCGATGCACCGACTGCCCTCGGCCTCGACGTCGAAGCTCGCCTCGGCGTCAGCGGTGCTCGCGTACCCATCCTCGCTGCCGACGACACGCCATTGGTAGGTGTCGCCGTCGCCGAGCTCGTCCGACGTCCACGTGAATGTCGCCGTCGTCCCGTCAACCACACCCGAGACGTCCTCGATGCCGGCGACGGATCCGAGGTCGACGACCTGCACCGGAGCCTCCGAGCCCGCGCCGTCCGGCTCCGACGCGTCCGCGCCGGCGTCGCCGCCACCCAGCGCCAGGGCCGCACCGATCCCTCCGCCGACGACGACCACGAGCGCAGCGGCGATGATCAGCGGCCTCCGCGACCGGGGCGGGGAGTCCTCCTCTCCCTCCTGCTCCTGCTCGACAGGCCCCGACGCGGGGCGGAGCACTGTCGAATCGACCGCCGCCGCCTCGGGCACCGAGCCCGCGGTGAAGCCTCCGCGCTGGGGTGCGCGCAGCACGGTCGCGCCCTCCTCGTCCGCGGCCTCCGCGGGGGGCGGAGCGATCGCCCCCCAGCTCGAGGCGCGGCGCGGCGCCAAGGTGGTGTGCGTATCGGCGGGGAGCGCGGACGTGAACGTGGGGGCGGTTGGCGGCGAGGTCGGATCGATGCTCTGAACCGCCCGCACGCGCGTGCGGCCGTCGTCTTCGTCGTCCTCGATGTCCTCCTCGATCGCGTCGTCGAGCACGTCGACGGGCGTCACGGACATCGACATCTCGGCCTGAAGCCGCTGGAGCGCATGCGCGAGCTCGAGCACCGACGCGTAGCGGTCCTCCGGCCGCTTCGCCATGGCCTTCGCGAGCACCGCGTTGAGCGCGGGGGGCGCATCGGCCCGCCGCAGCGGAGGAACGGGAGTCGACTCGATGCGATCCATGAGAAGCATCGCGGTGCTCGGCTCGCCGGGAACCTCGAACGGTGTGTGTCCGGCGAGGAGGGTGTAGATCGTGGCGGCGAGCGCGTACACGTCGGTTCGGGTCGAGCTGCGGGGCGGATCCTCGAAGGACTCGGGCGGGCTCCATGGGATGGACATCCCGACGGACTCACCCTCCGCGTCGACCTCGCCCGCGATGCCGAAGTCCGTCAGCGCCGGCCGGTTGTAGGCGGTCACCAGAATGTTCGCCGGCTTGATGTCGCGGTGCAGGATCCCCGCGCGGTGCGCCGTCTCGACCGCCCCCGCGACCTGGACGCCGATCCGGAGCGTCTCGGCGATCCCGAGAGGCTCCTTCCGGTAGCGCGCCTGAAGGTTCGGCTTGGGGCAGTTCTCCATGACGAGGTAGGGGCGGTTGTCCGCCGACATCCCCGCTTCGTAGATGGACACGATCGCTGGATGCGTCGACAGCTGGGCCATGAGGTTCGCCTCGGCTGCGAAGTTCTCCACTGCGCCGCTCGCCATCCGGTCCTTGAGCAGGACCTTCACCGCGACTTCTCGCTTAGGCATGTGCTGCTGATAGAGGAAGACGTCGGCGAAGCCGCCCGATCCGAGGAGGCGACGATGCTCGAAGCCCGGCAGGTCCGGTGGCGCCGAAGGCGCGCGGCGGGCGCTCATGCGAGGTCCTCGACAGCGACGGACACACCCTCGCCGAGATCCAGCGCGTCGCCGCTCAGAAGGATCGTCGGCTCCTGGGGATGCAGCCGCACCGGGTCCTTGCCTGGCCGGCGCAGCACCGTGCCGTTGGTGGTATCCAGATCAACCGCGAGCACCGCCGTGCCCTGCACGCGCAGCTCGAGGTGAGATCGCGAGATGTCCTGCTGGGGGCTCGGGACGGTGATGAGGTGCGGCACGTCGCCGGTGGACCGCATGGACTTGGGCCGCCGCCCCAGGATCACCGATCGATCGAGGGAGACGGTCTCTCCGGTGGAGACGACGGCACGGCCCACGCAGCCGGAGGTCGCGGCCGGGGCCTGCTGGCGCATCGCCCGCAGCTGGGCCACCGACACGGTCATGCCGTCGTGGTCCCCTTCCTGGAGCGCAGGCGGGGCGGGATCCTGACGCTCCGGCTCGGGAGACGGCGCGGGCGCGGACCGCCCGGGTCCGTCCCCGGTCAGGTGGAGGGGGATGCCAGCGATGAGATCTCCGTCCGAGTGGGCGGGAGCGGGCGAATCAGAGGATGGCTGCGACACCTGCAGCTCATCGGGCATCAGGACCGGCGCGGTCCAGGACGATGCGGCGGCGGCCAGGTCGGGAGCCAGGTCCGGGCTCGGCTCCGGAAGAGATGCTCCCGGATCGGGTTCCGTCGTCGGCGCTGACTCCTTCGCGACCTCGGTCGCTCCGTCGACGCCCTCGTCCACGATGCGCACCGCCGCGTCCTCGACGTGGCGCATGACCGTCGCGCCGAACAGGTCGTCGTAGTCGTCGGCCCCGGAGTGGTCCTCGGGCACGGTCGGCGCGGGGTGCGCGACCGGCGTCGGCTCCACCGAGTGGGCCACGGCGTGACGGTCCTCCGCGGCGGCGTTCACCGTGGTGTCCTCGGGAACGAGCGTCATCGAGTCATCGACCACATCCTCAACCGGCACATCGGAGGCCGGCTCGACCGCGACGGCCGGGACCTGAGCCGGCTCCGCGTCGATGCGAGCCTGGGGCACAGGCTCCGGTGTCGTCGTCTCGCCGATATGGACGATGTCGCACAGCACCACGGCGTCATACGCAGGCAACAGGCCCACGGAGTCGTTGCGCGCCTCTGCGGCGCGAATCTCGAGCCCACCTTCGAGCGGCAGCAGCCGCTCGGCCCATGTGGAGATCCCCTCGCCAGAGATGACCTCTCCCCCGCACCGCACGTCGAGCCCGCCGCGGATCGCCACACGGATGCGTTCGCCCTCCCGGACCGCGATCGCGAAGTCCGGGAGCTGAGCGAAGGATGCCCCCGAGGCTCCCGCGAGAGCCTCGAGCATCGCGGGGAACCCACCTCCCTCGCCGGCCGCGTCGCGCACCGCGAGCGCAGCCTGGGTGCCGAGCGATCCGGGCACCATCGCCACCGCGCCCGGGGTGAGGACGCCGAACCACGTGCCCGGGCTATAGCGATACATCGGTGGCCTCCTCGGTCACGCGCGGGACGGTGTCGTCGTCCGCCTCGTCGATCTCCTGCTCGCCTCGCGCGACCGCGATCGCGTCGAGCACGATCACCGAGACGTTGTCGCGCCCGCCGCGCGCGAGGGCAGCGGCCACCAAGGCGTCCGCAGCGTCCTGCGGATCGGAGGCGCTCGCGAGCGCGGCGGCAATCCCCGCGTCGTCGACCTCTCCGCTCAACCCATCGGAGCACACGACGAGCCTGTCCCCGACCGCCGCCGGCATGAGCCAGAAGTCGGCCTCGGCGCTCGAGCCCGCGCCGATCGCGCGCGTGACGATGTTGCGGTCGTGATGAGTGCGTGCCTGCGCCGGCGTGAGCTGGCCCTCGTCGACCATCTCCTGCACCACCGAGTGGTCGACGCTGATCTGACGGATCGCTCCGTCCACGAGCCTGTAGGTGCGGGAGTCGCCGATGTTGACAACGATCCAGTAGCCCGCGCCGGCGTGCTCGGCGACGAATGCTCCCGTGACCGTCGTGCCGGCGCCGTTCTCGCTGTCGACGGGCAGCGACCCGACAGCAAGTCGCGCGCGGCTCAACGCGCCGCGGATCTCCTCGACGGTGACGCTGTCGCGTCCGCTCATGCCCTCGAACTCGTGGATCGCAGCCGCGGATGCGAGCTCGCCAGCCTCGTAGCCACCCATGCCGTCGGCCACGAGGAAGACGGGGTGCTGCGCGAGCACGCTGTCCTCGTTGAGCTTCCGGCGCAGCCCGGTGTGCGTCGCGGACCCGGCTGCCACCGTGATCGGTGCGGTCATCGCTCACTACCTCCGACCATGCGTGCGGAGCGGCGACGGTGAGCGAGCGACCGGAGCGACAGCCGGGAGCGGAGCGCACGGAGCCGACCTCCCCGCCGTCGGGTCTGGACGATGTACGCATCCACCTCGTCCCAGAAGGCCTGAGTCTGAGCGTCATCCCAATCGACCGGACCGAAGACGCCCGCGTCCGCGCGACGCGCGAGCGCTACCGCGGTCGACGACGACAGCTCATAGTCGAGCGCGTGCCCCTGCTCGGCTCTCGTGGCGCCCGGGATCAGCGCGATCCCCGTGTCCGTCGCTGCGTCGGCTAGCTCATCCCAGGCACCGGCGACGGCGTCGGCTGGCCTCGTGGCATGCCGACGAGCACGGCGTCGCCGAGCCTTGGCCACGAGGATCGCGACGAAGGGAAGCGCGAGGGCCGCGGACACGCCGCCCGCGACGGCGCCGTAGCGCACGATCTCCACGATCGTCTCGAGAAGCGGGTCGTCACCTTCTATCGCCTCATCCTCGATCGCCTCGGTCGGCGGGGTCTCCTCAGGCTCCTCCGGAGGGGGCGGGGGCTGAAGGACCTGCGGATGCGCCTGGTGGCGCGGCGGCTGCTCGGAGTCTGGGATCGTCTTGTCCTCATCGGGAGCCGCGTCGTACGCGACCCAGCCTGCCGACTCGTACGGCACCTCTACCCAGGCATGGAGGTCCGCGGCAGTGACGTCGTACGAGCCGGCGACGGCATCGTCCGGGTAGAAGCCCATGACCACGCGCGAGGGGATGCCGAGCGAGCGCGCCATGAGCGCGAGCGCCACGGCATACTGCTCGTCGTCGCCGACCATCTGCTCGGAGGTGAGCAGGGAGTCGATGCGCACGGTGCCGTGGCCGGACAGCGAGTCGGGCTCGCTGTCAGAGACGCCATGTGAGAAGTAGCCGGTGTCGCGAAGCCACGCAGCAAGCGCTTCCATGCGCTCTGCATCGGTGGCTGCCTCTGCCACCGCCTCCTGCGCGGCGTCGGCCACGGACGAGGGAATGTTGGTGGCGTCGGGCACGGCGAGCGAGGCGAACGTGTCGTCGCCCAGCTCCTCGGCGGTAGGGATGGCCGACCAGGTGGTCTCGACCGTGTACTCGGTCCCCTCGGACAGCATGCTCGGGACGACCGCGGTGCCTGTGGCGCGGTTGTAGTAGACCGACCGATGCTCGTCGTCGGAGAAGCTCACGGACTGCACATCGCCCACGTCGGGCAGCCAGACGCCTCCCAAGGTGCCTGCCGTGAAGGTGATCTCCACCGCGTCACCGTCGGCTGTGACGCCGGTGTCACCCGACAGCGCGAGGAACGTCCCCGAGCCCGCCTGACCGGTGGCGCCGACGCCGAAGACGGTGCCGTCATACGTGTCCAGGGTGGCCAGACGCACGCGCGCGCCTGCCGGCAACCCGCCGACCGTGAAGAGAGTGGGCTCGGCCTGGTCGGACTCCAGACCGCGGAACGACTGGAGCGGCGACGCGTAGTCATGGATGTCGAAGGGCGGCAGCACATGGTTCCGCAGCACGTCGCGGGACTCTCCCGCGACGGCCACCGTCCCCACGCCCCAGGCGGCGCCACCGGCGACGACGATCATCGCCGTCCCTGCGGCGACCGCGGGCCAGGCTGGGGCCCCTGCCTGCGCCTGCGAGTCCCCGAGGACTCGCGTCTCGCGGCGTACCCACGCGAGCCAGAGCGCGCCGCCGAGCGAAGCGGCGACCGCGGCGACGACGGGCAACGACACCAGGTACGTGCCGAAGACGACCGCGATGAGCGTCAGTGCGCCGACCGGGGCGAGAGCCCAGGCGGGCCGCCTCCCACGCAGCACGATCGTGGTCGCCGCGAGCGACGCGAGGAGGGTCGCGAGGAACGGGACGAGGAGGGTCGTGCTGTAGCCCACGACGGGCGCTTCGGCGGTGAGCAGGTCCTTCCACGACGTGCCCAGGCCGCGGGCCGCCTCGGCGATCGTCGCGAGGCTCGGCACGAAGCCCGCGATCGCATCGTCCCGCAGCGCCAGCGGGGCCGCGAGCACGATGTAGGCGACGAGGGCGGTGGCCCACACGAGGTACCAGGGCCAACGCCGCAGCGCCCCGACGAAGCCAAGTCCCACGCCGATCGCCAGTCCGCCCGCTCCCGCGATCAGGTAGCTGCCGCCGACATACACGGGCGCGAATGCCCACACCCCGACGCCGAGCAGCACGACGAGCGGCCACAGCAGGGGAAGCCGTGAGGAGAGCGCCTTGTCTGGAGTCATCCGGCAGCCTCCACGGTGGCGATCCGGTCGCCGACGGTGATGCGGTCTCCGACCGCGAGATGCACGGCGGTGAGCGGAACGAGCGATTCGGTCCGCCCCGCGCGCACCACGTCGGTGCCGTTGGTGGAGTGGAGATCGGTGACCCGGATCCTCGGCCCGTCCGGCTCGATCAGCAGGTGGCTCTTCGACAGGGATCGGGTCTCGTCGACGATCCTGACCGCGCGGGCACCGTCGGTCGAGTCCGGGTTGCGGCCGATGCGCACCGGACCGTCGATCCCCACGTGGGTGCCGTCGTCCCAGACCAGGCGCAGCGCCGCGGGTTGCGGCGAGCGGCGAGGAGGAGCCGCGCGGGTCGCATCCAGATCCTCGACGCCGCCCGTGGGAGCGAGCGCAGGCGAGGACGCGAATGAGGGCGCCGCCGAGGTGACCATCGGCCCCGCGTCGGCTCGCTCGGCGAGGCGGTCGGAGTCAGGTCCTGGCGAGGCCATGCCTGGCACCGCGCTGATCAGGCCCTGCCCAGAGGAGGTGGGCGACGCGAAGCTCGGCACCACGGTGCCGGGTGTCGGTGAGGCTGCAGGGGCGCTCATCGGTGCGACGGAGGTGATGGGTTCGACCGGTTCCGCGGGGAGACTGCTCGGCTCGGGCCGTGCAGTCTCTGCGCCCTCGGTCGGGAGCTCGGCCCCGGGAAGCGTCGTGGCGTCGCGGTCGACGAGCAGCGACCCGACGATGCGGTCATGCCAGCCGCGGTTCTGCTCATTGTCGAAGAACGGCGAGAAAACAGCGAACGGGATGATGCCGAACAGCATCCAGCGTCCTACGGACCTGCCGCGCCCGATCGGCAGCCCCGTGACCGCATCGACCAGGGTCAGTCGCGTGGCTCGGTAGCCGACGCTTCCCTGCGCGGTCCCCTTGAGTGCCATGTAGAAGAACGGCAGCGCGAGCACCGCGAGGCCGAGCACGATCGCCAGCACCCCGCCGGTGGGGTCGTTGAGCGCCACGATCACCTGGACGGCGTAGCCGACCGCGACGAGGAGAGTCACGAACAGGCCGTCCAGCAGGTAGGCGCCCAGGCGTCGTCCGAGCGGGGCGGGCACGAGGTTCACGAGAGCCTCCTCATGGCTGGTGGCAGGTCCGACAGGTCGCCGACGGTGAGCACGGAGATGTCTCCGATGCGGTGACGGGTGAGTGCTGCCCCCGCCTCGCAGATGAGAGCCACGACCTGGACACCGACGGGAATCCGCGCGGCGGCCCTTCGCAGGTGAGCAGGCGTGGCGCGGGGCCCGGTGACGAGCATCGCGACGGAGGCGCCGGGCACCGCGAGCCCGACTCGCCCGGCGAGCTCGGTGAGCGTTCCCCTGCGCAGGGGCGTCGGCTCCACTGCAGAGAGACCGTCGAGGAGGCGCCTCCCAGTGCGGGAGGGAACCGTGCCCGACTGGAGCATCAGCGTCACCTGCTTCTCCTCGCGCAGCGCCTGGAGTGCGAGGGAACCCGCGCACGAGACGGCGAGCTCGAAGTCCTCCTCTGCCCGGTACTCCTCCTCGTTGGCGCTGAGCGCGACTGCGAGGTGGGAACGGCGCGTCTCCTCGAACTGGCGCACCATCAGCTGCCCCGTGCGCGCGGAGGAGCGCCAATGCACGTGGCGGCGGTCGTCGCCTGGCGCGTACTCGCGCAGCGCGTGGAACGAGACGTCGGAGTTGGACAGGTCGCGCGTCGGCAGCCCTTCGAGGTCCTGCAGGAAGCCCTTGGAGGAGCCGTCCAGCGACACGGTGCGCGGGTGCACGAAGAGCTCCACGGGCTCGGCCCACACCACGTCCCGCGCGACAAGACCGAGGGGGTCACCACGCAATGCCCGCAGCGGCCCCACCTGGAGCACCGTGCGCTTCTGGGTCGGGATGGTGAAGAGGTCCTCGTGCCGCTCGCCCGCCGCGAGTCTCGGGATGGAGAACTCTGCGACACCGTAACCCACCTGGAGCTCGACCCTCAGCGCCGAGGCCGCGCGGCCCGCAGGATTGATCACCTCGAGGGCACCCATGGCCCGCTCCCCCACGACGACGCGGCTGCGGTTCAGGTCGAGCGTGGCCCTGTGCCCCATGCTTCCGAAGAGAAAAGGCGTGGCAGCGCCGACCAGCACGAGCCCCGCGACACCCATGGCGACGACCTCGCCCCAACGCCAGATCGATCCGGCAAGGACCAGACCGAGTCCGACGAGGATGAGGGCCCATGCGACCCAGCTGGGCGCGCGCGTGGCCTTGCGCAGCACGCCGATCGGCTGCGCGAGGTAGTGCGCGGCGACGTCATCCCACCAGCGCATGAGAGGTGCGAGCGCGCGCAGGACGGAGTAGCGGGCGCCACGGGCCCGTTGGGCCACTGCCTCGCCCGCGACGTGCGCGCGCTCGTCGACGGTCATGCCACGGTCGCCTTGGCCTGCGGCGCCGCGACCTCAGCGAGCACGTTGCCGAGGATCGACTCTGCGGTGACCCCTCCGAACTCGGCCTCCGCGTCGAGGACGATGCGGTGCTGCCACACGGGAAGCGCGAGCTGCTTGATGTCGTCCGGGGACACGAAGTTGCGTCCTTGGGCGGCGGCCCACACCTTCGCAGCGCGGATCATCGCGAGGGCGCCGCGCACGGACACCCCGAGCAGGGTCTGGTGCGCGTTGCGGGTCTCCTCGGCGAGCTGCGCGGCGTAGCGCAGGACAGCGGGATCCGTGTACACCGTCGAGGCGAGGTCCGCCATGTCGGCGATCGCCTTGGTGGTCGCGATCGGAGCCACCCTCGACGCCGAGTTCCGCACGGACGATCCCGCGAGGATCTCCGTGGCCGAGGCGAGGTCCGGGTAGCCGATCGACGTCTTCACCAGGAAGCGGTCGAGCTGCGCCTCCGGGAGCTTGTACGTACCGGCCTGCTCGATCGGGTTCTGCGTCGCGATGACCAGGAACGGACGGCCGGCCTCGTGAGTCGTGCCGTCGACGGTGACCTTCGACTCTTCCATGACCTCGAGAAGCGCGGACTGCGTCTTGGGCGAAGCGCGGTTGATCTCGTCGGCGAGCACGATCGACGCGAAGATCGGACCACGGTGGAACTCGAACTTGCGAGCGTGCTCGTCCCAGATGGTGACGCCGGTGACGTCCGAGGGCAGCAGGTCAGGCGTGAACT
This sequence comes from Demequina sp. NBRC 110054, assembly GCF_002090115.1. Lineage (NCBI taxonomy): Bacteria > Bacillati > Actinomycetota > Actinomycetes > Micrococcales > Demequinaceae > Demequina > Demequina sp. NBRC 110054. Next base: position 351,451 of record NZ_BBRK01000006.1, read on the forward strand.
GGATGCGGCTCGACGTGCCGTCGACGGTCGCGGCGAGCGCACGGGCGAGGCTCGTCTTGCCGGTTCCGGGCGCGTCCTCGAGAAGCACGTGGCCCTCGGCGAACATCGCGGTCAGCACCAGGCGGATCACGTCCTGTTTGCCCAGGACCGCCTTGCCGATGTTGGCGGTCAGCTTGCCGAAGGTGTCGGCGAACCAGGCCGCCTGCTCGGGTGTCATTGTCATGTCGGGATGCCTTTCCTAGGAGCTACCAGGCTGTTGGCCCTGCGGTGATGTCTTGGCCGTTGACGCCGTAGATGATGACCTTGTAGTTCCTCTCGAAGCCGGCCCAGCAGTCGGTCCTGAAGGAGCCGTTGGCGGGGAACGACCCCTGGAGGACCCAAGCGGCTCCGCTGCTGGTAGTGAAGACCGAGCCATTCTCAAAGCACTTGTAGGTGTACGACCCCGCGGGGAAGTTCTTGGTGGTCACCTCGAGGTAGGGGCAGTTTCCGCCGCCGTAGTAACTGCAACCAGAGCGCGTCTGGGACGAGTGCGCCAACGTCGCCGACGGCTGCAGCGCAGTACCGGTCTTCGACATCGTGCTCGTGTTGCTCGCCTCGCCGTTGGTCGTGACGCGCACCGTGATCGTCGCTTGCTGACCGTTGCTGAGCCCGCTCTTCGTGAAGCTCTTGCTCCCCGAGGTGAAGCCGGCGTTGGACCAGTTCGAGCACGTGCCGGTGCCCGTCTTGATGCAGTACTGAATGCTCGTGATCGTGCGGCCGTTGCCGCTCGGAGCGGTGACCTTGAACGTCACCTTGCCGACTGCGGAGGTCGTGGACACGGTCGCCTGCCCGATCGGCTTGAACGGCACCGCCGTGTTGGACTGCGCCGAGGACGCGCCCGTGTACGTCACGCCTTCGACGGTCGAGACTCCGCGCACCGCCACCTTGTAGCTCGCGCCTACGTTGAGCGAGGTGATCGTGTTGTTCGCGGGCATCGCGATCCACGAGCCGGAGCCGTTGAGCTGATACTGATAGCTCACCTCGGAGGCCAGGGCGCCGTTGCGCGCTCCAGGCGTGTAGGCGACGACGATGCTCTGGTTCGCGCTCGGAGTGGAGGCCGTCACCAAGGTCGGGGCGCTCGGCGCGATGACGGCGCGGCGCTCGTCGGACCGCTCGGACTCGGCCCCCACCTTGGGCGACTTGTTGTGCCCGATCACGGAGAAGGTGTAGTTCGTCTCGGAGGTGTCCACCTCGATCGCGGCGGAGAGGGAGTCTCCCGACACCGTCAGGGTGTTGACGACCTCGGAACCTCGGTGCACCAGGACGTCGTACGACGAGACGTCGTCGCCGTTGCCGTCGGCCGCCGTCCACGACACCAGCATCTGCGCGCGGCTCCCGACGGGCTCGAGCATCGCCGTGGTCGGCTTGCCCGCAGCGAAGGGGGCGCCCGCAGGGACCTCGGAGAGCGAGTACTCGCTCTGCTCGGACCCCTGGTCGCTCGCACTGTTGAAGGCGATCACGGCGACCTGGTAGGCGACGCCGTTCTCCAGGCCCTCGATGGTGTGCGAGGTCTTCGCGCCCAGGTCGATGGTGTTCTTGCCGTTGGGCATCGCGGGCGACACGACCAGTCGATACCCCGTGATGGCGGACCCCTCGTTCTTGGGCTCGGTCCACGTCACGTCGATGCTCTGGTCGCCGAACACCAACTCCGGCGCGTTGGGCCGATCGGGAACCGCGTTGGGGTGCGCGGCCGCGGACAGGGGCGACGGATCCGAGTCGCCCTCCACGTTCGTCGCCGTGACGTAGAAGGAGTACTCCTCGCCGTTGACGATCCCGCTGCTGGCCTTCACGATTAGGGTGGTCGCGGTGGTCTGTGCAAGCTGTCGACCGTCCGACGAGTACACCGTGTAGTGCTCGATGTTGGCGCCGTTCGAGTTGGGAGCGTCCCATGCGAGCCCGACCTCGGCGTTGCCCTCGAAGGTGATCCGAGGACGTCCGGGTGCGTCGGGGCGTTCGGCGACCGCCGCGGGATCATCGGCGTCGGAACCGTCCGTCTCCTGGCCGCCGTCTCCGTCCTCCGAGATCACGGTGACGACGATGCGCCCCTCGGCCTCACGATCGGGGTCTCCTGTCACATCGACGATGCGATACGTGACGACGACAGTGCCAGAGGAACCCTCCGCGGGCGTGATCGTGACCTCGTCGCCGCTGATCGAGACGCTCGCCTGACCCGATGCCGTGTCCGCCGCGAGCAGCGTCAGCGGGCCCTGGTCGGAGAACGGGTTGAAGTCGTTGTCCAGGGGGGCGATGACGACGGCGTCCCCCGCACTCACGCCCGACACGTAGTCGTCCTCCGCGGTCGGAAGAGGACGGCCGGACGCGACCACCGTCACCTGGATGACCGCCGCCTGCGGCTCGGTGACCCCGTCGGTCACGGTGATCGGCAGGGCGAGCTCGGTTCCCTTCGCGAGGTCAGCCGTCAGAGATACCGTCAGCACCCCGTCGACGATCTCGGCGTCGATCCCCTCGGGGACGTCGTCACCCACCGCGAACGTCAGGACATCGTCGGGGTTCGGGTCGGACGCGAGCAACGAGAGCGCGAGAGTCGAGGCGTCCTCGCCGTCGGCCACGACCATGGTGGCGCCGATGATCGTCGGCGCCACGTTCTCCGCGGGCAGCACGGTGACGGGGATCGTGATGCTCGCGACCTTGCCATCCGGGTCGTCGACCGACGCGCCGTCGGTCACCTGGAACGTGAGCGCATCGGGTCCGTAGTAGCCGTCCGCCGACGTGTAGACAAGCGTGCCCTCGTCGACGACGAGCTTGTCGCCGTTGGAGTGGACGGCCCTGACGCTCTCGGCGGTCGTGAGCATCGCGGAGCCACCATCCGCGGTCACGACGAAATCGTCGATCGTGATGGTCTTCGTCTCCCCCGACGGGATCTCGATCACCTTGCCGTCGCGCAGCTGAGGTCGGTCATCTCCTTCGCCTGGGACGATGATGAAAGCGGATGCCCACAGCCCATCGGGGTCGGTGATGGTGTACCGGATCAGCTGAGCGTCGGCACCTGGCGTCACCGCGATAGTGCCGTCCTCGTTCACCGTGGCCGACTCCGAGTCGACCGTCACCTCGAGCGCACTCACGACGCCATCGGGGTCGTCGTCGTTCGCGAGCACCTCGACGTCGACGCCGCCCGATCCCGCGGACCTGAGCTGCGCACCGGACACCCTGTCGTCGCGGGCGACCGGGGCCATCGCCTCGGCATCCTTCGTGACTGCGATCCGCACCACACCGTACGACGAGGAGCCGAGCGCGTCTCTCACCACGTACTGCACGGTCGCGCTGCCCTCGGCGTCGCCGGCGGTCACGACAACCCTCGTACCGACGACCTTGGCCTCCACGCCTTCCGAGACGATGAGGGAGCCTTCGACCAGAGCGAGCTCCTGGCCCTCGGGGTCCGAATCGTTGGCAAGCACAGCGACGGCCATCTGCGTACCGGGACGCAGCTCGACGTCGTCCGCGACCGCTACCGGCGGTAGGTTCGTGGCCAGCGGCTCCGCGATCCCCACTCGCACGGTCGCGGTACCGGTGGCTCCGAAGCTGTCCCTCACCGTGTAGGTGAAGGTGTCGAGCCCCAGGGAGTCCGGGTACGCCTCGTAGGTGAGCCAGTCGTCGCCGACCTCGATCACGCGTCCAAGCTCGGGAGCCTCATCGATGCCATCGAGCGTCACGGAGTCCCCGTCGGGGTCGACGCCGTCGAGCGGGATGGAGACGCGCAGTGTGGTTCCCGCGATGGCGCGCGCGGTCACCTCCTGCGGCCGCGGGGCGGAGTTCTCCGCGTCCTCGGCGACGATCTTGATCGTGAGCGTCGCGCTCGCGGTCTGCCCCTGGGAGTCGACGATGAGATACGTGAGGCGCTGTGTCCCGGAGGCCCCCGCGGCGGCGACGAATCTGACCTTGCCGTCCGAGGGGAAGGCCTCGCCCATCGCTGTGTCCTGCTCGCTGTCCAGGTTGGGCAGCGCGTCCGCGACGCTGGCGGGGAGGGAGATCTCGAGGTCGTCCGGGTGCGAGTCGTTCGCAAGCACGTCCACGGCCACGACGTCGCCCGCGCGGACCACCGCAGTGTCATCGACCGCTTTCGGCGATCGGGTGAGGCTCGAGGGCTCAGTCGGGATCACCGTGACCTGCGCCGTCGCCGTCATGCCGTTGGACACCGAGTAGCCGAGCGTCACCGGCTCCTCGATGCCGGAGACGTTCGTGACGCGCAGCAGGCGGTGCTCGAGTACGGCGACCGTGAGACCCGAACCCGTCGGGACGTCGACCGAGGTCACCACCAGCACCCCGCCCGCAGGGTCGCTGTCGTTCGCGAGCACGTCGACAAGCACGGACTCGCCGGGGGCCACGAGCGCGACGTCCTCGACCGCGATCGGCGGTTGGGCCGCGTCAGCGGACGCGCTCACGTCGACGCGGATGATGCCAAGGGTGGTTCGCGAATCGAGCGTGGCCGCGTACAGGACGTAGTAGGTACCGGGCGCGTCGGCGGTGACGGTGACGGTGCCCGCGTCGAGATCCCGCTCGACCGTCGCGCCGGGAGTCTCCTGCTCGACATTCGCAAGCCTCAACTCGGCGCCCGAGGGCGAATAGTCATTCTTGAGCGGCGTCACCACCACCGGCAGACCCGCCTCGGTCGACGCATAGTCCGCGTTGGTGACAACCTCGCCCTCGCCGGGGTCGACGACCATGACGTTCACGACACCCTGGGCTGTCTCCACCCCGTCGGAGACCACGATGCTCACCTGATGGACGCCGGTCACGCCCGAGGTCGCGCGATAGGTGAGCTCTCCATCGCCGCTGAACTCCACCTGGTCGCTGCCGACGACCTCGGCCGCGACCAGGTAGATCGTGTCGCCTTCGGGATCGATCCAATGCGGGAGGACGTTGTAGGTCATCACTCCGTCGGCCTCGACCTCGAACGAGGGGGACGCCGCGTTCCTCTGCACGGGCGCCGTGTTCGTGTCCGCGTCCGCGATCGCGACGGTGACGACCGCGTCGTCCGTGCCCCCGCGCCCGTCCGCGACCTGATAGCCGAAGGTGAACTTGCCAGTCATGCCCTCGGGAACCGTCACCTGCACCGCGCCACCGTCGCGGATCGGTGTGATCGTCACCCCGCGAGCTCCTGAGATGTCTGTGACGGAGGCGGAGAGCACATCCCCGTCCGGGTCCAGGTCGTTGTCGACGACAGGAAGGATGGTGGTCCGACCCGCGCGCGCCCCGAAGTTGTCGTCCGACGCCTCGGGATCGTGATTCTCGGGCTCGCGGTCCTTGATGAGCGTCGGCTCCGTCGTGTCCTCATCCTGCTGGTCCCCGTCGTCCACCGACTCGTCGAAGTCGTCCCAGTTGTCCACCAAGGTGAGCGACTCGTCAGCGGTCCAGCTGAGCCCGTTCGCAGAGTCGTTGAGACGCAGGAGGCCCCGGTTGACGCGGAAGACGTAGGAGGCGTTCGGGTTGTCGTTCGAGATCGTGAGCGCACCGGTGTCCTGAGAGTCATCGATGCAATCGGCCATGAACACGTTCACGCCGCCCCACGCGCCATAGGCACACTGCCCGAGCACCACCGGCTGCGCGGGGTCACCGTCCCCGTCAGCGACGTCGAGGCGGGACGGCGTGCCTCCGTCGAGCGACTGCGACACCAGTCCGGAGGCGTCGGCGTATACGACGAGGCCGGACTCCGGACCGGCAGCCTGGAGGACCGCCGCCTTCGGATCGTCGACCTGGGTGGTCTCGCCACCAGGAAGCAGCAGCAGACCGTTGTCCGCGTCAAGGACGACGGGCGCGTCACCTACCGCGGTGATCTGGAGGTCGTCTCCGAGGTCACCTTCCCAGAGCGACTCGAGCACTGTGGTGCCGGTCTCGGGGTCCTCAACGAGCTGGACGATGCCGGCGTCGGCCGAGGCGGCAAACACTTCTCCACCGTCGGTGACCACCGCAACGGCTCCCGCGCCCAAGGTGGCGTTCGGGCTCGTCGCCTCGCTGTCGTAGCCCGCCACCTGCGAGACAGGAAGCGCCCAGACGTCGCCGGTCTCTCGCGAGGTGACGACGACCTCGTCCCCTCCAAGCCCCACCGATGCGGACGTCGGCAGCACGATCTGGGCAGTCGACTGAAGGGTGGCGGGGTCGACCACCTGGAGCTCGCCCGTGTTGACCGCGAGCACGGTGGACCCCTCCTGCAGCACGTCGAGGTCGCCTCCGCCTTGCCCGACGACGCCGTCGATGACGTCCGACATGTCATTCACGCGGCCGATGACGGACTCGGCCTGATTCGTCACCCAGACGCCTGCATCGTGCAGCTCGACGTCCTCCGTGGGGATCCCGTCGTAGACGAAAGCGACAGCTCCCGCGCCGCCGAGCGCGAGCGCAGCGACCGTTGAGGCAGCTGCCACACGACCCCGTGCTCGCAGAGTTTCGAGCGCCCTCATCGCTTTCCCCCAGAATCTTTGCTCCCCCGATGACGTGACCCACCGTAGGAACTCGCATTTCTGCGCGTCGATGGGGAGAATTCCCCATCTCGCTGAAACGCTTCTGCGGCGAGTATCGGATGGGGAATTCAACCCATCAAGCCCCCATTTCTGACAACCCCTGAATTGACTACAAGAACGCACTCGTCGCAATTCGCGACAATTTCGCTCGCAGGCCTAGGCAGCACAGAGCAGCGTCGCTAACGTTCATTCCATGGGGGAAAAGGGGAAACGGGGTCGCGTCCGCGTCGCACTCGTTGAGGACCATTCACTCATCGCGACGGGTTTTCGCAGATTCGCGTCCGATTCCGGCGACATCGAGCTCGTCGCATGGGTCGACACTGTCGACGAGGTTGAGATCAGCAGGCTCGATGTCGACGTGGTGGTCCTTGACCTGAGACTCGGGGACGGCGTACCCCCTTCCGTCAATGTCTCGCGCCTGAGCCGATATGGCCTCCCGGTGCTGATCTACAGCCAGGCTGACGACGATGCCGCTGTGCGGGCGGCGGTCCGCGCCGGGGCCGCAGGCCTCGTCAGGAAGGACGAGGACCCCGAGAACCTGGCGGAAGCGATCCGTGCGGTGGCTCGAGGCGACGTCGTGATGGGCTTCGACCTCGCCGCCGCTCTCGATTCAGACGAGCACCTCGCGGATGCACGCCTCACCGAACGCGAGCAGCAGGTGCTCGGCCTCTACGCCACCGGCGCAACGGCGCAGGAGGTAGCCACGGCGCTGGGCATCTCGCCCCACTCGGTGGCGGCATATCTGCGACGCATACGCACCAAGTACACGCACGTCGAGCGCCCGGCGGATACGCGCGTCGACCTCTTCGTGAGAGCGAGAGAGGACGGCCTGGTCGCAGAGGTCGAGGTCTGATGGGCCTCGTGCTCGGCTCTTCGGTGGGATCGAACTACGGCGCAGGGCCAGCCGCAGCACGCACGGCACGCGCCGTCATCGCAGTGTCCGCCGTGACGCAGATCATGTATCTCGGGATCAACCTCGAGGCGGTGACCGCCCAGTGGGAGACGCTGCGGCCCGCCTACGGGGTGGCGCTCGCGGGAGCGGGAGCTCTTGCCATCCTGACGCCTCCCCTCCTCGCGCGCTTCGTCGACCACCGCCAACTCGCGACCTACGTACGCACGACCGCAGTGCTTCACCTGGCGATCGTCGCGCTGTGGCCCGCCATGATCCTCCCCGGCGCGGAGCCGGCGGAATCCTCCCCGTGGCCGCACCTGTTCATCCCGTTCACGATGATGACTGCCGCGACGTCATTCGCTCCAGCGGCGATCGTCGTGTTCGGCGCCGCGAGCGCTACCGTCTCGCTGCCGCTGCTGATCTCCTCGCATGGCACGGTGGACGAACCCACCCTCGTCGACTGGATCGGAGCCTACGGCCCCCCGATCATCTTCGGCGGCCTCGTCGTCGGGGTAATGATGTACGCGATGCGCCTTGATGCGGCACTCGCGAGCGCCAGGAGCGCAGTGGTGAGCCTCGCCGAACGAGAGGCGAGATCGCGCGTCCGCGCCGCGGTCAACTCGGCGATTCACGATGATGTGCTCGCCGTCCTCAGCATGATCAAGATCGACCCCACGTCCGTGTCGGACTCCGATCTGGACCGAGCGACACAACGCATCGCAACCCTGACCGAGGAGGACCACTCGACCGATCTCGCTCCTGCGACATTTGCCTCGGCCGTCGCGGAAGCCACGTACCGATGGATGGAGGACGCGATCATCGACGTCTCAGGTGCGCGCACTCACGCGATCCCTCACCTCGCGGCTGCCGCACTGCTCGACGCTTCGGGCGAGGCGATGCGCAACTCGACCCGGCACGCGGGCAGCCCGAGCACCGGCATTCACAGGGAGGTGCATGTGCGGCTGTCGGACTCCGAGGTCGCTGTCACGATCGCTGACGACGGTGCCGGATTCGACCCTGCGGCAGTCGCGCCCGATCGACTCGGCGTCGCAGTGAGCATCAAGGACCGGATGGCCATGCTCGCAGGCGGGCATGCGCAACTCACCTCCGCACCTGGCGAGGGCACACTGATCGAGCTCACGTGGCGACCGTGACCGACGAAGGCAGCCCAGCAGCCGCAGAGACCCGGTCGGCTCTTCTCGGCCTCGACGACCGCTGGGTGACACTTGGCGCCGCCGTGCTCGCCTCGATCACGATGCTGCAGGCCTCGACCTCGACGGACGCCGTCCGGGTTCCACTCCTCACCGGCATCTGTATCGCCATCGTTGCCACCGCGACGATCATGGTCGTCCAGAGTGCCCCTGACCCGTACCCGCTCGGAGTGACAGTGGCGATGTGTGTCGCGCTCAGCGCCGGATCAGTAGCGACGACGTGGAACTACGCCACCCCCCAACCAGGCTTCGCTGCCTGGCAGCTGCAGGCGAGCGCGACGGTGATGCTCGTCCTGGCGATCCGCGGGCGGATTGCGTGGGCCTGGCTGGGCACCGCGGGCGTCAACGCACCCACTTTCGTCTGGGCACACGTGAATGGGCTTCCGCCGTCGACAGCGTGGGCAATGACGCTGCCTCCGGTGATGCTCGTCGGGGGAGCCTCGCTCTACAACCGGGCGATCCGAGGCGCGATCGCCCGCGTGCACGCCGCCGAGGCGCGCCAGCGCGAACTCGAGATCATCGAGGCGAGAGCCCATCTCGCGGCGAAGCTGCGCGACTCGGCCCACCAGCGGGTGTCGGCGCTCGCGCTTCCGGTGCTCGCACGAGCGCATCGGAAGCGCATGGACGCCGCACTCTCCGAGGACGCAGCGGCAGCGGAGTCCGCCCTGCGAGACGCGATTCATGCACCTGCGCTCACAGGAGGATCGCTCGGGGAGGCCGTCGCCGCGGCGAGGCGCCGAGGCGTGGCCGTGATGCTCCGCGACGACAGCGGCCACCAGCTGTCCCCGTCACGAGCCGAAGCCGTGACGTCCGCGGTCCTGCCGCTGCTTCAATCCACCCAAGACGGACGTGTGGTGATCCGTCTTGCACCGCCAGCGAGCCGTGCGCACGTGACTGTGCGCGCCAGCGGGCGGCGCTCGGCGAGCGCCGAGTTCCGGTGGGATGGCGAGATGCTCTGCCAGTCCTCCCCGAGCCCCACGCACGAGTGACACGGCACCCACCCCACGCGATCGCCTCATCCGACCTAGCCTCGGGAGTAACCGCCACCACTTGCATCCAGATACCCCCATGGGTATATTGGATGCGTCAAGACCACCGACGAAAGGAACGCACACATGTGCTCTCCCGCCACCTGCCCGCGCTGCGGCAAGACCACCTGGACCGGCTGCGGTAACCACATCGAGCAGGCCCTCGCCGGCGTTCCCGCGGCGCAGCGCTGCTCGTGCGACTCGGCTGCTGCCGCCAACGGCGCGTCCGAGGCCGGCATCTTCGGCCGTATGTTCGGTCGCTGACCCAGAGCTTTCTCTCCCGCGGCGGCGGGTCGACCATTCCGGGGGTCGGCCTGCCGCCGTTTTCTTATGTCCCGAGCGAGGCGCCCGAGATGGCCTCAACTGCCTCCAGGAGACATCACTGCCGCGTAGGCGGGCGTGACCTGCCTACGGGAGAGGTGGCGCTCGGCGAGAGGGACGATGCGGCGGTCGCGTTCAGCCGAGCGTCGCGACCGTCGTCCCCCACCGAATCGGCAGCGGCAGCTCCTCGGGCTCGCCGAGCGGCTCGGGCTCCTCGCCCGCACGCACCGCATTCGCCACGTCGAGCTCGCGCAGCAGGCGTCGGGCGACGATCCGCCCCTTCTCGACGCCGTCCTGCACGATCGTGCACAGCTCCCCGTGGTCGAAGCCCGGCAGCGGGATGGCGTCGAACCCGGTCACGGACAGGTCCTCGGGAACCCGCACCCCCGCGCGCCTCGCGTAGTCGATGATGCCGGCGGCGTGAATGTCCGCGGTCGTGAGGACGCAGGTCGGCGGCTCGTCGAGCCCGAGCAGCGCCTCGCCCGCCGCCTCGCCGCTCGCCCTGGTCACCGAGCCGCACTGGAAAACCGCCATGGGCTCCACCCCCGCGCGGATGAAGCCGTCGAGACGTCGCTGCACGTTCTCCGGCGCGATCGCGTACAGCTCGTCGAACGTCGTTAGCGTGTCGGGACGCTCCTCCACCGCGAAGGCGTAGCCCGCGAGCGCGATGCGCGTGTGACCCGCCGCGAGAACCCGGCGCGCGAGCTCCTCGGTGGCCGCCGCATCGTCCATCCGCACGGCCCCCTCCTCGTTCATGTGGCCGTCGAGCGCGATCCACGGCACCTTGCGCGACGCGAGATACGGGTCCGTCTCCTCGAAGCCGACCATGCGGCGCACCGACACGACCGCGTCGTACAGGACGGCGTGCGCGAGCTCGCGCGACGCCTCGTCGGTGATCGGCGGGATGATGACGATGCCGTAGCCCGCCGCAGCGAACTCCCGCTGGAGTCCGTCGAGGATCGCGAGCGACAGCGGGTCGGTGTCCTTGTCCTCAAGCAGCGCGTGTGTGACGACCGCGATCAGGTGAGTGCGCCCCGACGCGAGCGCGCGGCCCAGCGCCGACGGCCCCGTGTAGCCCATCGCCTCCGCGGCGCGCCGGACCCGCTCCGCAGTCTCGGGCGCGACGACGCGCTTTCCCGTGAACACATGAGAGGCCGTCGACTTCGCGACGCCTGCAGCCTTCGCCACCGCAGCGAGCGTCACATGACGGTGGTCGCTCATCAACCCCTTGCCCTCCTGCGCACCGCCATCGGCGCGCGGCTCACCCCTCGCATCCCCCAGCCTAGGGCCCGATGCTAGCGTCAGAGGAAAAGGAGACACCGTGTCTGACGCCGCACGCACACAGAACGACCTGGTCACGCCCCTGGGAGTGCACTCCGAGGTCGGAGTCCTCAACACGGTCCTCACGTGCTCGCCCGGGCTCGCGCACCATCGCCTGACACCGCGCAACTGCGCCGACCTCCTCTTCGACGACGTGATGTGGGTCGACAACGCGATCCGCGATCACGCCGAGTTCGTGGAGCTGATGAGGTCGTACGAGGTCGAGGTGCTCGACCTTGTGACGCTGCTGGGCGAGACCATGGCCGACCCCCACGCCCGCGGGTGGCTCCTGGACCGCAAGCTCACGCGAGACGACCTCGGCGTCGGCCTGACCGAGGACGTGCGCGCGTTCCTCGACGAGATGGAGTCGGTCGACCTCGCGCAGCACCTGATCGGCGGCCTCGCGGTCGCCGACCTGCCGCGCGACCTCGCGCCGCCTGCCGTCCAGCTCGTGCGCGAGGAGTCGGGCATGCGCGACTACCTGGTGCCCCCGCTTCCGAACACCCTCTACACGCGCGACACCACGAGCTGGATCTACGAGGGGGTCACGCTCAACCCGCTGTACTACCCCGCACGCCACGCCGAGACGCTCATCATGAAGGCCGTCTACGAGCACCACCCGCGCTTCAAGGGCCAGGTCAACGTCTGGTGGGGAGACCCGGAGATCAGCCACGGCCTCGCCTCACTCGAGGGCGGCGACGTCATGCCGATCGGCAACGGCGTCGTCGTGATCGGCATGTCGGAGCGGTCGTCGCGCCAGGCCATCACCCAGGTCGCGTTCGAGCTGTTCGCCGCCGACGCGGCCGACCGCGTGATCGTCGCGAAGATGCCGCGGATGCGCTCGGCGATGCACCTGGACACGATCTTCACGTTCGCGGACCGCGACGTCGCGACGATGTTCCCCGACGTCGTCGACGACATCGAGACGTTCTCGCTCTACCCCGCGGAGGCACCCGCGCAGCTCGACGTGGTGCGCGAGGGCAAGCCGTTCGTCGAGGTGGTGACGGAGGCGCTCGGGCTCGACGGCCTCAACCTCATCGAGACGGGCGGCGACCGCTACGCCGCCGAGCGCCAGCAGTGGGACTCGGGCAACAACCTCGTCGCGCTCGAGCCCGGCGTCGTGATCGCCTACGACCGCAACACCCACACCAACGACCTGCTGCGTGCGGCGGGCATCGAGGTGCTCGAGATCGTCGGCGCGGAGCTGGGCCGCGGGCGCGGCGGCGGCCACTGCATGACGTGCCCGCTCAGCAGGGACGCGCTGCCCTTCTGACGCGCGCCGTCCTCCGCGCGCGCCGTTCTGCTGCGCGGGTCGTTCTGGCGTGCGCCCATCTCCCCTCGGACCGATCCCCGGCGGTCCAGAATTGTCCACTGGGGCGCAGACACGGCTCCAAAACGACAATGGGTGTCCACTAGGACGCTCCGACGTGCCGATGCGCGCCAGTGGACACCCATTGTCGTTTTCGAAGCCCAGATGTCTCCCAGTGGACATTTCTGTACCGTGCGCCGTTGCCTGACCGAGGTGCGCGGGACCCCGCATCGTCCGGGGCCCACCCGCCCGCATCGTCCCCACTCCCGCATCGTCCGGGACCCCGGCGCCCCGCACCGCCCCGCCCCCGCATCGTCCGGGCGTCCACCGCCCGCGCACTCCCGCATCGTCCGGGACCCACCCGCCCGCCGGGACCCACCCGCCCGCCGGGAATCCCCCACGCCGGGAATCCCCCAAGCCCTCGCGGGCTTACAGTCGGAGGAAGAAGGGAGCGGCCGTGCCAGGGACGATGCTGGACGAGGAGCCGAGCGCGCCAGCGAGCGCCGCACGGCCTCCCCGGCGCGCGCTGCGCGAGATCCCGCCACGCGTGTTCGAGCCCACCTTCTCCGGAGTGGGGCTCGTGATCGGCGCGTACTTCATCGCGCTGTCGCTGCTCCCCTCACTCCTGCCGCGCCTGCCGGCGGTCCAGGGCATCGCCTCGGCGGTGTCGTTCATGATCGGATACGGCATCGGCGCTGCGGGCCACGCCGCGTGGAACTACCTGCAGATCCCGAACCTGCGCGGCCGATGGGTGCATCTGGTCTCGGGCCTGATGCTGGCGGTCGTCGGCGTGCTGACGGGCCTCGCGATCTGGCAGTGGGTCGGCTGGCAGAACGAGATCCGCGACCTGTTCGGGATGTCGGAGCTGAGCCCGACCGCGTGGCCGATCGTGATCGGCGTCGGCCTCCTCACCACCGCCGCGATCCTCACCGGCGCGCGCGCCCTGCGGCTGCTGTTCCGCACGGCCTATCGCTGGCTCGACAAGTGGATGCCGCATCGTCTCGCGGTCGCGATCGGGACAATCGTGCTGCTCGTGGTCCTCAATCTCGCGTTCTCCGGCCTGCTGGTCCGGGGGTTCTTCGCGGCCTCGAATGCGGGCTTCTCCGTCGTCGACACCCACGACCGCCCGGGGGTCGAGGAGACGGAGTCGGAGCTGCGCTCGGGCGGCCCCGGCTCACTCGTCTCGTGGGAGGACCTGGGGCGCCAGGGCCGCTACTTCATCTCGACCGGCCCGTCCGCCGACGACCTCGACGACTACTGGGGCGGCGGCTCGCTCGAGCCGATCCGCGTGTACGTCGGGCTACGGTCCGCGGACACTCTCGAGGATCGCGCCGACCTGCTGCTCCAGGAGCTGATCCGCACCGGGGCGTTCGACCGCCAGGCGATCGTGCTCGGCACCGTGACCGGCACCGGCTACCTGGACCCGAACAGCGTCGACACCCTCGACTACCTCTACCAGGGCGACATCGCGATCGCGGGCGTGCAGTACTCGTACCTGCCCAGCTGGATCTCGGTGCTCGCGGACCAGGAGATCACCGCGGAGACCTCGCGCGCGGTCTTCCGCGCGGTCTACGTGTACTGGTCGACGCTCCCCGAGGACGAGCGGCCCGAGCTGTACCTCTACGGACTCTCGCTCGGCTCGTACGGCGTCGAGTCCGTGCTGAGCTCCCCCGACATCCTCAACGAGCCGATCGACGGCGCGCTCATGGCCGGCCCCACATTCGTGAACCCGACGCACACCGAGCTCACCGCCGCGCGCGACGAGGGCAGCACCGCATGGCTCCCGATCGTGGGCGAGGGCAGGACGGTGCGCTTCATGGCGGGGCTCGACTCGCTCGACGAGCCGACGGGCACGTGGGGCGACACGCGCGTCGTCTATCTCCAGCACGGCTCCGACCCGGTCGGGATGTTCTCTCCGACGCTGACCTGGAGCGAGCCCGACTGGCTCGCGGGCGAGGAGCGGGCGCCCGACGTGTCCCCGCGCATGGACTGGTTCCCCCTGGTGACGGTGTGGCAGGTGCTGCTCGATATGCCGACCGCGGGTTCCGTGCCCGACGGCTACGGCCACATGTACTCGCATACGGAGAACCTCATCGCGTGGGTCGCGATCACGCAGCCCGACGGCTGGACCGACGCCGACACCGACGCGCTCGCCGCATATCTCGAGGAGCGCGCGGAGGAGCAGGAGTCGCTGGTCGCGCGACTCGACAGCTGACACTTCATGTCCCGTTCACATCACCCCAGGTAGTCTTGGCAGATGTTGCACCATGCCCCGCTCCTCCTGACCATCGCCGCGGGACTGGTCGTCGCCTTCGTGCTGGGATTCGCCGCGCAGAAGGTCAAGCTCTCCCCCATCGTCGGCTACCTCGCGGCCGGCATCATCATCGGCCCGTACACGCCCGGCTACACGGGCGACGTCGAGATCGCGACCCAGCTGTCCGAGATCGGCGTGATCCTCCTGATGTTCGGCGTGGGCCTGCACTTCTCGCTCGGCGACCTGCTGAGCGTGAAGAAGGTCGCGATCCCCGGCGCGGTCGTGCAGATGACGCTCGCGACGGCGCTCGGGACGATGCTGGGTCACTACCTGGGATGGGGCTGGGGCCCCTCGTTGCTGTTCGGGCTCGCGCTGTCCGTCGCGTCGACCGTCGTCATGCTCCGCGGACTCGAGGACCGCGGCCTGCTGGACACGCGCGCGGGCCACATCGCGATCGGCTGGCTGATCGTCGAGGACCTTGCGATGGTCGTCGCGCTCGTCGTGATCCCCGTCGTCGGCGGGGGTGACGCCTCGGGCGCGGAGCTCGCGCAGGAGCTCGCATGGACCGCACTCAAGGTCGGCGCCTTCATCGCGATCATGGTCCTGTTCGGACGACGCGCGATCCCCTGGATCCTCGCGCGCACCGCGGACACGGGGTCACGCGAGCTGTTCACGCTCGGAGTGCTCGCGCTGAGCCTCGGCGTCGCGGTCGGCGCGGCCGCGGTCTTCGAGGTCTCCTTCGCGCTCGGCGCCTTCTTCGCGGGCACGATCCTCAAGGAGTCCGAGCTCGCGCACCGCGCCGGCGAGGACTCGCAGCCGCTGCGCGACACGTTCGCGGTGCTGTTCTTCGTCTCCGTCGGCATGCTCGTGGACCCGGCGATCGTCATCGAGCGGCCGATCTCCTTCGTCGGCACGGTCCTCGCGATCGTGGTCGGCAAGGGCCTTGGCGCATACGCCCTGGTCCGGCTCATGAAGTACTCGAAGTCGATGAGCCTCGTGATCGCGGCCGCACTCGCGCAGATCGGCGAGTTCTCGTTCATCCTCGTCACGCTCGGTGCCGAGTACGACATCCTCTCCGAGGACGCCCAGAACCTGATCCTTGCTGGCGCGATCGTGTCGATCGTCATCAACCCCGCGCTGTTCGCGTGGGCCTCGCGCTCGTATGTCGCGAAGGTCACCGACGATCAGGCGTCGGGCGAGACCGGCCCGATCACGTACGTCGGCGAGGGCCACACGATTGTCGTCACCTACGGACGCGTCGGCAGGCGCATCGCCGCGGGGCTGTGGGCGCGAGGCCTGCCCGCCGTCGTCATCTCGGACGACGAGGACCACGTCCACGAGATCCGCGAGGCCGGACACGAGGCGATCCTCGGCAACGCCGTGCGCTCGAAGGTGCTGCGCGCCGCCGGAATCGAGCGGGCGCACACGGTGCTCGTCGGCGTCCCCGACCCGATCCAGGCCGGCGCCGTGGTCGCGAAGATCCGCCGCCTCGCGCCCGACACCACGGTGATCGCGCGCGGCCACCGCCAGGTCGACATCGACTACCTCATGGAGATGGGCGCGAGCCGCGTGTACGTCGGCGTCCACGAGATCTCCGACCTCATGGTCGCGGCAGCGGTAGACCCGGAGGAGCCGGGCGCCTGAATCAGCGCCCGGCTCCCGCGATCCGTCCTAGTGGTGCTTGCGCGCCAGCAGGAACATCGTCAGGTTGATCCGCATGAAGCGGAAGAACTGACCGAAGGGGTTGTGCCGCCGACGCAGCTCGCCCTGGGTGGGAAGCGGCGCGGCCGCGATCCTGTCGTTCGTCGTGTCCATGTCGATTCCTCCCTACTCCGGGATCCAGGTCCAGCCCGGCTTCACCTTGGCCTTGTAGATGAACAGCGTGTGGAGCATGCGCTTCACCCAGTGGCCCGCGAGGCCGATCTCGCCCATCGTCTCCTTGAGGTTGCGACCGGTCTCCGGGTACTTCTCCCAGTCGGGGACGACGGGGCTCATGGTCATGGCCGCCGCGGTGCCCTTCCTGAAGCCGGTGCCGGCCGAGGCGACGCACGCGGCCGCCATCTCCGACATCGACGCGGAGTGCGTCGGCTCGGTCGCGCCCTTGGTGATCATGTCCGCGATCGTGAACGCGACGACCTTGCCCATCGTGCCCGAGGGCATGCCGGTGCGCGGCGGGCTCGGCGCCACGGGGACGCCGTCCGGGGTCGCGCGCGGCTTGGAGATCTGGTGCGGCGGCGCGAACGCGATGCCCACCGCGAACATGTTCTTGTACGTGGGGTTCTGGTAGGTGCGGGGCCAGTCCTTGGCGCTCCACTCCTCGTAGGCCTTCTTGGAGTAGTCCGCGTCGACCTTCATGAAGCCCGACGGCGCGAAGACCGTGTCGGTGATGTCGGCGCCGTCGGCCCCGTAGGCCTTCCAGTCGTTGCCCTTGAACGGCGGCAGCAGCATCGCGAAGTCGAACTCGAGGTCGTTGTGCGAGCCGTCGAGCTGGTCGTAGTGGATGACGCCGGGCTCGACGCTCGTCACCGCCGCGCCCGTGATCGCTTTGACATCGCGCTCGCGGTACAGCGACTCGGTCCACAGCTGGCTCGTGGTGCGGTAGCCGTTCTGGTCGAACTGCATGCCGCCTACGCCGAAGTCGCCGAGCTCGTTCTCGTTGGTCAGGTAGATCAGCTCGACGTTGTCTCGCACCCCCGCCTCGCGCAGCTGGTGCTCGACATTGAACGTGTACTCGAACGCCGCGCCCTCGCACGTGCACGTGCCGTGGCCGACGCCGATGACGGCCGTCTTCTTCGCGCCGCCCTTGCACTCGGCGATGAGCTCGTCGAGCCGCGCGTGTGCCTCGGTCGCGTGGCTCGGGGTGCAGACCGACACTGTGTAGCCGTTGTCGGGGCCGAGTCCCGCGGTCGCGCCGAAGTTGAGCTTGGGGCCGGTCGCGTTGATGACGTAGTCGTAGCGGATGCGCTCGATCTCGCCCGCGCGGTGCGCGGCGGTGTGCTCGACGTCGACGGCCGCCTGGGCGAGTCCGATCTCGCCGGTCACCGCGGACTTCGCGGACGATGCGTCGGCGACGGTGCCGTACGCGGTCGCTCCGTCCGAGCCGGGCTCGACGTTCGCGTCGCCCTCGGGCCACAGGGCGACGCCCTTGGCCTGGACGAATGTGATGCCCTGCTTCTTGTAGATCGGGGCGAGCGGGAAGACGACGTCGTCGGTCGTCATCTTGCCGACCCCGACCCAGATGTTGGACGGGATCCAGTTGTAGTTGGCGTTGGGCGAGACGACGACGACCTCGTGCTCACGCGGGAGTCGTTTACGCAGGTAGAGGGCGGCAGTGTGGCCGGATACACCGGCTCCGAGTACGACCACGCGGGCCATGGGGATCACCTTCTTCTTGAGGAGGACCGCGCCATTGCGGCTCCGAAGAAACTATACCCCCTGGGGCATTGGTCCTAGGACTAAGGTCCCGAGTGGTGTGGCGCTGGTCCAGAGGCGGCGCCGACGTTCCGCGTCGGCCCGGGACCCGGGCGCCCTTCGGGTCCTAGTCCTTGCGGTTCTCGACCGCCTCCTTCAGCAGGAACATGGGGAGGACCCAGGTGGCGATCGCGGTGACCAGCCAGACGATGACGATCGCGGCGAGCCAGGTGGCGATGCCTCCGTTGATGTGGAAGTCGTCGACGAGGATGTTGGTGAGCAGGAGCGCCACCCACGTGGACACGAGGCCCACGCCACCCGTGAGGGCCGACGCGTACTTGTGCGTCATCTTGAAGATGAACGGGCCCAGGATCATCTGGAACACCGCGAACAGCACGGTGGCCAGCAGCAGCGCCGCGATGGGCAGCTGGAAGTCGTCCCCCAGGATCAGGGACGTCACGAACAGACCGATCGCCGCGGAACCGAGGTAGATGACCCCGTTCAAGATGAATCGCACCATGATTCGGACACTACCGCGCATGGGTGACAAATGCGCGTCGAACGGATGTCGTTCTCGTGCATTCCTGCTGGCAGGACGGTGTTCGAGGGTCCAGGGACGATGCTGGGGCCGGCTTCACTGGCCGCCGCGTCGCCTACTCGGCGCCGCGGGTCACGCGGTTCCAGGCGTTCGTCACCGCGACCACCTCGATGATGAGCCCGACCGCCTTCGCCGAGAGGTGCTGCCGCAGCTCCTTGCGCGCCTCGATCTCGAGCCCGCGCGGATAGTCCGTGAGGACCTCCGCGAAGCGCAGCGCCGCGGCCTGGGCGGGAGTCACGAGGTCCTCGCGCATCAGCTTGACCGGCCTCGCGAGCGCCGCGATCAGGTCGGGCCGGGCGCCGAGGTCCGCAAGCTCCTCCGAGTGCATCCGCACCGAGTACGAGTCTCCGTTGATGTGGCTGCACCGCAGGCGGAGCATCGCCTTGAGCCCGGGCTTGAGCCCGCCGCCCGCGTCGCCGTCGGATCCCTCCATCATGCGCAGGAACTCGGGCCGCAGCGTCACATCGCTCACGCGCACACCGTACCAATGCGAGTCTGAGAACGGGCAAACCCTGTGAGGACCGGGCGAACCCGACAACCGTGACGCGAGGGGCGCATCGTCCCTGTCGCCTCCGTGGCCGTACGGGCGTCGCGCCCTCTCCCCTGCCCGGCCGCACCCGCATCGTCCCTGTCCCGTGCCCGGCCGCACCCGCATCGTCCCCGCAACCGTGCGCACGGTGCCGCCACCGTCTGAAAGAATGTCCCCCATGACGTCGCGCATCCCTGACAAGGCCACCGTCGACGGGCTCGAGGACCGCTGGAACTCCGCATGGGAGTCCGCGGGAACGTACCGTTTCGACGCCTCGAAGTCCCGCGAGGAGATCTACTCGATCGACACCCCGCCGCCCACGGTGTCGGGCTCGCTCCACGTGGGTCACGTCTTCAGCTACACGCACACCGACACCGTCGCGCGCTTCCAGCGCATGAGCGGCAAGGAGGTGTTCTACCCGATGGGCTGGGACGACAACGGTCTTCCCACCGAGCGTCGCGTGCAGAACTACTACGGCGTGCGCTGCGACCCGTCGCTTCCGTACCAGGAGGGCTTCGAGCCCCCGCACGTCGGCGGCGAGGGCAAGTCCATCAAGGCCGCGGACCAGGTGCCGATCTCGCGCAAGAACTTCGTCGAGCTGTGTGAGCGCCTCACCGAGGAGGACGAGAAGCAGTTCGAGGCGCTGTGGCGTCACCTCGGCCTGTCCGTCGACTGGTCGCGCACCTACCAGACCATCTCCCCGTCCTCGATCGCGGTCGCGCAGCAGGCGTTCCTGCGCTCGCTCGCGCGCGGTGAGGCCTACCAGTCCGAGGCCCCGACCCTGTGGGACGTCACGTTCCGCACCGCGGTCGCGCAGGCCGAGCTCGAGGACCGCGAGCGTCCCGGCGCGTACCACCGCCTGGCTTTCGAGCCCGCGGCGGACCTCGAGGAGGCCACCGGCTCGTACAGCGCGGTCTACATCGAGACGACGCGCCCCGAGCTGCTCCCCGCGTGTGTCGCCCTGGTCGCGCACCCGGACGACGAGCGCTACCAGCCGCTGTTCGGCAAGCACGTCCGCACCCCGCTGTTCGGCGTCGAGGTGCCGGTCGTGCCGCATCGTCTCGCGCAGCCCGACAAGGGCTCCGGCATCGCGATGATCTGCACCTTCGGTGACGTCACCGACGTCGTGTGGTGGCGCGAGCTCCAGCTGCCCACCCGCGCGTGCATCGGCTGGGACGGCCGTTTCCTCGCCGAGGCGCCCGCTGCGATCGACACCCCCGAGGGCGTCGCCGCGTACGCCGAGCTCGCCGGCAAGACCGTGTTCTCCGCCCAGAAGCGCATCGTCGAGATGCTCGCCGAGGCCGGGATCATGGAGGGCGAGCCCAAGCCCATCACGCACCCCGTGAAGTTCTTCGAGAAGGGCGACAAGCCGCTCGAGATCGTCACCTCGCGCCAGTGGTACATCGCCAACGGCGGCAAGGACGAGGCGCTGCGCGCCGAGCTCGTGGCCCGCGGCGAGGAGCTCGACTTCGTGCCCTCGCACATGGGCAAGCGCTACGAGAACTGGGTCAACGGCCTCACCGGCGACTGGCTGATCTCGCGTCAGCGCTTCTTCGGCGTGCCGATCCCCGTCTGGTACAAGCTCGACTCCGAGGGCAACCCCGTGTGGGACGAGCCCGTGGTGCCGACCGAGGACATGCTCCCCGTCGACCCGTCCGCCGAGCCCGCGCCCGGCTTCGACGAGTCGCAGCGCGGCGTCGCCGGCGGCTTCATCGGCGAGAAGGACGTCATGGACACGTGGGCGACGTCGTCGCTCACGCCGCAGATCGTCGGCGGCTGGCGCGACAACCCCGAGCTGTTCGCGAAGGTCTTCCCCATGGATCTGCGCCCCCAGGGCCAGGACATCATCCGCACGTGGCTGTTCTCGACCGTCGTGCGCGCGCACCTCGAGGACGGCGTGCTCCCGTGGAAGCACGCGGCCATCTCGGGCTGGATCCTCGACCCCGACCGCAAGAAGATGTCGAAGTCCAAGGGCAATGTCGTCACGCCGATGGGCCTGCTCGAGCAGCACGGCTCGGACGCGGTGCGATACTGGGCGGCCTCCGCACGCCTGGGCACCGACGCGGCGTTCGACGAGGGCCAGATGAAGATCGGCCGTCGCCTCGCGATGAAGATCCTCAACGCCTCGAAGTTCGTCCTCGGCGCGACCGGCATCGCGACCGCCGCCAACGCGTCGCTCGAGGACGGCGTCGCGGTCTCGAACGACGTGATGGCGCTGCCCGTCACTGAGCCGCTCGACAAGGCGATGCTCGCCGCGCTGGCGTCCGTCGTCGACCAGGCGACCACCGCGTACGAGAAGTACGACCACACGAAGGCTCTCGAGGTCGCAGAGACGCTCTTCTGGACGTTCTGCGACGACTACCTCGAGCTCGTCAAGATGCGTGCGTACGACGGCGCGGCGCCGGGCGAGGCGATCGACGCCTCGGCGGGCTGCTCGCCCGAGGCGGGTTCCGCTCGGGCGGCGCTCACCCTCGCGCTCGAGACGTTCCTGCGCCTGTTCGCGCCGGTGCTGCCGTTCGCGACCGAGGAGGTGTGGTCGTGGTTCCGCGAGGGCTCGGTGCACCACGCCGCGTGGCCGGTCGCCGCTCCCCTGTCGGCCGCCGCTGGCGCTTCCGCGGATGCGGGCGTCCTGCCTGCCGCTGGTGCCGCGCTGTCCGCGCTGCGCAAGGTGAAGTCCGAGGCGAAGGTCGCGCAGCGCACCGAGATCGTGTCGGTCGACGTGCTCGTGCCCGAGGCGCAGGTCGCCGCGGTGCGTGCGGCGAAGGCCGACCTGATGTCGGCGGGCAAGGTCCGCGCGATGCAGATCGTCGACTCGGTGGCCGCGCTCGAGCCCGGCGTGGACGGCGAGGCGCCCGAGGACGGCGCGACCGACGAGATCGCCGACACCACGGTGGTCCGCACGGAGAACGCGGTCCTGGCGGAGTCCTGACCCGCTGATCATCGGCAAGCCGCTCGGCTTGCGAGGTGGCCCGGCGCGCATGCGCGCCGGGCCCTTTCTCGTCTCCACGGACCCCTTCTCATCTCCACGGCCCGCGTCCCCGCGCATCGTCCCTCCCCCGCGCATCGTCCCCACGTCGACGAAGTCCACCGCACGCGACCAGAACGTCCATAGCCGGACCAGACGTACTCGAACGACCTCATCGACGCGCAAACGTGACCCGCACGGCACTCCGGCCATCAATCCGCACCAAAGCGCCCCAGTGGACACTCATTGTCGTTTTCGCGCCACCAAAGTCAGCCAGTGGACCATTCCGTACCGCTCGCGGCCGTCCGCGCCCCAACTCAGTGAAGTCAGGCGAGTCACGGTCGGCCGAGGCCCTGTTGCGTTGCACGGACACGCAACACGGCCGCTGCCATCGCCTGACACCAGTCAGGCCTCTCGACGATGTCGCGATACGTGAACCGCAGGGTCTGGATCCCGAGCGTTGCCACCAGGACGTCCCGTTCAGCATCGCTCTGATGCGCCTCTGGATTTGCGTGGTAGGCCGCGCCGTCAGTCTCCATCGCGGTTCGCGTCGCGGCGTCGTACATGTCGAGCTCGCAACGACGGCCCTCGACGACGAGCGTGTGCTGCCGGAGCAGATCCGAGAACGGCCGCCCCCTGAAGACGTCCATGAGCGCGACACGTTCGAGGTGACTGTGCGCGCCGGCCGAGAGTGCGTCCACGAGCCGTTCGATCTCCCGACGTCGCGCGACCCGCGGCATCGCCTCGAGCGCCCCCTTCAACGTCTGGGGTGAGAGGCGCCGTTGTTGCACCGCTCGATACATCGCGTCCTCAGCGACATCGCGCGGCAGCTCTGCGTAGCCAAGAACTAGTGCGTGCGCGAGCGGCACCACACGGAGCCTCCTTCGCATCACGGAAGGCATTCCGACATCTGTGCGGGTCACCCGAATCCAGTCCGGGGCCCTCGGGCGACGCGATGACCCGACAGCGACCGCGATCCGGTCGGGTGCCTCCCCCAGGGCGTCCCAAGCGAACAGCGCCGCTGCTCCGGACAGCAACGCGTCGTCACCGAGCCATCGGAGCGTCGCGGACGCACGGGCCGCGAAAGACTGCGCATGGCACGCGCCGACGTAGGAGTTCGGAAGCAGCCTGACAGCGTGGCCCGTGACGATCGCCGTGCGAGCTGCGCGATGCGACGAAAGCGCCGCGAGCTCTTCGAACGAGAAGCTGGACGGAGAGTCGATCAGTGCTTCCGCGATGCGCGGGTCTACCCGGGGAGGCGGATGCGGTGACTCCATGGGTCGAGCCCACCATCGCCGCATAGGCTCCGGACGCGCGGCGGCGTCCTCCGTGGACAGCTTCCTCCGGGCCGCGAGCCTGTGGAGGACGCCGACCCATGTCGGCTGCAGCGCGCGGAATCGACGCGATGTTGGACGTCAGCGGTGCACAGGGGCGCTCAGAAGCTCGGAGTGACGGCTGCCGCGGTACAGAAATGTCCACTGGCACGCAGCCAAGCCCGCGAAACGACAATGAGTGTCCACTGGGACGCTCGGGCTGCGCCAAGCGGATAGGGCACGGTGGCGCGGCCGCGGAGCGGCGAGGCGACGCAGTAGCGCCGGAGCCGCTACGCAGCGGAGGCTACGCCGCTCCCTCGTGCTCGTCTGCCGCCGGGCGCGAGAGGAAGGCCGGGGCCACGCGGTCCAGCACGACCTCGCGGGTCACCACGACCCGCTCGATGTCGTCGCGGCCCGGGACCTCGAACATCGTCTCCTGGAGGACCTCCTCCATGATCGCGCGCAGGCCACGAGCGCCGGTTCCGCGGTCGAGCGCCTGCTCGGCGATCGCACGCACCGCGTCGTCCTCGAACTCGAGCTCGACGCCGTCGATCTGGAACATTCGCTGGTACTGCTTCACGAGCGCGTTCTTGGGCTCCGTGAGGATGTTCACCATCGCGTCGACATCAAGCGGCGACACCGTGGCGATCACCGGCATGCGGCCGATGAACTCCGGGATAAGGCCGAACTTGTGCAGGTCGGTCGGCGTCACCGCGGAGAAGAGGTCCGTGTTGTCGGCCTCCTTCAGCGTCGCGCCGAAGCCGATGCCCTTGCGACCCACGCGCGACGAGATGATCTCCTCAAGGCCCGCGAACGCGCCTCCCAGGATGAACAGCACGTTCGTGGTGTCGATCTGGATGAACTCCTGGTGCGGGTGCTTGCGCCCGCCCTGCGGCGGCACCGACGCCACGGAGCCCTCGAGGATCTTCAGCAGCGCCTGCTGCACGCCCTCGCCCGACACGTCGCGAGTGATGGACGGGTTCTCCGCCTTGCGCGCGACCTTGTCGATCTCGTCGATGTAGATGATGCCGCGCTGCGCCTTGTCGACGTCGTAGTCGGCGGCCTGGAGAAGCTTGAGGAGGATGTTCTCGACGTCCTCACCCACGTAGCCGGCCTCGGTCAGCGCGGTGGCGTCTGCGATCGCGAACGGCACGTTGAGCATGCGCGCGAGAGTCTGCGCGAGGTACGTCTTGCCGGTTCCGGTGGGGCCGATGAAGAGCACGTTGGACTTCGCGATGTCCACCGCGTCCTCGTCGCTCTTGGGCTTCGCATCCGCGGCGCGCACGCGCTTGTAGTGGTTGTAGACCGCGACCGAAAGCGCCCTCTTGGCCTGCGTCTGACCCACGATGTACTGCTCGAGGAAGTCGTAGATCTCGCGAGGGCGCGGGAGCTCGGTGAGCTCCGCCTCGACCTGCTCGGCGAACTCCTCCTCGAGGATCTCGTTGCACAGGCCGATGCACTCGTCGCAGATGTAGACGGAGGGTCCCGCGATCAGCTTGCGCACCTGCTTCTGCGTCTTGCCGCAGAAGGTGCACTTCAGCAGATCGCCGGTGTCCGTGGGGCGGGACATGCGGTCTCCTTCCAACCGTCCAGTCTGTCTCCAGGCTACCTAGACGGTCTGACACGTGGCCTCTCGACGCGCCGCCCGCACGCGGCGGACGCCCCGAAAGGCGTGGATACACGAGAAGGACCCCGAGACGGATGGCCCCGGGGTCCTCTTCTCGTATGTCCTATCGGCGATCAGGCCTTGGCTGCGAGCGCCTGTGACTTGCGCGACTCCAGCACCTCGTCGACGAGTCCGTACTCCTTGGACTCCTGCGCGGAGAGGAACGTGTCGCGCTCGATGTCCTCGCGCACCTTCTCGGGCGTCTGACCCGAGTGCAGCGCGAGGGTGTTCTCGAGCCACTCGCGCATCCGCAGGATCTCCTCGGCGTAGATCTCGATGTCCGAGGCCTGCGCACGCGAGCCGCCCTCAATGCGCGGCTGGTGGATCATGACGCGCGCGTTCGGCAGCGCGAGACGCTGACCGGGCTGACCCGCGGCGAGCAGCACGGCGGCCGCGGAGGCGGCCTGGCCGAGGCACACCGTCTGGATGTGCGGCTTGACGTACTGCATCGTGTCGTAGATCGCGGTGAGCGCGGTCTGCGATCCACCGGGAGAGTTGATGTAGATCTTGATGTCGCGGTCCGGGTCCTGGGACTCGAGCACGAGGAGCTGCGCCATCACATCGTCCGCCGACGCGTCGTCGATCTGGACGCCGAGGAACACGATGCGGTCCTCGAACAGCTTGGCGTAGGGGTCCTGGCGCTTGAAGCCGTAGGCCGTCCGCTCCTCGAACTGGGGCAGGATGTAGCGCGAGTCGGGGCCGGCCGGAGCCGCGCCGCCGAAGCCGGCCACGTTGCCCAGAGAGCCCGCGGTGCGTCCCGCGGCCTGGATCGCCTGGTATTCGGAGCTGCTCACGCCTTGCCTCCCTGGGAAGAGTCGCCCGCCTCAGCGGCGTGCTTGATGACCTTGTCGACGAAGCCGTACTCGAGCGCCTGCTCCGCGGTGAACCAGCGGTCGCGGTCCGCGTCCTTGGTGATCTGCTCGAGCGTCTTGCCCGTCTGCTCCGCCGTCAGCGACGCGAGCGTCTTCTTCATGTGCATGATCAGCTCGGCGTTGATGCGGATGTCCGTCGCCGTGCCGTAGATGCCGCCCGAGGGCTGGTGCATCATGACGCGGGCGTGGGGCGTCGCGTAGCGCTTGCCGGGCGCGCCGGACGAGAGCAGGAACTGCCCCATCGACGCGGCCATGCCCATCGCCACGGTGGCGACGTCGGGCTTGATGTACTGCATGGTGTCGTAGATCGCCATGCCCGCGGTGATCGATCCACCGGGGCTGTTGATGTACAGGTAGATGTCCTTGTCGGGGTCCTCCGCGGCCAGGAGCATCATCTGCGCGCAGATGGCGTTCGAGTTGTCGTCGCGCACCTCGTCGCCCAGCCAGATGATCCGCTCCCGCAGCAGCCGGTTGAAGATGGAGTCATTGAGACCCATCCCGGGGCCGTCGGAACGTGCCGTGATCTCGTTCACGCCGATCCTTCCTTCTCAGGTCTTGCGTCAAACCTAACGGCGCGCACCGGCATCTCATGCCGGAAACCGCCTCGTTTCGCTACGGGGTGAAAGGCTCAACGACACTGCATGCCGGGTGCGATAGGGTCGAGCCACGGCCGCTGGGGGGCGGTCCTCGCCGAGTGATCAGGGGGAACATCATGGCTGTCGACGTGTCCACGCACGAGTCCGTTTCCGAGCCGGAGCCGGCCGCCGCGCCTGCCTGGCTCCCTGTAGCGACGCCCAGCGCCGCCGCGAGCCGTGCCGGAGCCAAGGACGACGCGACCTGGCTGAACATCCTCGCATTCATCCTCGCACTCGCCACGGTGCCGGGCGTCATGATCATTCTTGTGGCCCCGCCGATGGCGCTCAGCTCGGTGGTGGTCGGGGTCCTGGGGGTGCGCGCCGCGCGGCGCGGAGAGGCCCGCCACGCGTGGATGGGCTACGTGGCGATCGTCCTCGGCTCCGTCATCGTCGCTGGCTTCGCGTGGCTGTTCGGATCTGCGGCGGTCCAGCTGATCCTGCACCCCGAGCTCGACTGAGCCCCCTTCGGGGCCATCCCCGATCCCGGCGGCGTCGGATTCGGCCACAGGGACGATGCGGCACCTCCTCACCCTGAGTAGCGTCGTTTTCAGGACGCACCAGACCTCGAGGAGGGGATCATGTCCACGACGCCAGAGGACCCGTTCGCGAACAGGCCGGAGGACGCAGGGGCGGGTCAGACTCCCCCGCCGCAGCCGGACCAGCCCTATGCGCAGCAGCAGCCCGGCCAGCAGTACGCGCAGCCCCAGTACGCCCAGCAGCCGTACGCGCAGCAGCCCCAGCCCTACCCGGCCCAGCAGCCCTACCCGGCCCAGCAGCCCTACGCCCAGCCGGTGGGCCCCCGCCCGGGCACCGAGAAGAACTGGATGGGCACCCTGTCGCTCGTCATGAGCCTGCTCGGGATCATCACCGGCATCACCGCGATCGCGGGAATCGTCTTCGGACACCTGGGCCGCTCCGCGGCCCGCCGTGGCGAGGCGGACAACGACGGCATGAGCCTCGCGGGCCTCATCGTCGGCTACGTCATCACCGTGACCGCACTGATCGTCGCGGTCTTCGCAACCCTCGCGGTCGTGGCCGGCATCGGCTTCGTCGTGGACGAATGCGGCGGCGATGACCCGGCGGACTGGTGCGACGGAGAGTCGACCTACACGTGGGACGCCGACGACGCGTCGTACGCCCTGGAGCTGTCCGACTACGGCGTGAAGCTGTCGGTCGACTGACACGGCACGCGCAAAGCGCCGGAGCCTGCAACACACGGGACACAGCACGCAACAGGCACCAGGCAAGAGCGGCCCGAGAAAGCACGGGGCCCCCGCCCTCCTCAAGGGAGAGCGGGGGCCCCGTGCGTGAAGCTGGTTACTTCTCGTCGGCCTCACCGGCAGCCTCGGCGACCATCGCGGCGGCGGCCTCGACGTCGATCTCCGGCTCCTTGTTCTCGTCCTCGAGCGAACCGATGACCGCGGACAGGTCCACGGCGGCACCGGCGGTGTCGACGACGGTGGCGCGGCGCAGCGCGAAGGCGGTGGCCTTCGAGCGGGCGACCTCGGCGACGATCGCGGGGATCTGGCCGGCCTGCTCGATCTGCTGGATGAACTGGCCCGGGTCCATGCCGTACTGACGCGAGGCGTTCAGCAGGTAGTCGAGCAGCTCCTGCTGCTCGACCTGGATGTCCAGGTCGTCGGCCAGGGTGTCGAGGAGGATCTGCGTGCGCAGCGCGGTGTGCGCCTCCTCGGTGACCTCGGCGCGGTGCTCGTCGTCCTCGAGGCGGCTCTCGTTCTCGAGGTGCTGGTGCACCTCGGCCTCGATGACCTTCTGCGGCACGGAGAACTCGCCGGTGGCCTCCATGAGGACCTCGAGCAGCTTCTCGCGGGCCTCCATGGCCTGGTTGTTGGTCTTGATGCGCTTGGTCTGCTCGACCAGGTCCGCCTTGAGCTCCTCGATCGTGTCGAACTCGGAGGCGAGCTGCGCGAAGTCGTCGTCGGCCTCGGGGAGCTCGCGCTCCTTGACGGCGGTGACCTTCACGGTGATGGTCGCGGTCTGACCGGCGAAGTCACCCGCGGCGAGCGGACCCTCGTAGGTGGTCTCCTCGCCGGCGGACAGGCCGGTGACGGCCTCGTCGAGGCCCTCGAGCATGTTGCCCTCACCGATCTGGTACGAGGTGCCCTGGACCGAGTCGACGTCGTTGCCGTCGACCACGGCGTCGAGGTCGATCGTGACGAAGTCGCGGTCCGCGGCGGGGCGGTCGACGGCCTTGAGCGAGCCGAAGCGCTCGCGCAGGTTGTCGAGGCGCTCGGCGACGTCCTCGTCGGAGACCTCGATGGGCTCGACGGTGACGGTCAGCGAGTCGGCCGCGGGGAGCTCGATCTCGGGGCGGACCTCGACGGTCGCGATGAACTCGAGACCCTCGTCGCCCTCGACGGCGCCGGGGATCTTGGTGATCTCGACCTCGGGCTGGCCGAAGGGGCGGATGCCCTGCTCCTCGACCGCGGCGGAGTACCAGCCGGGCAGGCCGTCGTTGACGGCGTGCTCGATGATGGCGCCCTTGCCGACGCGCTGCTCGAGGATGCGCGGGGGGACCTTGCCCTTGCGGAAGCCGGGGATGGTCACCTGCTCGCCCACGTGCGTGTAGGCGTGGTCGAGCGAGGGCTTGAGGTCCTCCTCGGTCAGGGTGACCGTCAGCTTGACGGTCGTGTCGTCGATCTTCTCGAGGGCGCTGGTCACAGAAAAACTCCTGAGTGGGTGGGAAATGACCCGGGTGCCGGGCGGGGCCCGCGCACGGGCAACCCCGCAATCCTATAAGGGATGGGCGCATCGCCCCAATCGAGAGCCGACCGTTCGCGCTGGGCTGAGAGCGGAGACGCCGCGCACGGGACGATGCGGGCGGACCTGAATGCCGGGATCGGGACGATGCGGGGGTCGCGACAGGGACGACGCGGGGGTCGCGACAGGGACGATGCGGGGGCTGGGACACGCACGACGCCGGGGCAACGCGGCGACCGGGGTCGGGCCGGCACCGCTCCCGCTCAGGCCTCCGCCTGCTTGGCCTCGAGCCGCTCCTTCGACGCGGCCCTCCACACCTTCACCCCGGCATCCGCGTTGAGCGCGCCGATGCCGAGCCCGACGACGATGTCCGGCCAGCCCGACACCCACACCAGCGCGACCAGCGCGGCGCCGATGACGGCGACGTTCGCGAGCGCGTCGTTGCGCGCGGAGAGCCACGCGGCGCGCGCGAGCGACCCTCCACGATGACGGTGGCGCACGAGGATCGACGCCGCGGCGAGGTTCGCGAGCAGCGCGCCGAGCGCAGTGACTGTGAGCGGGATGGTCTCCGGACGCGTGGGATCGAGGATCTTGACGACCGCCGTGACGACCGTCGCGACGGCGGGCACCAGGATCACGAGCGCGAGCACATGCCCGATGCGCGCCCTCCTCTGCACCGACCACGCGGCGGCGAAGAAGATCAGCAGGTTGAGGATCGCGTCCTCAAGGAAGTCGATCGAGTCGGCGGTCAGGGACACCGACCCGATGATCCTCGCCACCGTGAACTCGATGACGGCGTAGCCGAGGTTGATGAGCGCGACCGCGAGGACCGCGCGGCGCAGGGACGAGGCGGGCATGCGCTCATCCTCGCAGGCGGTGCTCGAACGTCATCGGTAAATGGCCACTTGTCAACTTGTACATATCTTGCTTATATAAATGGGTGATCGAAGACACTCGCAGGACCACCCTCGAGGAGCTGCTCGCCCAGGCCCACCGCGTCACGCGGATCGCCGGAGCGGCGACGGGCAGCATCGTCCCGTCGTCCCACCGCACCCTCCTCGCACTCCTGGCCCGCGACGGCGACCACCGCGTCGGCGAGATCGCGACCGAGCTGCGCCTCGCCCAGCCGGCCGTCACCCAGGCCGTCGCGGCGCTCGAGGGCGAGGGGCTCGTCGTCCGTTCCCCCGACCCCGAGGACGGCCGCGCGATCCGCGTCTCCCTCACCCCGGCCGGCCGCGCGTCGGTCGACTCATGGCGTCGGGACCTGTCCGACGCGCTGTCCCCCATGCTCGGCGAGCCCTCAGACGACGACTGGGCCGCGCTGGCCCGCACCGTCGAGATCCTCGCCTCGATCGACAGGAGCCCCCGTTGACCCACGCCGCCCCGGAAGGCAGCATCCTTCATCAGCCCAAGGCCGTCTGGGCCGTCGCCTTCGCGAGCGTCATCGCCTTCATGGGGATCGGCCTCGTCGACCCGATCCTGCCCGCCATCAGCGAGCAGCTGGACGCGACCCCGACCCAGGCCGAGCTGCTGTTCACGAGCTATCTGCTCGTCACCGGCATCGCGATGCTGTTCACGAGCTGGGTGTCGGGACGGATCGGCGCCCGCGCGACGCTCCTCAGCGGGCTCGCGCTCGTGATCCTGTTCGCCGCCCTCGCTGGCGCGTCCGGCACGGTCGACCAGATCATCGGCCTGCGTGCCGGCTGGGGCCTCGGGAACGCGCTCTTCATCTCCACCGCGCTCGCGACAATCGTGGGGGCCGCATCCGGCGGCGCGGCGAACGCGATCATCCTGTACGAGGCCGCGCTCGGCCTCGGCATCGCGATCGGCCCGCTCCTGGGCGGCGCCCTCGGCTCCGTCAGCTGGCGCGCTCCCTTCTTCGGCACGGCCGCGCTCATGGCGATCGGCTTCCTCGCGCTCGCCGTGCTCCTCAAGGGCGACGGCGCGCCGCGCGTGCGCGTCCCGCTGTCGGCACCCTTCAAGGCCCTGGCGCACCCCGGGCTGAGGCTGCTCGCGATCGCAGCCGTGCTCTACAACATCGGCTTCTTCACGCTCCTCGCGTACTCGCCGTTCCCGCTCGGCTTCGGCGAGATCGGGCTCGGCCTCACGTTCTTCGGCTGGGGCGTCGGCCTCGCGATCACCTCGGTCCTGGTCGCCCCGCGGCTCACGGCGCGCTTCCCGCGGACGCTCGTGCTGTCCACGACGCTCGCGCTCCTCGCGCTCGACCTCGCCGTGGGCGCCCTCGTGGTCGCGAGCGCCGCGGCGCTCGTGGTGATCGTCGTGGTGGGAGGCCTCCTGCTGGGCGTCCTCAACACGGTCTTCACCGAGTCCGTGATGGAGGTGACCGATCTCCCGAGGTCCGTCGCCTCGTCCTCGTACTCGTCGGTGCGCTTCCTCGGCGGGGCGGCCGCTCCCCCGCTCGCCGCGTGGCTCGCCGCGCTCGCGGGCGACTGGCTGGCCTACGCGGTCGCCGCCGTCGCGGTGCTGGGCGCCTCGGTCGTGATCCTGTCGGGCCGCTCGACGCTCGCCCGCGTCGACGGCCACGCTCCCGAGCCGCTCGAGGTCGAGGCCGAGGCCATCAGCGTCGGCGACGCGGTCTGACCCCGGGCTCTCGCGCGCAGCGCGGGAATGTTCCCGGCCTCCGCTGCCTTCCATGGTCGTGGCCACCCGGCCGCCCGACGCCACACGAAGGACCACAGCCGTGACCGCTCTCGCCCTGGTGACCGCCGCACTCGCGGCGCTGCTGCATGTCTACATCTTCTTCCTCGAGTCGATCGCGTGGACCGGCCCGCGCGCACGCAAGGTGTTCGGCACCTCCGCCGAGGAGGCGCAGCAGACCCGCGAGCTCGCCTACAACCAGGGCTTCTACAACCTGTTCCTCGCGATCGTCACCGTCGTCGGCATCGTCCTGATGCTGTCGGACATGGACGATGCGGGGGTGGCGCTGGTCCTCGCCGGCACCGGATCGATGCTGGCCGCGGCGATCGTCCTGGTCACGAGGTCACGCGCCTACGCGCGGGCCGCGGCCACGCAGGGCACCCTTCCGCTTGTGGCAGTCGTGGCCCTCGTGGCCTCGCTCACGCTCGGCTAGGCCGCCGCGCGACCGCGATCAGCACCGCGCCGCACACGATCAGCGAGACGGCGGACGTCGCTCCCCAGGCCTCCGAGGGCCCGGTCGCCGCGAGCTCGGGAGCCGCCGCATCGTCCTGCTCGCCGGAGGAAGGCGCGGAGGAGGGCGTCGAATCCGGCGAGGATGAGGCCCCGGGCGCGGCCGCATCGTCCGTGTCGTCGCCCGAGTCCGCCCCGAACGTCTGGGCCGCGACGAAGCCGTAGCCCGACGCCGTGACCTCCCATATCGAGTAGCCGTAGCTCGTGGTGCGGCCCAGCCCGGTCACGCGGATGTACCGCGCGGTCGTGGGAGCCGTGAAG
Organism: Demequina sp. NBRC 110054; assembly: GCF_002090115.1. NCBI lineage: Bacteria > Bacillati > Actinomycetota > Actinomycetes > Micrococcales > Demequinaceae > Demequina > Demequina sp. NBRC 110054. Next base: position 384,440 of record NZ_BBRK01000006.1, read on the forward strand.
GCGACGATGTGCTCTCCCGCGATGGACTGCGACCGTGCCTCGGCCACCGTCGTCCAGGCGGCCCCGTCGAGCGACGCCTCGACGTCGTAGTCGCTCGCCATCGCGGCCTCCCAGTCGATCACCACCTCGCACACGGTCGCGACGCCCCCGAGATCCACCTGGAGGTACTGGGCGTCGTCGCCATGCACCGACTCCCACCGGGTCGCGCCGTCGCCGTCGATTGCCCGGGCAGGGTCGTTGGAGCCTCGCGAGGACGATGCGGTCGCGTCGACGAACGCGAGGTCCTCCCACTCGGGGGTCGCGGTGCCGTAGACGTCGAAGGCGTAGAGGGAGTAGCCGTAACCGGTGGTCCGCGCGGTGCCCACGACCCGCACGTAGCGGGCCGAGTGGCTCGCGACGTCGATGGTCGCGCGGTAGACGGTCGGCGAGGAGCCGACGAGCTGAGGGTCCGCCTCGGTCGCGGTGTGCGCCACGGTCCACGCGTCGCCGTCGTCGGAGACCTCGAGCGTGTAGGCGGACGCCCGCGCGAGCTCCCAGTCGAGCACCACGCGGTCGAGCGCATGGACGGCGCCCAGGTCCACCTGGATCCACTGCGGGTCGACGCCCCAGTCGCTCTCCCAGCGGGTGCCAGGATCCCCGTCGACCACGCGGTCGACGCCCGCGCCGCTCGACGCGCTCGCGAGGGCCTCGAAGGACAACAGGACGGGGTCGCCATCCGCGCCCGTGGCGCGCGAGGTCGCGAGCGCGAGCAGGACGAGCGCGACGAGGGTCGCGAGCAGCACGCGCGACAGCACGACGGATGCGAGCATCTCGCTCCTCTCAGCGGGTCGGCGGGACGGACGTGGTTCACGAGCACGGTTATTCACGAGCCCTGCTCTGCGCGGGCACGGCTCCTGCGGGATCACGGCTCCCGGGTGGCGCCGACCCGTGAGGGGCGCGGGGATGCGCGGCGCAGGGATCGGACGGGTTCCTATCGGCCGAAAAACCGGTTCGATGACTATTCGTCCCACCGGGGCTCGAGCAGGCTTCACACCACCCGGTCGCGGCGCCCCGCTTCTGGCACGATGCTGGAGGGACCTTCGACGCTCGCGGCCCACTCCAAAGCCCGTAGAGTGCTGTCGAACGTTAACATCGGACGCCCCGCAGAGCCGCGGGCCACGGACAAGGAAATGAGAGACCGATGAGCATCGACGCGGCCACCGCGATCACCACCGGACAGACCTCCCTCGGAATCGAGCTGGGCTCCACGCGCATCAAGGCGTGCCTGATCGGCCCGGACCACGAGGTGCTGGCCACCGGCAGCCACGAGTGGGAGAACCAGTTCGTGGACCGCCTGTGGACCTACTCCGAGGAGGCGATCTGGTCGGGCCTGCAGGCGAGCATCGCCGCGCTCAAGTCCGAGGTGGCGAGCACGCACGGCGTCGCACTGACCCAGGTGGGCGCGCTCGGCTTCTCCGCGATGATGCACGGCTACCTCGCCTTCGACGCCGAGGGCACCCTGCTCACCCCGTTCCGCACGTGGCGCAACACCAACACCGAGGCCGCCGCGGGCGCGCTGACCGAGGAGCTGGGCTTCAACTTCCCGCTGCGCTGGTCCGCCTCGCACGTCTTCCAGGCGATCATCGACGAGGAGCCGCACGTCGCGGACCTCGACTTCTTCACGACACTCGCGGGCTACGTGCACTGGAAGGTCACGGGCCAGAAGGTGCTCGGCGTGGGCGACGCGTCGGGCATGTTCCCGATCGACCCGACGACCCACGACTACGACGCGACGATGCTCGCGCGCTTCAAGGAGCTCGTCGCCGAGCGTCGCCCCGGCATGGACATCACCGCGATGCTCCCCAAGTCGCTCGTCGCGGGCGCCGACGCCGGCTCCCTGACCTCCGAGGGCGCGCTGCTGCTCGACCCGACCGGCGAGCTCCAGGCAGGCGCTCCGGTCGCGCCGCCCGAGGGCGACGCGGGCACCGGCATGGTCGCGACCAACGCCGTCGCCCCGCGCACCGGCAACATCTCTGCCGGCACCTCGATCTTCGCGATGGTCGTGCTCGAGCACTCGCTCGACTCGGTCCACGAGGAGCTCGACATCGTCACCACCCCCGGCGGCGACCTCGTCGCGATGGTGCACTGCAACAACGGCGCGAGCGAGCTCGGCACGTGGGCGTCGGTCTTCACCGAGTTCGCCACGGCCATGGGCGTCGAGGGCGGTTCGGACGCGGTGTTCGGAGCGCTGTTCAAGGCCGCGCTCGAGGGCGAGGCCGACGGCGGCGGCCTGCTCGCCTACAACTACCTGTCGGGCGAGCCGATCACCGGCATGGCCGAGGGCCGCCCGCTGTTCGTCCGCACGCCGGGCAGCCGCCTGAACCTTGCGAACTTCATGCGCACCCAGCTGTACGGCGCCTTCGGCACGCTCAGCCTCGGCATGAAGGTCCTGCACGAGGAGGGCGTGAAGCTCGACTCGATGTTCGCGCACGGCGGCATGTTCCGCACCGCGGGCGTCGCGCAGCGCCTGCTCGCCGCGGCCATCAACGCGCCCGTCTCGGTCGGCGACACCGCCTCCGAGGGCGGCGCGTGGGGCATCGCCGTCCTCGCCGAGTACCTGCGCAAGGGTGGCGACACCGGCCTGGGCGAGTACCTGAACGACTCGGTGTTCGCGGGCGCGACGCTCGACACGGTCGCCCCCGACGCCGCCGACGTGGCCGGCTACGACGCCTGGCTCGCGCAATACCGCGCGGGCCTCGCGATCGAGCGCGCCGCCACCGAGGCGATCAACTAGGGCGCGACTCGCAGCCTCTCGGGCGCCCGCCGGCTCTCAGCCGGCGGGCGTTTCGTCGTTCTGGGCCCGGGCCTCGAGCGCCGCCACGAGATCCGTGACCATGAGCGCGTAGCTGCGGTCCACATCGTCAGGGAGCCCGAAGCCTCCGGCGGTCTCGAGCCCGACGAAGCCGTGCAGCGCGGCGCGCAGCGCGCGGATCGCGTCGACCTCGCCCGCCCCCTCGAGGCGCAGCGAGCGCAGCGCCGCGGCGACCACCGCATAGAGCCGCGTCGATGCCTCGACGTCCTCGGGGTCGTCCGAGCGCTCGGCGACGATCGTCATCGGATAGCGCCCCGGATGAACCTTGGCCCACGCGCGGTACGCGCCGGCGATCGCGACGACGGCGTCCTCTCCCCCGTGACCGACCGCGGCGCGCTCGAGGGCCGCCGCGAGCTCGCGCTTCGACTCGACGGCCACCGCCGCGCGCAGGTCTCCCAGGCCGCCCACATGCTTGTACAGCGAGGGAGCCTTGACGCCGAGCCTTGCGGCGAGCAGCGCGAGCGTGAGCGCCTCGGCGCCCAGCTCGTCGACCGCCTCGACCGCGGCGTCGACGACCACTGTGCGATCAAGACCCGCGCGCGGCATCGTCACTCACCTTCCTCGCGAACGAGGCCACGGCGTCGAGCGTGACCTCCGACTGCTGTGCCTGAGGGTAGTGGCCGGCGTCGGCGACCATGACCACCTCACCGCGCAGCGCCTCGGCGATCCACTCGGCCTCGGCCCGCGGGTCCGGGAAGTCGGGGTCCTTGTCCCCCATCACGACGAGAGTCGGTGCCGCGACGTCGCCGAGCAGCGACTCGGACAGTGCGTGGCTCGTGCGGGTCGTGGCCACGAGGGCGGCCGCGTGGCCGGGCTTGCGGAGCGCCTCGACCACGAAGCGTCGGTGCTCGGCGAAGTCGGAGGGCTTCTGCCCCGCGTACAGCGACGGGAGGTATGCCTTCCACACGGGCACGGCCCACGGGCGCGCCATGAGCGCGCGGAAGAAGAGGCGGCTCGCCGCGCCACCCGGCTGCTCGCGCACGAACGGACCGAGGAGCGCGAGACCGGACACGAGGTCGGGACGACGCGCGGCGACGATCACCGCGGAGCCCGCGGACATCGAGTTGCCGACGAGGACTGCGGGCCCGCCGAGGTGCTCGACGAGCGCGGTCAGGTCGTCCGCGGTGGGCTCGTCGCCGTAGGCGTCGAAGGTCGCGTCGCTGTCGCCGTGGCCGCGCAGGTCCGTGGTCGCGACGGTGAAGCCGGCGTTCGCGAGCGCGGGGGCAAGGAAGCGGTAGGTGCGCCGCAGCTCTCCCATGCCGGAGGCGAGGACGACGAGCGGGCCGGAGCCGCGCACGTCGAAGGCGATCCGACCGCCGGGACGGTCGAGGTACTGGGTGGGGACGTCGTTCTCGTTCATGTGGCTATGGTGCGTAGCCATTTGGCTAATGTCAATAGCCGGCGCGCGATGGCCCCCTTTTCAGGGACGATGCGCGGGCAGCCCGGCCCACCCTGCGGACCGACGGGACGGCCCGGCGGCCGAAGAAGGTGCGACGACCCCGAAGTTCCGATAGGACTGGTGCCCAGGGGAGAACGGGCTCGACGAGGGGCGACGGACGATGGCACGGAAGGGCTTCCTCCGGCGATGGTGGCGCGTGGCCGTCGTCGCCGTGGTCCCGCTCGCGATCCTCCTCCTGCCGGCGATCGGAGGACTCGACGAGGTCCAGCATCGCCTCCTCGCGATCTTCGTGTTCGCGGTGCTCGCGTGGGTGCTCGAGCCGTTCCCGATCTACGCGACCTCGATCACGGTCATCGCCGCGCAGCTCATGCTCATCTCCGACGAGACCCCCCGATGGTGGGCGGTCGCGGATGGCGATGGGGAGATCCTCGGCTACGTCGACATCCTCGCGGGCTTCGCCGACCCGGTGATCATCCTCTTCCTCGGCGGCTTCTTCCTCGCCGCGTCCGCCACGAAGTACAAGCTCGACCGCAACCTCGCGCGGATCATCCTGAGGCCCTTCGGCACCCGCACCCCGATGGTCGTGCTCGCGCTCATGGCGATCACTGCGCTGTTCTCGATGTTCATGTCGAACACCGCGACCGCGGCCATGATGCTCGCCGTCTCCGCTCCGGTGATCGCGAGCATGGAGCCCGGCGACAGCGCGCGCCGCGCGCTCGTGCTCGCCATCCCCGTGGGCGCGAACACCGGCGGCATCGGCACGCCGATCGGCACTCCCCCGAACGCCCTCGCGGTCAACTACCTCGGCCCGGGCAACCGCGTGGGCGTCGACCCGATCACGTTCGGCGGCTGGATGCTGTTCGCGGTCCCGTTCGTCATCCTCATGCTCGCGATCGCGTGGGCGATGCTGGGCTGGAGGTTCCGGTCGGGGACCACCCACGTCGCGCTCCGCATCGACTCCGCGTGGGAGCGCTCGCCCAGGGCCTACGTGGTCTACGCGACGTTCGCGATCACGGTGCTGCTGTGGCTCTCGAGCGGCTGGCACGGGGTCACCGCCTCGGTCGTCGCGATCCTCCCCATCGCGGTGCTGCTCGTGACCGGCGTGATGACGGCGGTGGACCTGCGCGAGCTCAACTGGGAGGTGCTGTGGCTCGTCGCGGGCGGCGTGGTCCTCGGCAACGCGATGTTCGACACGGGGCTCAGCGCCGCGCTCGTCGACATGGTGCCCTTCGAGTCGATGTCAGGCGTCGCGGTCGTGATCGTCGTCGGGCTCGTCGCCTGGGTCATGAGCACGGTCATCTCGAACACCGCGACCGCCGCGCTGCTGCTTCCCCTCGTCGCCGCGATGGGTGCGTCGCTGCCCGCGCTCGCCGACGTCGGAGGCGCTCTGCCGGCGCTCCTCATGACGACGTTCGCGTGCTCGCTCGCGATGGCGCTGCCGGTGTCCACGCCGCCAAACTCGCTCGCCTACTCGACCGGGAAGGTGACGACGATGGACATGGTGCGCGTGGGAGTGCCGCTCGGCGTCGTGGGACTCGCGGCGACCGGCGCGCTCGTCGTCCTCCTCGTGTGACCGGGCGGCCCGCCAGCGCGACCCCCGCATCGTCCACACCCCCTCCCCGGCCCCCACCCCGCATCGTCCGCGTCCCCCGTCCCGCGGGCCTAGGGTGGAAGGCGTGCCCCGGCGACGCCGCCGGGGAAGGACACCTGGAAGGACTCCCATGAAGACGTTCACCATGCCCGGCACCGAGATCACGGCTCCGGCCGTCGTGCTGGGGCTGATGCGCATCGTCGAGAAGTCGGACGACGAGATCAGGACGCTCGTCGGCGCGGCGCGCGACGCCGGCATCGACTTCTTCGACCACGCGGACCTGTACGGCCCGCCGTACCACGGCTGCGAGCGCCGCTTCGCGGAGGCGCTGAGCCTGAGCCCGTCCGAGCGCGAGGCCGTCACGATCCAGTCCAAGTGCGGCATCCGCAACCCCGGACCGTACTTCGACTTCTCGTATGAGCACATCGTGTCGTCGGTCGAGTCGTCGCTCGAGGCGCTCGGCACCGACTACCTCGACATCCTGCTGCTGCACCGCCCCGACGCGCTCATGGAGCCCGACGAGGTCGCGCGCGCGTTCGACGAGCTGCACCACGCCGGCAAGGTGCGCCACTTCGGCGTCTCGAACCACACGCCCGGCCAGATCGACCTGCTCAAGACGTCGGTCACGCAGCCGCTCGTCGCGAACCAGATCCAGATGTCGGTCACGCACGCTCCGGCGATCGCGAGCGGCATCGCGGCGAACATGGCGGACCTGGACCAGTCGATCGACCGCGACAACGGCATGGTCGACTACGCGCGCATCAACGACATGGCGATCCAGGCGTGGTCGCCGTTCCAGGCGCGCTTCTTCAACGGCCCGTTCCTCGGCAACCCCGACTACAAGGAGCTGAACGAGGTCATCGACAAGCTCGCGTGGAAGTACGAGGTGCCCGCCGAGGCCATCGCGGTCGCGTGGCTCACGCGCATCCCCGCGACGATGCAGGTCGTGCTCGGCACGACGACGCCGGCGCGCGTGACGGCCGCGGCGCAGGGCGCGGACGTCCACCTGTCGCGCGCCGAGTGGTACGAGATGTTCCGGACCGCGGGGCACACGGTTCCCTGATCCCCCGCTCACCTCTCCAGGGACGATGCCCGGGCCGCCTCGGTCCGGGCATCGTCGCGTCCGGGCAGGGTGCCCGGCGGACCCGCTGCCCTCAGCCCACCCGCGCGCACCCCTGTCGGCACCTCGTGCCACTGACGAGCGGACCTTCCAGGGCGGACGTACATTGCACGAGGGAGACCCCTCCCGCGATCCTTGCCCCGAAGGAGACAACGATGTCCCGCTCCGCCTTTGCCCTGCCGCGCCCACTCGCGGCCGCGCTCGCCCTGGCGCTGACCCTCGCGATGGCGATCGCCGCCGCTCCGTCGGCCTCCGCGGCCGCGACACCCGCGGCATCAGTCACCGGCAGCGTCTCCGTGCGGGGCGACTCCGTCGGCTTCACGGCCACCCGCGACGGTTGGGGGGCCGAGGTCGTGCTGGACCTGTCCGAGGCGTCCCGCTGCACCGTGGTCACCACGCTCGTGGTCGAGTCGGGGCCGAACGTGACGCAGACCTCGAGCTGCGATCGGGGCCCCTCGTCGTTCACGCTCGAGGCCGGCTACGGCCTCGCGATCACCGGCGTGAAGGTGACGCTCCTCAGCGGCTGGCGAGTCAAGTCCTCGGGACTGGTCGCCCTGCCCGAGCCCGTGCCCGCGGCCGCCGACGCCGGCGCGATCGCGGACGTGTTCGCCGCGATGGACGCCGCTCCGACAGAGGCGATGATCCTCGCCTCCGACGGCTGCAGCGTCCCCTCGGAGATCGAGGGGCTCCTCGGCAGCCTCGACGACCTCAGCGACACGTTCTTCCTCGCGTGCGTGCTGCACGACTACGGCTACGCGCAGCTCGGCAACGCGGGGCTGTCGCCCCTGGACGCCTCGCGCGCGCAGCTCGACAAGGACTTCCGGGACAACATGCTCGCGATCTGCCCCACCCTGCCGGCGGCGGAGGCCGCCGCGTGCGACGTCGGCGCGTCCACGTTCTACACGGCGGTGAGGATCGGCGGCGGAGCGCCGTTCTACGGCTAGGCGAGCAGCGCCTGGGCCTCGGGGTCGTGGGCGGCCAGCACGATCAGTCCTGGCAGCGCCTCGCTCAGCTCGCGGACGCGGCGGGACGAATCCCGCTGGGCGCTCCGGTCGCCGACATCCGGGACGATGCCCTCCTCGAGCAGCGCGGGGTCGTAGGTGAGGTCGCCGACGAGCAGCAGCGGCGCCGCGTTCGCGCGCCTCACGAGCAGGCTCATCGACCCCGGCGTGTGGCCCGGCGTGGGGACGAGGACGAGTGCGCCGTCGCCGAACACGTCGTGCGCACCCTCGAAGACCGCGAGAGCGGGGTCGGCCGACGGCGTGAAGTCCACGGGCCGATAGTTCGCGGCGCCGACGTGGTCGGCAAGCACGCCGTGGAGCGACGGGTCCTTCTCCGACAGGAGGTCGTGCTCGGCACGTGACAGCAGCACAGAGGTCTCGCCGAGCAGCGCGACGTTGCCCGCGTGATCCTGATGCAGGTGCGAGACGGCCGCGAGGTCCACATCGGCGATCGACGATCCCGCCGCCTCCAGCTGGGCCGCCAGACCATGCTCGGCCGCGACCTGGAACTCGGCCTGCCGACGGAACACCCAGCCGACGAGACCTCCCGGGTAGTAGCCCTGCCCGAGCGACTCGGGCGACTGACCCGTGTCGAACAGCAGGGCGCCCTGCGGATGTCGCACGAGGAAGGCGTGCACCGGGAGCCAGCGCGACCACGCGCGCGCCGTGAGCGTCCACCACAGCATCGGGGTGCCCGTGCCGCGGATGTTCTTGGGCCTGACCCGCACCCGCCCGCAGGTCAGGGCGACGACGTCGATCTCGGGGAGGGGCGCGATCATGGCGTCAGTCTGCCGGAACCTTGCCCATGCGCCGGCAGCCACACGGAGGCGTGGCCGGCGACACCGCCTGAAGCGGGTACATCCGCCGAAAGTCGGGGTGACAGGATTTGAACCTGCGGCCCTCTGCTCCCAAAGCAGATGCGCTACCAAGCTGCGCCACACCCCGTCCGCGCTGCGCGCGGGACTACCCAGCACCCGCCAGGCTCCGCTACTCTAGTACGCGCTGAGGTCGCGGCCGGACATGGGACGGCTACGACAAGGCAGTGCGGGTGTAGCTCAATGGTAGAGCCTCAGTCTTCCAAACTGATGGTGCGGGTTCGATTCCCGTCACCCGCTCGCATGGAGGAATGATGCCCCGGCGCCGCAAGGCGTCGGGGCTTTCCTCTTTCCCCGCCTAGAATCATTCCCGCCGCTGAGACCGCTGAGGGGATGAGCATGAGCAACGATGCCGGCGCGCCCGCGCCGACCACTTGGACCGCATGATGGCCGCACGATCCGCGAACCCGTGGTGGCTGAGCTGGCCGATGATCATCCTCGGCTTCCTGATGTGCGTCATCCCCGGCGTCGTCCTGCTGCTCCTGCGCAAAGGCGTCTCCCCCGTGACGAAGCTGATCGTCGCGGGCCTCACCGCGGTGCTCGTCTTCGCGGCCAGCAGCCTTCCGGGCGACACGGACGATGCGACGGTCGCCGACGCTTCGCCCTCGCCTTCCGCCTCGGTCACCGCGTCCGCCTCCCCGACCCCGAGTGAGACGGCAGCCTCCCCTTCCCCCTCGGCGACCGCATCGTCCACTCCGGCGTCCTCCCCGGAGCCGTCGGCCGCGGCTGCTGCCGAGTCCGAGGAGCCCGAGTTCGGCACGGCCGAGGAGGCTGCACTCGAGCTCACCGTCAAGGGGCGCGCGGCGAAGACCGGCTACTCGCGCGACCAGTTCGGCAGCGGCTGGATCGACGTGGACTCGAACGGCTGCGACACGCGCAACGACATGCTCCAGCTGCGGCTGACCGACACGGCGATGTCCGGCTCGTGCAAGGTGCTGTCGGGCACGCTCGACGACCCCTACACCGGCGCCGAGATCGTCTTCGAGTACGGCGGCGCGAGCGAGGTCGACATCGACCACATGGTCGCGCTGTCCGACGCCTGGCAGAAGGGCGCGCAGAAGTGGGGCTTCGCCAAGCGCGTCGCCTTCGCGAACGACCCGCTCAACCTCGAGCCGGTCGACGCCGGCGCCAACCGCCAGAAGGGCGACGGCGACGCCGCGACCTGGCTGCCGTCGCACAAGTCGTACCGGTGCGAGTACGTGGCCCGGCAGATCGCCGTGAAGGCGAAGTACGGCGTGTGGGTGACTCAGGCGGAGCAGGACGCGATGCTGCGCGTGCTCGACACGTGCCCCGACCATCCGCTGCCCGGACCGGGCGACCAGCCCGTCGTCGCGAAGAACCTCGGCGGCCAGAGCGAGCCCATCGAGGAGACGAAGGCGCCGGCGGCGGAGAAGACCACCGCGGCGGACGACGACGTCGACGAGCGATACCCGTACTGCAAGGACCTGCCCTCGGGCTACGGCCCGTACTACGAGGGCAAGGACCCCGAGTACGAGTGGTACACCGATCGCGACGGCGACGGGGTCGTCTGCGAGTAGGCGCCGGGGCGACAGTCGGCCCTGGCGGCTCCCGGCTCACAGTTGCGCGCGCGACTCCCGCCACGTGAGCACGCGGTCGAGCGCCGCAAGGAACCTCTCCACCGCGGGCGCATCGATCGTCATCGGCGGCTTGATCTTCAGGACGTTCTTGTGGTCACCGGTGGGCTGCACGATCACGCCCTCATCGAGAAGCGCCTCGCAGATCTCGCGGGCGGCCGTCGCATCGGGGGCGTCGGGACCGCCCGCGATCACCTCGACACCCAGGTAGAGCCCCATCCCGTGGATCGCGCCGAGTGTGGGGTGCGCGCTCGCGAGCGATCGCAGCCCGTCGGCGAGGAGGCCGCCGACGACGCGTGCGTTCTCCTGGAGGCCGTCCGCCTCGAGCACGTCGAGCACAGTCGTCCCCACCACGCAGCTCACGGGGCTCCCGCCCGCCGAGGAGAAGAAAGAACCTTCGACGGCGAAGGCCTCGGCGAGCTCCCGCGTGGTGATGACCGCGCCGAGCGGGTGGCCGTTGCCCATCGCCTTCGCGACCGTGATGACGTCGGGCACCACGCCCTGCTGCTCGAAGCCCCAGAAGTGCTCGCCCAGCCGCCCGTAGCTCACCTGCACCTCGTCGGAGATGCAGAGGCCGCCACGCGCCCTCACGGCTTCCCACACCGCGGCCAGATAGCCGTCGGGGAGCGCGATCCCTCCCCCGTTGCCGAACAGGGGCTCGGCGATGAAGCCCGCGAGCGCAACCCCCGCACCGTCCATCTCCTCGAGACGCGCGAGCACGTCGGTGAGGTAGCGCGGCGCGTCGGGTCCGCGATGCGTCCCGCGGTACGTGTTGGGCGCGTCGAGCAGATGCACCCACGCGGGCCGGGTCTCGAGAGCCCTCGGGTTGTCGCCGAGCGAGGTCGACACCGCATCGGCGCCGACGGTCCACCCGTGATACGCCTCGGTGAGCGCGAGGATGTCGCCCCGGCCGGTGACCGCCTGGACCAGGCGAAGCGCGAGGTCCACGGCCTCGGAGCCCGAGTTGACGAGCATCACCGTGTCGAGGCCGTCCGGGGCGAGCGCCGCGAGCCGTTCCGAGAGCTCGACCACGGCCGCGTAGTGGAAGCGCGAGTTGGTGTTGAGGCGCCGCATCTGGGCGTCGATGGCGTCCGCGAGCCGAGGCTCGCCGTGCCCCAGGATCGCGACGTTGTTCACCATGTCGAGGTAGCCGCGACCGTCCGTGTCGATCAGATGGTGCCGCCAGCCGCGCTCGATCTGCGGAGGTGCGGCGTAGTAGTGCTCCTGGACTCGCGCGAACGCGGCATCGCGACGGACCGCGAGGTCGGCCGCCTCATCCGCCTCGAGCGGCGAAGGGGCGCGCCCGAGCAGAGGCGCGGGATCGGGACAGATGTCGCGCCAGGCGCGCGCCTGCGACGGCCGGACGTGGGTGGGCGGCACGAGGCGCGGGTCGCGGACGTGGTGGACGGAGACGATGCGGTGGCCACCCTCGTCCCCCGGCTCCCCCGTCACGACGCCGATCATGTCGCCCAGGCCGACCCGGTCGCCGTCGGCCGCCTGCGGCGAGACGCCGGTGAGCCGCACCGCGGAGCCGCCGTCGAGCACGAGGACCGTCCCCTCCCGCGTGTGGAGGACTCCCGCGGCCGGCGCGACGACGGCGGTGCCGGCACGCACCGCCACCTCGACCGCGAGCGCCACCGAGGAGGGCACACCCGCAAGGCCCGCCTGCGCGGTGAGGCGTCGTTCGCCATACGCGGTCACGGCCGCGCCGTGGCGCGTCGCGAGCGACAGGAGCGCCGCGCGGGCATTGCTCGGGTCCAGGAACGCTCCAGAGTCATGCACGCGCGAGGGGACGGAGAGGTCGAGCACCGGCGCAGCGCCGAGGCCCTCGATCATCACGCTCAGGGCGGGTGGCGGGGCTGACATCCGTCCGAGCCGGTGCCTGATCAGCAGCTCCGCCTCATCGAGGCCCGTCTCGAGAGCGCGCTCGAGCATCCTGCGCTCAAGCGGCACGCGGACCTTGGCGTAGGTGTTGCCTGGGTCGTCCGCGAGCACGCGGCCCCCGGAGGCCACGAGCACCGCGGCGCGCACGCGCACCGCGGGCCACAGCGCCTCGATCTCTGTGTCGGTGAGCGGCATCTTGCGGTCGAAGGCCTCGATCGCCGCGAGCGCAAGACCGAGCGGGTCCCCCTCGTGCTGGAACAGCGAGCAGGCGGCGATCGCGGCCTCGGCCACGACCCACCCGAGTCCCAGGTCCCCGAAGTCGATCACGCCCTCGACGCTGCCTGAGGCGTCGCCGACGAGGTTGTCCCCCGTGACGTCACCGTGCACGGCCTGCACCCGGAGCTCGTGCCGCCGCCGCGCGAGGCGCTCGAGCGATCCGTCGAGGGCACAGTCGATGTCCGCGAGGGTGGCGGCGTCGAGATGGCCGCGGGCGTCCTGCACGACCCTCGCCGCCTCCCGCAGATCCCAGTCGCCCCCGGCTGCGAGCCCCGGATGCGTGAAGGTCGCGAGCGCGGCGGTGAGGCGGCCCGCCACGGCGCCGACGCGGGCGGCCGTGTCCGCGTCGAGCCTCGCGCTCGTCGTCGGGCTCTGTCCGGGGACGAACTCGAGCAGCCGCGCGGCCCGTCTCTCGGCGCCCCAGGCGAGGACCCGCACGAGGGATCCGTCGACCGTGGGCAGCGCCACGGGAGCAGCCAGCCTCGGCTCCACCTCCCGCAGATGTGCGAGCGCGGCGTTCTGCGCGTCGAGCGCATCCCTGGCGATCCCGCTGTGACTGATCTTGAGGACGTAGCGCGCGCCGTCCGTCGCGGTGACACGCGCGTTGAGGTCCTCGTTCGAACCGAGCAGGCGCACGGCCTGGACGTCGATGCCGAAGGTGTCGCGAGAGATGTCCCGTGCGCGGGCCTCGTCCCACGAGACCGCGTGAATGTCAGCCATGGTGCAGGAATCGTCCCACGCGAAGGGCCCCGGCACCATACGGTGCCGGGGCCCTTGCGACGAGCTTGCGAGACGTCAGGCAGACGCCTCCGTGAGCGCCTGGACGTCGGCCTCGTTGAGCTCGAGGCGCATCGACGCGAGCAGCGTGTCGAGCTGGCTCGCGTTGCGGGCCGACGCGATCGGCGCGGCAACCGTGGGCTGAGCCTTGAGCCACGCGAGGGCGACCGAGGCGACCTCGGCCTCGTGCTCGAGCGCGACGCGATCGAGGGCGGCGAGCACGCGGCGGCCGCGGTCGTCCAGGTAGGCGGACGCCTCTGCCGCGCGGGGGCTGTCGACCGCGGACTCTGCCTCGCGGTACTTGCCCGTGAGGAAGCCCTTCGCGAGACCCCAGTACGGCAGCACGCCAAGCCCATGACGCACCGCGGCGTCGCGCAGCGCGCCCTCGAAGTCGCGCTCCATGAGGTTGTAGTGGGGCTGGAGCGCGACCGGCTTGTGCAGCCCGTGCGCGTCGGCCGCGGCGAGCCATGCGTCGATCCGCTCGGCGGAGAAGTTGGAGATGCCGATCTCGCGCACCAGGCCGTCATCCACGAGCTTCGAGAAGGCCTCCGCGGTCTCCTCGATCGGGTCGTCGTGGTCGAAGTGCGCGTAGTACAGGTCGATGCGGTCCGTGCCGAGGCGCTTGAGCGAGGCCTCCGCTGCGGCGCGGATGGTCGCGGCGGACAGACCGGAGAACTCCGAGTGCTCGGAGACCTTGGTGGCGATCAGGACGTCGTCGCGGCGACCGTGCGCCTCGAGCCACGCGCCGATGACGGACTCCGACTCGCCTCCGGCGTGGCCGGGGGCCCAGGCCGAGTAGACGTCGGCGGTGTCGATGAGCAGGCCCCCGCCGTTGACGAAGCCGTCGAGCACGGAGAAGGAGGCGTCAGCATCGGCCGTCCAGCCGAAGACGTTGCCGCCGAGCGCGAGGGGCGCGTTCGACAGGTCGAGGGAACCGAGGGTCATCGCTGTATCCGTATTCACTGTCATACACGCGTCAACGTTCAGGCGACGCCGAGAATTTCCCTCGTCACATGAAGAATCCGAGGACGAGACCCGCGAGCGCGAGCGCGAGTGTGTCGTGCGCGGCGTCGATCAGGGTGATCCCGGCGGGGCGCTGCGCGAAGCCGTTGTGGATGAGGTGCGCACCCGTGCGGAACGCGAGGCCGACGATGAGGCCGAGCACCAGGCCGTCGACGGGGCCGGACGCGCCGAGACCCGCCATCAGCATGGCGAGCGCAAGGATGCCGAGCACGTTGCCGAGGATCATCTGCCCGAAGACCGGGCCCATGTTGGCGTTCTGCAGCTTCTCGAGGTCCAGGTTCCCGAGCCGGGCCCACACGGGGAAGAACGCCCACTGCGAGTACCAGAGCCAACCGAAGATGAACGACGCGACGAACGCGAGCAGCACTCCGAGCCAGCTCACGTCGCCGAAGGACAGCCACTCCATCACGACCTCCATGCGGCACCGTTCCGGGGTCGATGCCTGGGATCAGTATGGCGCGCGGCCCGCCGTCGCGTCAGATGTCGAAGCCGAGGTTCTCGCGGCGCTTGTCGAAGAAGGCGCTGTACTCCTCGCACTGGTCGCGGACCGCGTCGATCGCGGAGCGCTCGCGCTGCATCGACTGGCGCTTGATCGCCCAGCGCTGGATCATCCCGAGCCTCGCCTCGAGCGTCGACGTGACGGTGACCTTCGCGCCGCCCTCCGCGTCCTCGATCTGCCAGCGCGACGTCGACGTCATCTGCGCGTTGAGGGCCTGCTTCACGAGCAGCCGCGGCTTCTCCGCCTCAAGGGTCTCCTCGGTGACGATGAACTCGGTCTTGCCCACCTTGTGCTTGGTCCGGGTGCGGCAGCCGGTCTCCCCCATCACGCCGTCGAGCACCTCGATCTCGGTGATGTCCCCTCGCGACCGCGCGAAGTCGATCGGGTCGGTGAGCAGGTTCCACAGCTCGAGGGCACTCGCGCGGACGAACCCCTCGACGGTGTACTCCTCGATGTACGGAACGGCGGCCACGAGCACTCCTTCTTCGCTGACGGACGCGCCCAGCCTACGGGCCCCGCGACCGCGCGACCCACAACCAGCGCTTGCCCCAGCATCGGGCGCGGCGCTACCCTGGCCGCATCGCACAGGGAGGAAACGGGATGAGCAACGAGAGCAGCGTCGTCGCGACGCACGCTCCTGCCCTCGTCACCTGTGCCATGTGCATGCCCTGCATGCCCACCGCCTGCCGCTGTCTCTAGAGCGCTGGCGCAGGCCCCCGACAACCCGGCACACCCGGGTCCGGGTCCCCTCACCAGTGCTCGCCCCAGGTTTTCCTGCCATGCTCAGGAATGCCGACCCGACGCTTCGGCGTTACCCACCCCGGAAAACAACAGCTAAGGAAACACCTCACCATGGCACGCATCTAC
Organism: Demequina sp. NBRC 110054; assembly: GCF_002090115.1. NCBI lineage: Bacteria > Bacillati > Actinomycetota > Actinomycetes > Micrococcales > Demequinaceae > Demequina > Demequina sp. NBRC 110054. The sequence continues at coordinate 400,198 of NZ_BBRK01000006.1, forward strand.
GACGACGCGACCAAGCTCATCGGCAACACCCCGCTCGTGCGGATCAACAAGCTCACCGAGGGCGTCGGCGCGACGGTGCTCGGCAAGCTCGAGTTCTACAACCCCGCCAACTCGGTCAAGGACCGCCTCGGAGTCGCGATCGTCGACGCCGCCGAGGCGTCCGGCGAGCTCCAGCCCGGCGGCACGATCGTCGAGGCGACGTCGGGCAACACCGGCATCGCGCTGGCGATGGTCGGCGCGGCTCGCGGCTACAACGTGGTCATCACGATGCCCGAGACGATGTCCAAGGAGCGCCGCGCGCTGCTGCGCGCGTTCGGCGCCGAGCTGATCCTCACCCCGGGTGCCGAGGGCATGGCCGGCGCGCTCAACGCGGCGGAGAAGGTGCTCGCGGAGCGTCCCGGCGCGATCCCCGCGAAGCAGTTCGCGAACGCCGCCAACCCGGAGATCCACCGCAAGACGACGGCCGAGGAGATCTGGGCCGACACCGACGGCGAGGTCGACATCGTCGTGGCCGGCATCGGCACCGGCGGCACCATCACGGGCGTCGGCGAGGTGCTCAAGGCGAAGAAGCCGTCCGTGCAGATCGTCGCGGTCGAGCCCGCCGAGTCCCCGATCCTCAACGGCGGCCAGGCCGGCCCGCACAAGATCCAGGGCATCGGCCCGAACTTCGTGCCCGAGATCCTCAACACCGAGATCTACGACGAGGTCTTCGACGTCGACGCCGAGACCGCGATCGCGACCTCGCGCGCGGCCGCTCGCCAGGAGGGCCTGCTCGTCGGCATCTCCTCGGGCGCGGCGCTGCACGCCGCGATCGAGGTCGGCAAGCGCCCCGAGAACGCCGGCAAGACCATCGTCGCGATCATCCCGTCGTTCGGTGAGCGCTACCTGTCCTCGGTCCTCTACTCGGACCTGATGGACTGACGCTCCCGCGTCGTACGAAGACACCCCGGAAGGAGCACCCAGATGACGGACAAGCCGAGAGGGCTCGCCCTCATGGCGGAGGACGTGCGCGCCGCGAAGGATCGCGACCCCGCCGCGCCCTCATCGTTCGTCATCTGGGTCTCCTACCAGGGCGTTCACGCAGTCTGGTATCACCGCGTGGCCCACTGGCTGTGGCTGCGCGGACGCCGCTCGTTCGCGCGCCTGATCTCCCAGCACGCGCGGCACATGACCGGGATCGAGATCCACCCCGGCGCCCAGCTGGGTCGTCGAGTGTTCATCGACCACGGCATGGGCGTCGTGATCGGAGAGACCGCCGTCGTCGGCGACGACGTGCTGATGTTCAACAACATCAACCTCGGCGGCACCTCGATGAGCCACGGGAAGCGCCACCCCACCGTCGGCGATCGCGTCGTCATCGGCGCGGGCGCGCGCGTGCTCGGGCCCGTGTATGTCGGGTCGGACTCGCGCATCGGCGCCAATGCGGTGGTCGTCAAGGACGTCCCCAACGGCGCGACCGCGGTCGGCATCCCCGCCAAGGTCAAGGAGCACCCCAAGCCCGCCGAGGCGCACACCGCGGCCTCGTGCGTCGACCAGGGCGACTCCCACGTGCACGCGCCCGGCGACGCCGACGTGCACGAGCCCGCGATGTACTACATCTAGGCGGAACAGGGACGACGCGGCGGCCTCCGGGAGCCGACTCGCGGCCCACGTCAGACCCTGGCGGCCTCGCGCTCGCCCGCGGTCAGCGACTCCGTGCGTCCACGCGTCGCACCGCCGACGAGAAGCCCGATCCCGACGAGCGCGCCGACCGCCTCGCATCCCCACACCACGAGCAGAGACGCGGGCGGCATCCCGTCCACCGCCGAGCCGACGGCACGTCCTATCGCCCACCCCGAGTAGACCGTCGTCGCGAGCACGAGTCCCGCGTGCTCGCCCCTGCGGGTCGCGACCATCGAGGCGAGCACACACGCGGACAGCAGCAGGAAGCCGCCCGGCGCACGCGTCTCGCTGAGCAGGCCGACGTCGTCCCCCAGCGGCACGCCGTTCTGCTCGTGGAACCAGTGCGGCGCGAGCAGCAGCCCCGCGCCGACGTAGCCGGCGATCAGCGCCGACACCCCGAGATAGATCCTCACCGTCGTCATCGAAGACATGGCATCCCCCTGTGTGCTCCTGGCGGCCCCGCGCCGCCTTTCGTAGCGGCCGTGCGCCGCCACCACCACGGTCGCCCCCACGTGTGCGGCGCACCATCCCCTCGCGTCCACCGCACTTGACAGATCGTCCGGAGCCGTGGACGCGCGGCGCGCACGGGGACACACTTCTGCCATGCGAACGTCCACGAATCCCCCGCCTCCCGGCGCCGACGTCGTCGACTCCGCGCTCGCCGCGCTGAGCCTCGAGGGGACCCTCTACTGCCGCAGCATCCTCACCTCACCGTGGGGCATCGAGATTCCCGCCATGCCCGGCACGATGTCGTTCCTGTTCGTCATCACGGGCGACGCGCTGCTCGACGTGGACGGGGAGGACCCCGTCGCGCTCCGCGCCGGCAGCCTCACACTCATCCCGCACGGCAGGCCGCACCGCTTCACGAGCGAGCCCGGCGTACCGACGGTCCCCCTCGCGAGCCTTGAAGTCGAGCGGGTGAGCGAGCGCTACGAGGTCACGCGCGCGGGCGGGGGCGGGAAGATCGCCGAGGCGATGTACGGGGTCGTCGAGGTGGGCCACCTCGCGGCGGCGCGGCTCGTATCGCAGCTGCCGGGCGTGGTCACGTTCGACGCGATGACAGACGACATGTCAGAGTGGATGCAGTCGACGATGAGGCTGATCGCAGCCGAGGCCGGACATCTGGGACTCGGCGGCGAGACGCTCATCACCCGGCTCGCGGACGTGCTCGTGATCCAGGGGATTCGCACGTGGTGGGCGCAGAGCGCCGAGACAGGCTCGGGCTGGCTTCGCGCGCTGCACGACCCCCAGGTGTCGAAGGCGATCGGCGCTGTGGCGCGAGAGCCGTCCCGCCCCTGGACGGTCGACTCGCTCGCGCGCACCTGCCTGATGTCCCGATCGGCCTTCGCCGAGCGCTTCACGACGCTCGTCGGGGAGACTCCGATGCGCTACGTCACCCGATGGCGACTCGATGCCGCCCGGCACGAGCTCTCCGCCGGCGATGCCACCGTCGCCGTGGTAGCGCGGTCGAGTGGATACGCCTCGGAGGCGGCGTTCTCCCGCGCGTTCACTCGCGAGTTCGGAGTGACGCCGGGCGGGGCGCGGTCGCGCACGGTCGCGCCTTGACCCCCTCGCGATGCGGCACACCAGGCACGACGCGTATTGTCCGTGCTGGGAATGTGATCCTTTCCACACGAACCTGCACATGGTGACACTTTGTGGTTATGCTGAAGTAAATCGCTTCCGGGTGAGAGCGAATCAACAGGGGGACCTAGTTCCGCATGCCGATTCTGCACCGCTGAGGAAGCTCATAGAGACCTGGCGCGAACCCCTCAGCCGCGCCAAGGAGTACGGGCCCCCGCTTTCGCGGGGGCCCGTTGCTCTGTGTGGGGCTAGATGTCCGACAGACTCACTCCGCGGCGAACGAGCGCAGCATCCAAGCCGTCTTCTCGTGCGCGGCGAGGCGCGCGTTGAGCAGGTCCGCGGTCGCGCCGTCACCGGCGTCCTCGGCCACGTCCACGAGCGGGCGGATGAGGCGCGCGATCGTCTCGTGATCGGCCGCGAGCGTCATGACCATCGCCATCGCGTCGGTCTTCGGCTCGTTGTCGGTGATCGTCGCGTGGTCCAGGAACTCGGACAGCGAGCCCGGAGCGCCTGAGCCGAGCGCGCGCATCCGCTCGGCGATGTCGTCGGCCGAGTCGCGCAGCTCGATGTACTGCTCCTCGAACATCAGGTGCAGCGCACGGAAGTGCGGACCGGTGACGTTCCAGTGGTAGCCCTGAGTCTTCACGTACAGCGTGAAGGTGTCGGACAGCACCTGCGCGAGACCGTGGTTGATCGCGCGCAGGTCCTCGGCACGGATGCCGATGCTCGGGCTGCTCTCGGTAGTCGCGACGGGTGTCGTGTTCTCCATGGTGATGCCTCCCATTCGTCTCAAGGGGAGAGGGGATGCTCCTCTTCCCATCAGAGTAGAACCGGGCGGCCGCTCCCGACATTCCATCGGGACGACGCGGGACGGTCGGCACCCCTCGAGTACCCCTGGGACGGGGACGATGCGGGACCGAGTGCCCGCGGGAAGCGCGCATTCACGTAGTGTCATGGCTTCATAGGGAATGTCCGGATAGCCCCAGGGAGTTTCACTCGCATGACGACTGACGCCGCGTGCCCGCTGCCGCTTGGATCCGAGGTGCCTGACGACGAGGTGCTGGTGGACCTTCTCGCGCGCGCCCAGACGGTCGCTGTCGTGGGGGCCTCCCCCAATCCGGCGCGCACGAGCCACCGCATCGCCGAGTGGCTCATGGACCACACCGACTACGAGGTCTACCTCGTCAACCCCGTCGCCCCGGCCGACGCGGAGATCCGCGGCCACGCCTTCTACTCGTCGCTCGACGACATCCCCGTCGACGTGGACATCGTCGACGTGTTCCGCCGCTCGGAGCACGTGCCGCCCGTCGCGGACGAGGCGATCGAGGCCGGCGCCCCGATCCTGTGGATGCAGCTGGGCGTGCGCCACGCCGAGGCTGCCGAGAAGGCCTGCAACGCAGGAGCCGTCGTCGTCCAGAACCGCTGCCTCAAGGTCGAGTACGCACGCCTGTCCGACAGGATCGCCGCCGCGCAGGACTGATCGGCGCAGCGGGCTGCCGAACAGCGCGCCCGACCACCGATCACCCGCTGCGCGGCACTGAGCGGCGCGCCGCCCCGCGGCGACCCGCCTCGTTTGCGAGGATCGCAGCATGAGTGCGCCCGCCGGTTATCGCATCGTCTCGCTGGACCAGTCACGGTCCCACGAGATGCTCACCACTGTGGAGTGGGCCTTCGCGTTCAAGCTGAGCCCCGAGGCGATGCGCGACGTCGTGCCGTGGGATCACGTCAGGGGTCTCGAGGCCGTCGACGCGACGCGTGGCCCCGTCGGCACGATCGGCGGAGTCCATTCGTCGCACACCATGACGCTGCGCATGCCGGGGGGTGGAACCGTGCCGACCTCCGGCCTCACCTGGGTGAGCGTCCACCCCGCACACCGTCGCCGCGGCATCCTCAGCGCGATGATCGCCGACCACTTCTCGCGGGCGCTCGAGCGCGGCGAGGCCGTGAGCGCGCTGTACGCAGCGGAGACGGCGATCTACCCTCGCTTCGGCTACGCGCAGGCCACGGTCAAGAGCACCCTGGACCTGGGCCGCTCCCCCAAGCTCCGGCCGATCGAGGGCTCCGACGATCTGCCCGTGCGCATCGAGACCGTCGACATGTCCGTCCACGCCGACGTCGTGCGCGCCGTCCAGCGGCGCCTCGACGAGCCGGGCTCACCGGTCGAGATGGGCGACTCCGTGGTGCACGACGCACTCGTCGACATCACCACGCGGCAGCCCGACGCCGAAGACCCTCGCATCGTGATCGTCGAGGACGCCCACGGCCCGGCGGCCTTCGCCGTGCTGTCGCGCGAGATCAAGTGGTCCGAGACCGCGGCGGCGGGCACTGTCGACGTCAAGGTGTGGGGCGCGGTCGACGCGGCGTCGGCCCGCCGCCTGTTCAGCGTCGTCACCGACCTGGACCTCATGGCCTCATGCAAGGTCACCGCGAACGGGACCGACGGGCTGCTGCTCCAGCTGCTCGAGGACCCCAGGGGCGTCGGCATGCGCGCGCTCGACGGCATGTGGATCAGGATCCTCGACGTGCCGGCCGCGCTCGGCGCTCGGACGTACTCTGCCGATGTCGACGTCGTCATAGAGGTCACGGATGCACTCCTGCCCACGAATGAGGGTCGGTGGAGACTGTCGGCGACTGCCGATGGCACGCCGACCATAGAGCGCACCGAGGCACCTTGTGACCTCGCGCTCGGCATCGATGCGCTCTCCGCGGCACTGCTCGGCAGCACTTCTGTCGAGACCCTCCACGCCGTGGGGCGGGTGACCGAGGAGACCCCCGGCGCCGTCCGTGCGACATCACGCGCGTTCCGCAGCGACCTGCCGCAGGCCTGCAACCTCGCCTTCTGACCACACCCCGGGACGCACCGCTAGCAGGCACGACGCACGAGCGCGGGTAGGTGACGCATCAACTCGAATTGGCCAATCATGCGGATCCTTGAAACCCTGGGGCCATGAAGAAGGCAGCCGGATACCAGTCCATCTCCGTCCCCGACCATCGACTCGACGAGTTCTTCCAGGTGGTCCAGTGGGCATTCGTCGGCGAATGGCTCCTCGAGGACCGGCAGGACTACGTCGACGCGCTGCCCACCGAGAGGGCGCGCGGGCTCGAGGTCGAGGACCCCGACCGCGGTGAGGTGGGACAGATCGCCGCGGTGCACGCGAGCTTCGGCACCGAGATGACGACTCCCGGCGGCCGCCGCGTCCCGACCGCGGGACTGTCGTGGCTGAGCGTCCACCCCGCGCACCGCCGCCGCGGCCTCATGTCCGCGATGATGAAGGACCACTTCCGCCGGTGCCGCGAGCGCGGCGAGGCGGTGAGCGCCCTGTACGCGATGGAGGCGGCGATCTACGCCCGGTTCGGATACGGGATGGGCGCGCAGACCGTGAAGGCCGAGATCCCCCGCGGCGCCAAGATGTGGCCCGTCGAAGGCGCGGACGATCTCACGGTGCGCCTCGAGCGCGCCGACTTCGACGCGCACGACGAGCTCGTGTCGGGCCTGCAGGCGAGGCTCACGCGCCCCGGCACCGTCATCAACCCGGTGGGCTCGGGCCGCAATGCGCGCTTCACCGATCCGGTCGGCAACCGCAAGGGCATGGAGATGTGGCGTCTCGCGATCGTGGAGGACAAGGGCGAGCCGGTCGGCTACGCGTTCTTCCGTCGCCGCGCCGACTCGAGCATCGGCATCCACGACGGCGTGTGCCAGGTCCGCGAGTTCGGCGCGCTGACCCCGGCCGCGTCGCAGCGACTGTGGCAGACCCTCACGGACTTCGACCTGGTCGAGACGACCTACACCGAGAACCTCGCGACAGACGACCCGCTCCTCTATCAGCTCGTCGACGCGCGCGGCGCGCGCTCGAAGGTGATCGACAACCTGTGGGTCCGGGTGCTCGACGTGAAGTCGGCGCTCGAGAGCCGCGAGTACTTCCACGACTGCGACGTGACGATCAGCATCACGGACAAGCACGTCCCGGAGAACGCCGGCGAGTGGCGCATCGTCGTCCGCGACGGCGACGCGGAGGTCACGAAGGCCGACGGCAGCGTGCCCGACCTGTCGATGGACATCAAGCACCTGTCGACCGTGTACCTGGGCGGCACGAGCGTCGAGGCGCTGACCGCGGCCGGCCTCGTGCGCGAGCACACTGCAGGCCAGGCCCGCGAGCTGGCCGTGGCGATGCTGTCGCCCGTGGCGCCGCTCGCGAACTGGGACTTCTGAAGGGGCAGACCGGGGACCGGGGGCGAGACCGCCCCGCCGGTGGTCCACCGCTAGGTGGCGCCGACTCCCCTATCTGCCGTTGAGCTCGCGCCGGATGCGTCGCCAGTCGGACAGGTGGGTGTCCATGACGGCGGTGAACCTGGGGCCGTGACCGGCCTCGATGAGGTGCGCGAGCTCGTGGACCACCACGTACTCGAGCTTCTCGTCGTCCTTGCGCGCGAGCTCGAGAGCGAAGGTGATCCTGCGGGTGCGGACGTTGCAGGTCCCCCAGCGGGTCTTCATGCGACGGATCGTGTACGGCGGCACGGGCTCAAGCCCCATCACGCGCGTCCAGCGCGCGAGCAGCGGTTCGACCCGCTCGCGCAGCTCCGCCCGCAGGCGGTCGGCCTCGGGCCCCGCCGCGAGCGGCGGCGGCAAGGTCGCGAGCCGCGCCTGCTCGCGCGCGATCCAGTCCGCGCGGCCGGCGACGAAGTCGTCGATCGTGCGGCGGGGCACCCAGTGAGGCGCAGACACCCGGACCGAGCCGTCCTCGGGCTGGACGCGGATGCGCAGGTTCTTCATGCGCTTGCGGCGCACGAGGGAGTACGCGGGGGCGTGCGGCTGCGCGGTCTGCGCCGAGATGCTCTGGGACTGCATGGTGGGACAAGGCTACGTGCGAACGTCGAGGGCGCTCCCCTTGTCCACGGCGACGGCCTCGACGCACCACCCAACCTCTCGCCGCTAGTTTGCGTACTAGTAGTCATGACCCATGCGAGGAACCTTCCATGAGATGGAGCGCAGTGCTCGACGAGCTGATGCGAGAGCGCGGCTCACGCCTCTACGGCTATGCCTTCGTCCTCACCGGCGACAGCGCCGATGCCGAGGACCTGCTTCAGGACGCGCTCGTGAGGACGTTCCGGCGCGGCAGGGCCTCGACCGACCTCAACAGCGCGCACGCCTACGTGAAGCGCGCGATCACGACGGCCTTCCTCGATGACAGGCGCCGGGCGCGGCGCCGACCCGCGAGGGGACCGGAGGACATCGGCGACCTCGCCGTGGTGCCGGCCGCCGCGGTCGAGTCCGATAGGACCACGGCAAGCGACGCGACCGCCGATCTTCACGCGGCTCTGCTGACGCTGCCTCCCCGCGAGCGGGCCTGCGTGGTGCTGCGACACCTCGAGGATCTCTCGGTCCGCAGCATCGCGGGCGAGCTGGACCTCGCGGAGGGCACGGTCAAGCGCTACCTGTCCGACGGCCTCGCACGGCTGCGCACCACCCACCCCGACCTGGACCCCGGCCACGAACCGGGCGAGACCTCGCCCCTCATCTCCCGTTCCGGAGGACTCTCATGAGCACGCTGCACGACGCGCTGGCACAGATCCAGCATGGCGCGGAGCCTGGCTTCGCCTCGACCCGGCTCGGCACCGACCTGGGCCCCGTGAGGCGCCGGGTCCGCCGCGACAGGGGCGTCGCATACGCCGCCGGCACCGTCGCCGTCGCGGCAGTCAGCGCGGGAGCGCTGTACGGCTACGACGCGCTGTCGCTCGGCGCGACGTCGGTGGGCCCCGCGGGCACCGGCACGACCCAGGAGGCGACGTCGCCGTCCCCCACGGCCACGGCATCGTCGCCGGCGGACGGAGGGACGATCCTCCAGGATGAGAATCTCGGCATCGTCGCGGGCTCCACCGCGTCCGAGGTCGCCTTCGACCTCGCCGAAAGGTTCGACGTGGAATTCCAGGTCGCCTTCGACGCGCTCAAGGACGCCGCACCGGAAGGGGATCCGGAGGGCTGGGTCGCGCCCGGGGTCTACGAGCTGCCCGCGGGGTCCACACTCGACGAAGTGGCCGCGCAGATGATCGCGAGCCGTGAGCCCGATCTCGAGGCCCTCGGCGTGACCGACGAGGACGCCAACCAGGTGCTCACCCTCGCCTCCTTGATCGAGCGTGAGGCGAAGCGCGACGAGGACAGGGCGATGATCTCCGCGGTGCTTCACAACCGGCTCGAGCAGGACATGGCGCTGCAGCTCGACAGCACGGTCAAGTACCTGAGCGGCGACGAGGAGGTCTTCACGAGCGACGAGGAGCGGGAGATCGACTCGCCTTACAACACCTACCTCTACCAGGGACTTCCTCCCGGTCCGATCGCGAACCCCTCGGACGAGTCGATCGAGGCGGCGCTGGATCCGGCGGACTCAGACGCGCTGTACTTCGTGATGGTGGACCTTGACACCGGCGAGACGCTCTTCGCCTCCGACTACGACGAGCATCTGGAGAACGTCGCGCTGCTCCAGGAATGGTTCGAGGCGAACGGCTGAGACGCCTCCCGCGTCCGGCGCCGGCTCAGAGCACGCGGACCATCCAGCCGTGCGCATCCTCGGCGTGACCGAACTGGATGTCCGTGAGCTCCTGCTTGACCCACGTGGCCACGGGCCCGGGCTGGCCGTCGCCCACTTTGAGCGTGAAGTCGTCCGACTTGAGCTCGGCGACGGGGGTGACGACGGCCGCGGTGCCGCACGCGAACAGCTCGGTGATCGCGCCGGACTCGACCCCCTCGCGGATCTCGTCGAGCGCGATGTCCCGCTCGCGCACGGGCCGGCCAGCCTCGCCCAGCAGGTGAATGATCGAATCGCGGGTGATACCAGGCAGGATCGTGCCGGATAGCTGCGGCGTCGCGATCGAGCCGTCGCCGAACACGACCATGAGGTTCATGCCGCCGAACTCCTCGACGTACGCGTCCTCCTTGGCGTCGAGGAACAGCACCTGGCCGCAGCCGTGCTCCTTGGCCTCCTGCTGAGGAAGCATGCTCGCCGCGTAGTTGCCGGCGGTCTTCGCCTCGCCCGTGCCGCCGAGGTTGGCACGGTGGTAGCCGCGCGAGACCCAGATCGACACTCCCCCAGCTGCCTGGATGTACGCGCCGACGGGCGACGCCGTGACGACAAGGTCGTACGTGTCCGAGGGCTGCACGAGCAGGCTCGTCTCGGTCGCCATGAGGAACGGCCGCAGGTACAGCGCGCCGCCCTCCTGCTGCGGCACCCACGTCGCGTCGGCCTGGACCAGTCCGGCCGCGGCCGCGAGGAAGTCGTCGACCGACAGGGGCGGCATCGCGAGGCGGTAGGCCGAGTCGATCATGCGCTCGGCATTCGCGGTGGGGCGGAAGAGGTGCACAGAGCCGTCGGGGTGACGGTATGCCTTCATCCCCTCGAAGACCTGCTGGGCGTAGTGGAGCACCGCGGCGCCGGGGTGCATGGGGATCGGGGCCATCGGGACGATGCCGCGGTCGCCCCAGCTGCCGCCCTCCCAGGTGGCGCGGGCCATGTGGTCGGTGAAGACCTTGCCGAACACGGGGTTCGCCATGAGCGCGACCCGCTCCGACTCGCTCGCCGGGTTCGGGTTCTGCGTGAGCGGGAAGGCTTCGCCGGAGAGGATCCGGCCGGTCGGCATCGCGGGGAAGGTCTCCATGTCGGCACCCTACTCGCGACTCACGGGACCAGGAGCGCCGTCGCCGCCTTCATCGCCATCTCGCCGAGCGCCCTGAGCGCGACGGCGCGGCTGAATGCGACCCGGCCCTCACGTGCCTCGTCCGCAAGCAGCGCCTCGAGCCTGGCCCGAGCATCGTCCCCATCCCTGCCGAACGCGTCGTCGAAGGCGGCCAGGAACTGGTCCGCGTCGACGACGACCCGCTCCTTGTTGTGGGAGCCATCGGTGAAGACCCCGACCTCCTTGAGGCGCGCGATGAACGCGTCGCGCCAGTACTCGTCCTCGACGTTCAGGACCGCCTCTCCCCCGCGCGCGAGCGACACGATCCGCACCGCGGAGAGCATGCGCACGAAGCCGGGTTCCGTGTCCTGCGCCATGCGATAGCCGTAGAGCAGGGACTTCGCCCGCGCGGGCGTGATGCCGAGCCGCTTGGCGGTGACGAAGATCGGGTCGACGTCGTTCACGTAGCCCGCCGCGATGAGCCCCCCGAGCACCGCGATGTCGACCTCGCGCTTGGGCACGGAGCCGAACGGGGACCCGCCGAGGCGCGCGAGCACCGAGTCCGCGAAGGCGACCTTCGCGGAATCATCGAGGGCGTCGAGATCCTTCATGCGGGCCATCCTTCCTCGTACCTCTGACAGCGGCAACCGTTTCGGGACCCGTGGACAAGGTGCCATCCGCCCCGGCCGTCACCGCGCGCCCTGCAGGACGCGGGGGCCGGTGCCATATTGGAACCCTGAGCACACCCGGAGCGCTCACGTCGGAGAGAGGCAGTGATGACTCTGTTGAGGGCGGAGTTGGTCGATGACCGCAATGCGATCGAGGAGCCCGTCGGGCCCACCAGGTACAGGGCGGAGCTGTGGACGGGCGACGCCCTGACCGGCGCGCTCGAGTCGTGGGACATCGTCGCGGACAGCGTCGTCGACGCCGTGGCCTGGATGGATGAGCAGGTAGCGACGCGCTGGCCCTGCCGCGGGGTGCTGTCCGTGTCGCATGCGCTGACCGCGGGCGGGACAGCGTCGCCGAACCCCATCGCGACGCATCGCATCTACGAGGTGTCCAACGCCGCGGACGAGCGCTTCGCGGAGGCGCCGAAGCCCGCGCGACTGCGCGTCGTGAGGGACGTCGAGTAGCCCGCTGCCCCTCGCTCGGCGGCTTGCCTCGTCCTGGGGCGCCAGCGATGCTCAGTCCGCGGGCGCCGCCTCGGGCACGACCTCCGCGACGACCTCGCGGATCACCGCGGTCGTCGCGTCGAGCGCAGGCGGCAGCGGTGGCCTGCCGAGCGAGACGAGGCGCAGGGTGCGCGCGGCCCCGTCGATCGGGGTGAGGACCACGTCCGGATGACGGTGCGCCGCAAGCGCGAGGCCCGGCAGCATCGAGACTCCGTGCCCGACCGCGATGAGCGCTTGGATGGCCACGAAATCGTCCGACGCGAACTGCACGTGCGGCTCGAAGCCCGCGTCCTCGCACGTGGCGACCAGGTAGCCGCGGCATCGTTCGCAGCCGGCCATCCAGTCGTCGTCGGCGAAGTCGGCGAGGCGCCCGATCGCGATACGGGAGCCGAGCGGCTCCCTGCTCGGCTCGAGGGCTGCGACCGAGTGTCCCGCCTGGCAGTCGGGCCGCGCGGGCGGCGTCACGAGGTACAGCGGGTCCTCGCCGAGCATCTCCGCGGTGATCGCGTCGGACGGCTTCTCACGCGGGTAGGTGAAGGTGATCGCGAGATCCACCTCGTCGGCCAGCAGCAGCCCCTCCGCCTCGGGCGGCTCGGCCTCGCGGACCTCGAGGGACAGCCCCGGATGGCGCTCGCGCATCTCGGTGACGATGCGCGGGGCGAGGGTCGCGATGCCCGACGGGAAGATCGCGAGGCGCACGCGGCCGCTCTGGAGAGACACGGCCGAGGCGAGCTCGCTGTCGGCCCTCGAGACCAGGCCGAGGATCTCCTCCCCGCGGTCCGCGAGCCGTCGTCCCTCGTCGGTGAGGACCAGGGACCGGCCGACGCGGCGGAACAGCACCGCGCCCGTCTCGGCCTCGAGCCGCTTGAGATGGTGCGACACGGTGGGCTGCGAGTAGTGAAGCTCGTCAGCGGCGGCGCTCACCGAGCCCGTGCGCGCGAAGGCGACGAGCGCCTGGAGGCGGGTGAGATCGAGCATGACCCTCATTGTATTGATAACGTCGATGAATTCGCGAGATAACATTCATTGGACGTATGGATTCGGGCGCGGCAAGGTGGGCTCATGGAAACCACCCTTCGCCCCACGACCGACGCGGTCGCGGCCCGCAGCGCCTCTCCCCTAGCCGGGAGCCAGGCCGCGCAGGCCGTTCGCCCCGGCGCGGCGGCCCAGCGCGGCACCTCGGCCGCTCGCGACCACGGCCTCTCCTTTGAGGGCGTTCTCGCGGCAGCGGACGTGCTCGCCACCACTCTTCCCCCCACCCCCGCATGGTCGTACCCGCTGCTGAACAGCGCGGCCGGCCGCAAGGTGATCGTGAAGCACGAGAACGTGCAGCCAACCGGCGCCTTCAAGGTGCGTGGAGGGCTGAACCTGCTCGCGACGCTAGCCGCTTCTGCGACGTCGCGCGGGCTCGTCACCGTGTCCACTGGCAACCACGCCCAGTCGCTCGCCTTCGCCTCGCGCAAGCATGGCGTCGCGGCGACGATCGTCATGGCGGCGACGACAGCGCCGTTCAAGGTCGAGGCGGTCCGCGCACTGGGCGCTCGGGTCGTGCTCGCGGGAGACGACATGGCCGAGGCCGCCGCCGAGGCCGCGGCGCTCGCCGAGAGCGAGGGGCTCTACTTCGTGAACCCGGGCGAGGAGCCCGCGATCATTCACGGCCACGCGACGGTGTACCTCGAGCTGCTGACCGCGCACCCGGAGATCGACACGCTCTATGTGCCGATCGGGTCGGGCTCCGGCGCTGCCGGCGCGGTGCTGGTCCGCGACGCCATCGCCCCGCACGTGAGGGTGGTCGGCGTGCAGGCCGAGGGCGCGCGGGCCGCCTACGACTCGTGGGCCTCGGGCTCGATCGAGAGCCGACCCATCCACACCTTCGCCTCGGGGCTCGCGACGGGCTCCGGGTTCCACGCGCCGCAATCGGTGCTGCGCGGAGGGCTTGACGACTTCCTGCTGCTGACGGAGGAGCAGATGCAGGATGCGGTGCGACTGATGGCCGGTGCCGCGCACACGCTGTGCGAGGGCGCGGGCGCAGCCGGACTTGCAGGGGCCATCGCGGAGGGCGATGGTGGACAGGTATCGACCGCGGCGTTCGCGTGCACGGGCGGCAATGCGAGCGCGGACGAGTTCGCGCTCCTCAACCGCGCCTGATCCACACTCCCTGCAGGCGCACCGCAACACCCGGCCGGAGCCGTCGCCCCCGACGGTCCCGGCCGGAGGTGCATCCGGGGCCTTTGCACCGCAAGTTCGGCCCGCCCGCGCGTCAGTCCGCGAAGTCGACGTCCCTCGTATCCGCTGCGGTAGCGAGCGAGCGGTCCCATAGCACCAGGGCAAGCACGAGTGTCGAGGCGATCGCGATCACGATGCCGATGCGGTGCAGTCCCGCGTCCGAAGGCACCGCGCCGACGACGATCGCGATGAGCGCCGACGCGGTCATCGCGCCCACCTGGAGGAACGTCCGCGACAGGCCCGAGGCGATGCCGACCTGACCCACCGGCGCCTGCCGGTACAGCACCGCCTGGTTGGAGACTGCGATCAGGCCCTGAGGGATCCCGAACAGCGCGACGACCGCGATGACGAGCCACAGCTCGGTCTCGCTATGGAGGAGCCACAGCAGCAGACCGCCCGCGATCTGGATCGCGGCCGCGATGGCGAGCGCGAGCCGGGGCTTCGGCACGCGCGCGACCATCCGGTTGGCGCCGATCGCGAGCAGCGCCGACGGCAGCAGCATCCAGCCGACGATGTCGGCGTCGTAGCCACGTGCCTCCTGGAGCCACGGGGAGACGCTGTACATGACCGCGAAGATCCCGATGTAGCTGAGGAAGAACCGCAGATACGTGCGGCTGAGGGCACCGTTCCTCGCGAGCATCCTCACGTCCACGAAGGGGCGACGGGCGCGGCGCTCCCACAGCACCAGCATCGTCCCGAAAGCGAGCGCGACGGGGAGCAGGCCCCACAGGCCCTCCTCGATGTCGAGGAGGAAGACCAGGGAGGACACCGTCGTCCCTGCAAACAGGACGATGCCGGGGATGTCCAGGGCGGCGTGAAGCGGCAGGTCGCGGCGACCAACGCCAGCCGGGCGTGAGCGGTCGGGCGGCAGGTAGCGCAGGGCGAGGGCCGAGATGACGAGCGCGGCGGGCACGTTGACCAGGAAGATCGCACGCCAGCTGAAGAAGTGGACGAGCAGCCCACCGAGGACCGGGCCGACGGAGATGGAGACGAGGCTCGCGAGCGTGAGGGTCGCGAGGAGCGAGTGAGGGGGCTCGCGCTTGAGGCGGGCCTCCTGGTCGGAGATGAGTGCCATCGCGGCGGGGTACTGCGCCGACGTGCCCAGGCCGATGAGCATGCGCGCGGCGAGCACTCCCCCGAACGTCGGAACGAAGGCGGGGATCAATCCGCCCAGCGCCGCGAACGCGAGGCCGAGGAGGTAGACGCGGCGCGGGCCGAACAGATCGGCGAGGCGACCCCAGGTCGGCTGGCCGACGCTCGAAACCAGATAGAGGCCCGCTACCAGCCACAATGCCGTGGCGGTGCTGACGCCCGTGGCCTCCGCGATCGGGACGAGCGCCACCGCGATCATCGTGGTGTTGAGCGGGTTGAGGGCCGGGCCCGTAAGCGCGGCGAAGGCGAAGCGCGGGCCGAAGCCGGTGCGCTCGGCCCTTTCCTGCGCGCTTCTGTCTCTTGCGGCTTCCTCGGCGGGCGTCACCTCTCGGCCGCCAACCGCTCGAGCACCTCCAGGGCACTGTCGAGGGTCGCACGGTCGTCTTTGTCCAGGCGGCTTTCGATGAGGGTGGCCAGCTCGGCGTCGCGCGAGGCGCTGGTGCGCTCGACGACGGCCCGGCCGACGCGGGTGAGGTTGACGAGCTCGCGGCGCCCGTCGGTGGGATGCGGCTCCTTGGTGACCATGCCGATCGCGGCGAGGCCGCGGACGATCTCTCCCATCGACTGGGGGCGGACGCGCTCGATCTCGGCGAGCTCGGCGGTGCTGAGCGGGCCCTCTCGTCTCAGGACGAGAAGGACCACCTCTTGCGATCTGGTGACCCCTGCAGGCTCGCCGGCCTGGCGCGTGAGGCGCCGGATGCGATTGGTCGCGAGACGGAGGCGGCGGGCGGCCTCGAGCGTCTCGTCGGGGGTGTCGTTCATGCTTCCACCGTACGACTTCGACAGGCTACCTTGCAAGGAGACCTGTCGAGTTTGCGGTCGCTTGACGATATCAACAGGAAGCCTGCCAACCTGACGACGCCGAGAGGACTTGACCCAGTTGCGTAGCGTCTTTCCTGGTAATTGCAACTATACGCCCGACAGCTGGAGCCTCCGCCAAGGCTCGCCGGAGAGCCGCGGCAGGCCATTCTGCCCCGACAGGACGATGCTCCAGCGCCCCCGTCATTGGCACGCCAGCTTGCGACGCGATATTCCAGGTTCTTGTAAGGAAGTCATCGAGCTGCGAAGCTGCAGCCATGGAATCGCCGCGGCACCCCCAAGCGTGGCTGCTGCTCGCCGCCGGCGAGAACCGCCAGTACGGGGGAAATTCCGGCTACGAGGACGAGGCAGACGTCTTCTACAGCTGGGACAGCACCGTGAAGAACCATGCGGAGATCGCCGTCGGGGATCGAATCGCACTCTGGGACAAAGAGCGGCTCCTGGGCATCTCCGTCATTGAGCAAATCGACAAGACCGAGTCCACGAAGATTCGGTCCCGGTGCCCTGAATGCGGCCGCACGAACATCAGCGAGCGAATCACCAAGAGCCCTCGCTTCAAGTGCCAAAAGTGCTACGCGGAGTTCGAGACGCCCGTCGCAGAGACCGTTCCCGTCACGCAGTACCAGTCGCGACACGACGCCGCCTGGACGTCGCTGGACGGACTGCTTGATGGCCCGCAGCTGCGAAGCCTATGCCTCTCACCTGCCAGCCAGCACAGCATGCGAAGCATGGACTGGGAGGCCCTCCAAGACGCGATCTCCGACAACGGCGCCACCCGAGCAATCGAGAGAGTCGCGAGCAGAACGCCCGAGTTCGCAGAGGTGAACCAGCAGATTGAAGTGAGCCCCATGAGATCGGGGCACACTCAGTCAGTCGTGCGCGTCCGGCGCGGGCAACAGCAGTTCCGGAAGCGAATCCTGAGCCTCTTCGGCGAACGTTGCGCCTTCACTGGATCTGCGCCAAAGCGAGTGCTCGAGGCGGGGCACCTCTACAGCTATGCCGACCTCGGTGAGCACCACGAACATGGCGGACTCATGCTCCGGCGAGACATCCACAAACTCTTCGACGACGGCGGACTCGCGGTCGATCCGACTTCGCTCGCGGTGGATGTGGCGCCCGAACTGGAGCCCTACCCGCAGTACGCAGGACTGCACGGCCGCAACCTCGAAGTAGACCTGCAGGACGAGCACATCGGCTGGCTTGAGAAGCACTGGAGCGAACACCGCACGTAGAGGCCGCCCGCAGGTCTCTGCCCTGCCGCGCTCCCTCCCAACCACTGCTATCCACAGCGTCGCGAACTGACCTTCCGAGGCGACTCCCGTCGCGTTAGTGTCACCGCATGACGGGGACAAAACGGACACGCGGGTTCGCGCTTGCGGTAGCCGCACTCTGCGGCGCACTGCTCGCGGGATGCACCGGGTCCGATGGCGTGGTCACCGAGGAGCCGTCGCCGACCGTCGGGACTACGAGCGCTAGCTCTTCGACCAAGCCCTCGTCGCCTTCCCCAAGCCCCACCGCGCTGAGTGACGAAGAACTGCTGGCGATGGCGCCGGAGGGCGCCAGCCAGCAGACGGCGCAGGGCGCGGCCCTCATGATGCAGTTCTTTCTGGAGGAGTATGCCGCGGCTCTGAAGATTCCCGACTCAACTGCGATTGAGGCGCTCTCACTTCCATCATGTGAGTTCTGCGCAGATCTGCTCAGCGACTTCGACAGGCTAGAGATCGCCGAAGGCCACCTCGAGTCCGGCGCAATCGAAGTGGATGCGACCTCCATCTCTGCCGCCGCGGATACGGATACGGACAACGTCGTGATCGTGAAGATGAACGTGCAGCAGACTGCGTTCGAGTACGTCGATGCTGCAGGCATGTCGCTCGGAGGCTCGGCTCCCGGCGAGTTCGCCATCTCGGCCCGCATGCGACTCGACGACTCGATCTGGCGCGTTGAGGGCGTTGTCGTCGATGATCTGTAGAAGCTTCGCCACCTGCGCGGCGTTCCTGGCCTGCCTAGCAGTCGCCGCACCCGCGTCGGCCGAGTCGGAGTGGGACAGCCTCGGGGGCAGAACCCAGGATGACGGCGATGCCTACGAAGTCGGGGCCGGCGGATCAAACGAGCCAGGCAACGGCACCACGTCAAGTGCGGCCCAAACGCAGTACCAATACAAGATCGTCGTCTGCGGACCGTCCGAGGAGACGCTCGATCCCTTGTGCAGTTACGTCGCCCCTGTCTACGTCGAATGTCCTGAAGATCGACTCGCAAACGCCGCTCGGTTTGTTAGGACACGCGCATCTACTGCCGACGCGTGGGGCGCGTGGACCTACCTCGAGTGGATTGCATGCCTCGAGACGGGGCCGACGACAGCGCAGGTGGCGTCGGCGACCTACGAAGCGTGGGCCTCTCTCGAGCCGGGCGTCCCGGACCACACCATCCAGCCCGACCAAGGCTGGGTCTACTCGACCGTCCCGACCATCGTCTACGTCGACCCCGAGCCCGTCATCGTCAACCGCACACTTCTCGGTGTCCCTGTCCGCATCCGGGCCACGCCGACGAACTACACATGGACCTGGGGCGACGGCGAGAGCACGACCACCACGGACCCAGGCCAGCCGTACCCCAATGACACCGTCAGCCACACCTACACGGCCCAGTCCAGCGAGGCCAGCATCGCCCTCGAGACCACCTGGGCGGGCAGCTACAGCATCGACGGCGGCAGCTGGATCGACATCGACGGCACCATCACGAGCACCTCGGCCACGCAGACGCTCGAGGTGCGCACCGTCCACAGCAAGCTCGTCGACTGCGACCTGAACGGCTACTGCCTCGACGGCTAGCGCGAAGCAGCCACGGCACTACTCAGGCAGCAGCCCCGCCAGCATCAGCCACGCCCCACCGACCGCGCACCCCACGGTCACGAGCCAGAACAGCGCCACCCACACTCCCCCGGGCACGCGCGTGAGCCTCGCGAGCGCATCGGCGTCGGACCCGGCGGCCCCACCGCGGCGCCGAGAGCCACCGAGCTCCACGACGGCCCTCACAGCCCCGAGCAGCAGCAGCCACGCCACGCCGTATGCCACGCCCACACGCCACTCGGTCGGCGCGTACCAGGCGACCGCCACGGTGGCCGCGAGCGCGAGCACCATCACAAGGAAGCCGTAGAAGTTCCGGATCTGCACCAGCACGAGCAGCAGCACCACGACCACGATCCACAGCAGAGCGAGCGGATACCCCGCGGCGATGAGCGCCGCCGCTCCGATCCCGAGCACGCCGGGCGCGGGATAGCCCGCGAACGCCATGAGCGACAGCGGAAGCCGCTTCTCCTGGCCCACCGACTCCGTCAGGCCGGACGTGTCCGAGTGGAGCCGGATCCCGCGCACGCGTCGCCCGGTCAGCGTCGCCACGAACCCGTGACCCGCCTCGTGGAAGATCGTCACCACATGGCGCGCCAGGTGCCACAGCGACGGCACGGCAAGGACGCCGACCACCACCGCGAGCGGGATCAGCGCGGCCTGCGGCGACGCCACGATGTCGGTGGTCACATCGGCCCACAGCCGGTCCCAGATCTCACGCACGGGGACGACGGTACGCGACGGGGACCCCGCTCAGAGGAATCTGGGGGTCAGAATCGCCTGGGAATCCGCACGGAGAGGAACCCAGGACCCTCGCGGAGGGCACAGGGCGGAGCGAGACCCGCCTCAAGCCAGCGCAGGACGGGAAGCGCTACTCGCAGTAGGCGCAGATCCCGGTCGCTGGCAACGCCGTGAAACAGGTGGGGCACAGGTTGTGCACCACGTCCACGGGGTTGATCTTCTTCGGCTTCGCCCTCTTCTTCACAGGCTCGGGCTGGGGAGTACCTGCCACAGGCAGCGGAACCATCATCTTGTCTCCGTTCAGAGGTTGAAGGGAGACGAAGTCGTGGAGCACGTACCCCACGATCCCGGCGCCCGCAGCGGCCTCAAGAGCGATGAACTCCCGGGTCGCAGGGATGTAAACATGCTCGTACTCGAGTCCCCGTACCGCGTCACGAATGGCGGTGATGTTGTCGAGCGGCGGCTGCCAGTCGGCAATCGCGTCCTCGATCGTGGAGAAGTACTTGCGTTCCTCGAGTTCTGCAGAGCTGCTCACCTGTCCATGATGGACCCGATTCGCGGCACCTGCTGACCGCTACCACACGAACTCGTCAGCGCCGTTCCGCGATCCATTCGAGCGCCTCGAATGCGGCGTCCACGACCGTCAGGTGGCCGTCCCCTGAACGCACCTGGTACTCGGCCTCGGGCACGGCCTCAGCGAGCCAGCCGCCGTGCTGCACAGGGACGATGCGGTCCTCGTCTCCCTGGACGATGCGGGTGGAGGCGGTCACGTCGGTCACCGAGAAGCCCCACGGCCTCACGAAGGCCAGGTCGTCCGCCACGAGCCCGCCGACACCCGTCTCGACCCCCGCGGCCGCGATCCGGTTGAACCAGCTCCAGCGCCCGTCGAGGGCCTCGAGATCGCGATCGGTGAAGGTCGAGGGGTCCCACTCCTCACTGGCCAGCAGCTCCTCGAGCGCCTCGCCTCCCTTGAGGGCGGCCTTGAGCTCAGCGGTGCCGACGGAATGCATCCCGTCCCACCACGAGGTCCCGAGCCCCGACGGCCCGTCCTCTGGCGCGACGAGCGGCGCCACACCGGCGAGGGTCACCACGGCGCTGACGCGCGAGGGCAGCAGCGCGGCGCACGCGAGCGCGTGCGGCCCGCCACCCGAGTGCCCGACGACCGCGAATCGCTCGGCCCCCGCCGCGTCCGCCACGGCCTCCGCGAGCGGCGCGATGTCGGCGACGGAGCGCGCGGGCATCGCGTCGGAGCCGCCGTACCCGGGCCGGTCGAAACCCAACATGCGGATCCCGAGCTCGTCGGCGAGCGAGAACAGCGGCTCGGGAGGCTCCCCGATATTCGGCGAGCCGTGGTGCCAGATCAGGGCGAGCGCATCGCCCCCGCCCGTGCCAGCGTCGTACCAGCCGACGGCGCGCCCGTCGTGCTCAAGGCTCAGTCGCTCCATGACCGTCTCAACCGTCCAGGAGGCCGGGCCCTTCCCCGATCTCCCGCCACCACTGGTCGATCATGCCGGCGTTGCCCGCCGCATCGTCCATCCACGGCTCATGGCCCTGCCTCGGCATCACGTGCAGCGTCGAATGCGGCATCCGCTCGGCCCACGACTCGACGCCGACCTTCGGCGTGAAGGGGTCGCGCTTGCCGATGAGCCACAGCGCGGGCGCCTCGATGCTCTCGAGCTCGTCGAGCGACGTCGCCCAGCCGGGCCGCGGACCCGCCGCCGTCACGGTCTGGCCGAGCATCGCCATCTCGTTGCGGTACGTGTCGGTGTGGCGCGCGAGCGCGATGCGCCACGCGACGTCCACGGGTGGCATCCACTTCGTGGCGACCATGTCGCCGTGACCGACGAGCCGGAACGCGAGCTTGAGCTCCCTCTCCGAGACGCGGTAGTTCACGATCACGCGCTGCAGCGCGCTGAGCCGGGGCGCGTGCAGGGGCAGCGGGAGGGTCATCCCCTCGACCGCGGGAACTCCTTCGACGATGACGGTGCGCACCTTGTCCGGACGGATCGCCGCGTAGGTGAGCGCGACCATCCCTCCCGCGGAGTTGCCAACCACGTCGGCGCGACCGTCCGCGAGCTCGTCGATGACCGTCGTGAGGTACGCGTCGACCGCGCGACGCACGCCCTCTGGCGAGACCTTCATCCGGGGCAGCGGGTCGCTCAGCCCGCACCCGGGTCGGTCCAGGACGATCGCCTTGATCCCCGGCATCTGGGCGACGAGCGGCGCCCACACCCCGGCGGCCTTCGCGGTGCCGTGCACGAACACGACCGGCCTTCCCTCGCCGTGCACGAGTGCACGCACGCGGATGCCGAGCTCCTCGACCGTGACCCAGCGCTCCTCGGGGCGCAGTCCGCGGTGCGCCCACATCGCCACCTCCGCCTGGCGGAAGCGCGCGGCGCGCGGGACGTGGACGGAGGTGCTCACCCCACGAGTATGGCCCTGCCCGGCCTTCATTTCGAGGCGTGATGCCCGCGGAGGCTAGACCGCCTCCACCTCGGACTTGCGGTACGCGGCGCGCATGTGATCGCTCGTGAGGAAGTCCGCGACGCCGATCATCACGAGGCTGAAGATGATCTGCTCGGTGACCATCCAAGTCGGGTAAAGGTCCGGGATCGCGGCCAGCACCAGCGTGATCACGGGGAAGATCTGCGCGAACAGGCGCAGCCGCTGGTACGCCCACCGCCAGCCGAGCATCGCGCGCCACGCGAAGTAGAACAGCGTCGCCGTCATCGCAAGCACCACGAGCGTGCGCATCCACACCGCGAACGGGATCGCCTCGCCCTGCGAGAACTGCCATACCGCGAACACCACGGCCCCGAACCCGAGCACCAGCTCGAACACGAGCAGCCACATGATCCACCTGAACGCGCGGCGCGTCTTCGGGTGCGTGCGCGACTCCTCCGGGATCACGATGTGGGCGTCGCGACCGCCCGCGAAGCGGTCGACGCGCAGGAACAGCGACTCGAGGGACATGGGGCGAGACTACGCGGCCAGGGACTCCCACCACCGCGCGATCGTCTCCGCGTGCCCCTCGGGGTCGTCGATCCACGGCTGATGCCCCTGCCCCGCCAGCACGTGCACGGTCGCGCGCGGCATCCGCGCCGCCCACGCGCCGACGCCTCCCGGCGGCGTGAACGGGTCGTGCTCGCCGGTGAGCCACAGGGTCGGTGCCGCGACGGCCTCGAGGTCGGACGCGCGCGGCACCCAGCCCGGCCGAGGCCCCCGCCACGACGCCGCGCGGCCGAGCAGGTCGAGGTCGTTGCGATAGGTGTCCGAGAAGCGCGAGACCGCGAGGCGGTAGTCAAGGTCCTCGCGCGAGACGCCGCCCGAGTCGAGCGTGTCGCCGTGGCCCATCGCGCGCAGCGAGGCCTTCAACTCGCGCGCCTTGACGTCGTGCCGGGAGGCGACGCCCGCCACGGGCCCCACGGTCGCCGCGCGCATCAGCCACGGCAGCCGCATCCCCTCGACGGAGGGCACGCCCTCGAGCACCACGGTGTGCACGCGCTCGGGCCTGCGCGCCGCGGTCACGAGCGCCGCCATGCCTCCCGCGGAGTTGCCCACCAGATCCGCCCGGTCGCCCGCGAGCGCCAGGATGACCGCCTCGAGGTACGCCGCGGCGGACTCGTGCAGGCCCTCGGGGGTGATCCCGTCGTAGCTCATCGGGTCGCTCAGCCCGCAGCCGGGGCGGTCCACGACGATCGCGCGTATGCCGGGCAGCGCCGCGGCGAGCGGCACGAAGACCCCTCCCGCGGTCGGGTTGCCGTGGACGAAGACGACGGGGCGGCCCTCGCCGTGCACGAGAGCCCGCACGCGGATCCCGAGGTCGCGGACCTCGATCCAGTGCTCCTCGGGGACGATCCCGCGCCGCTCCCAGACCGCCCGCTCGGCGGCCCGGTAGCGCGCCTCGTCCCTGCGCGACTCCGTCCTCACCATGGACCATCCTTCGGAGGCGACCGCCGCCTCCCGAGCTCCCCTCCAACCTACTGCGGGGCTGTCGACTTCACCGGGGCGGCGGGACGTGGGCAATTGCGCCGGCGTGACGCGGGCGGGTGGGGCGGGCCGAGCTCGCCGACGCATCGTCACTGAGGATCCTGGTACCGCCACATCGTGAGGGACCCGAACACGGCCACGAGCCCCGCGGACCACATGAGCGACCAGCCGACCTCCGCGCCGACGGGCGTGCCGTCCATGAGCGCGCGCACGGCCGTGACCAGGTGGGACACCGGGTTGACGTCGACCCAGGCCTGGAGCCAGCCGGGCATGGTCGACGGGTCGACGAAGATGTTCGAGCCGAACAGGAGCGGCATCAGCACGAAGCTCGCGACGCCCATGATCGCGCCGGGCGTGCGCAGGATCATCGACAGGAACGTCCAGATCCAGCCCAGCGCGAAGGCGAAGATCAGCACGAGCCCGATGCCCGCGAGCACACCCACGACTCCCCCGCCCGGCCGCCAGCCGATCGCGAGGCACACGGCCGCGGTGATGCCCGAGGCCACCGCGAACCGCACGGCATCGCCCAGCAGCATCCCCACGAGCGCCGAGGGCCGCCAGATCGGCAGCGAACGGAACCGGTCGAAGACGCCGCGGTCGATGTCGGTCCGGAGCGTCGTGCCCGTGTACATCGTGATGAACAGGACCGACTGCACGAGCACGCCCGGCGCGAGGTACGCGATGTAGTCCTGCACGGAGCCCGCGAGCGCGCCGCCGAACAGGTACGTGAACAGCAGCGTCATCATCACGGGGAAGACCGTGACGTCGAACAGCTGCTCGGGCACGTGCTTGATCTTGAGCAGCGCTCGCCAGCCGAACGTCATCGACGTAGACATCGCCGTCGGTCTCGGCGGACGGGTGCCCGAGGTCAGCGCCTCGGCGATCGTCGGCGCCTTGGCCGCGGACGATGCGGGCGTCGCCGTCGTTCCCGACGCGGAGGGGGCGCTCATGCCGCCACCTCCTCGGCGGCCGAGTCGTCCGAGCCGTCGGCGGCGTGCCCGGTGAGGGCCAGGAACACCTCGTCGAGCGTCGGCTGGCCGAGCGAGAACTGCGCGAGCTCGAGGCCCGAGGACTCGATCGCCGTCAGCGCCGCGGTCACGCGCGAGCGGTCCTCGAGCGCGGCGACCAGTCCGTGCGGATCGGACGTGGTCTCCACCTCGATCTGGAGCTCGCGCACCAGGATCTCGCGCACGGCCGCGAGGTCCGCGCGGTGCATGACGCGCACGTGCAGCGATCCCGAGCCGACGGAGGCCTTGAGCTCCGACGACGCGCCCTCCGCGATGATCCGTCCCGAGTCGATCACCGAGATGCGACCCGCGAGCTGGTCCGCCTCGTCCAGGTACTGCGTCGTGAGCATCACGGTGGTGCCGTGCGCGACGAGCGCGCGCACGATGTCCCACACCTCGATCCGGCTGCGCGGGTCGAGCCCCGTGGTCGGCTCGTCGAGGAACAGCAGCTCGGGCGTGACGACGAGCGACGCGGCGATGTCGATACGACGCCGCATGCCGCCCGAGTACTTCTTCACCTGCCGGTCGGCGGCGTCCTCGAGCCCGAAGGCCCCGAGCAGCTCGTCGGCCCGCCGGGTCGCGCCCGCCCCGCGGAAGCCGTAGAGCTTCGCGAGCAGACGGAGGTTCTCGCGGCCGCCGAGGTCCTCGTCGACCGACGCGAACTGGCCCGTGAGCGCGACGCGCGAGCGGACCTCGTCGGAGGCACGGACGATGTCGTGGCCGAGCACCCTCGCCGAGCCCGCATCGGGGCGGATCAATGTGGCGAGCATGCGGATCGTGGTGGTCTTCCCGGCCCCGTTGGGGCCGAGGAATCCGTGGACGCCGCCGCTGGGGATCGCGAGGTCGATCGCGTCGACGGCGCGCTGCTTGCCATAGATCTTGGTGAGACCGGCGGTCTCGATCGCGAGTTCGGGCATGACCGACTCCTTCACCGCGCGTGTCCGGGTTCGCACGATTGAATCAGGGTACGTCCGGGCCCTGACATCGGCGCGGCACGCGACAGGGCGGGACGAGGGATGATCCCCGTCCCGCCCTTGTCCAGGGACGATGCGTCAGGCCACGGGTCGCCGGGCCGGCACCAGGGCGGGCTCGGGCTCGGCCATCGCCACGCCCTGCGCGCCGCCCTCGGACGACTCGGGGGTCCCCTTCCCGGCCGGAAGAGCCAGTCCCGCGAGGGTCGCGAGCACGAGGAATCCGACGCCGACCCACAGCGCGGGGATGGCGGCATCGGTGTACTCGGTCGGCGTGAAGTCGCCGCCCGCGCCGGTGAAGACCGCCGTGAGGATCGCGACGCCGAGCGCCACCCCGATCTCCCTCAGGGTCGTGTTGGTGCCGGACGCCTTGGCGTGGTTCTCGGGCGCCATGTGCGCGAGGACCGCGGTGGCCGAGGGCGCGAACACGAGACCCATCCCCACTCCGGCCGCGACGAAGCCGGGGATCATCGTCGAATAGGCGACGTCGGGCGCGAGGACCGAGGCGAACCACGCGAGGCCGACGGCCTGCAGCATCGTCCCGGTGACGATGAGCGTCCGCGTGCCGACCCTCGGCGCGATGAGGCCAGACAGCGGGGCGACGACGAGCGGCGCCATGGTCCACGGCATCGTCTTGATGCCCGCGTCCAGGGGCGACTCGCCCTGCACGACCTGCATGAACTGGATGAGGATGAAGATCGCGCCGAAGATGCCGATGCTGAACAGCACCGCGACCGCGTTGGCGCCGGAGAAGCTGCGGTCGCGGAACAGGCCCAGCGGCATGAGCGGCTCGCGGGTGCGGGCCTCCCAGGCCACGAAGGCGACCAGCAGCACGCCTCCGCCGATGAGGCCGGCGAGCACCTGACCGCTGGTCCAGCCCGCGTCGTTTCCCCGGACGATGCCGAAGACCAGGGCGAACACGCCCGTCACCACGAGCACGAGGCCCGTGAGGTCGAGCCGCGCCCTGGCACCCTTGGCCTCGGGCAGCGACCACGCGCCGACGGCCAAGGCGACGATGCCGATCGGCACGTTGAGCCAGAAGATCGCGTGCCAGCTGAGCCCCTCGACCACGGCGCCGCCGATGAGCGGGCCGAGCGCGACGCCCAGGCCTGCGACGCCGCCCCAGATGCCGATCGCCGCGGCGCGCATCCTGTCGGGCACCGCGCCGGCGAGCAGCGCGAGCGACAGTGGGAGCACCGCCGCTCCACCGGCGCCCTGGACCACACGGGCCGCGATGAGCGCCTCGGGGGTTGTGGCAAGCGCGCATGCGACCGACGCGGCGGTGAAGATCGCGATGCCCGCGAGGAACACCCGCTTGCGGCCGAGACGATCGCCGAGCGCGACCGCCATGAGGATGAGGCTCGCGAAGGACAGCGAGTACGCGTTGAGGAACCACTGGAGGTCCTCGATGGTCGCACCGAGATCCGCCTGCATCACGGGCAGGGCGTTGGTGACGACCAGGTTGTCGAGCGAGGCCATGAAGACCGGCACCGAGACGGCGGCGATCGCGATCCACATCGGGACCCTGCGGGTGGTGGTCATGAGCAGCCTTCCAGAGGTTGTTGTAATCGGCTGATAACCGACGTGGCCCAACGTAGTAATCGGCTGATAACATGTCAACATGTCGACGACGAATGAGCGCCTTACCTCGGAGGATCGCCGCGAGCAGATCCTCGCCGCCGCCTCCGACGTGTTCGGGGAGCGCGGCTTCGCGGGAGGCACCACGGACGCGATCGCCAAGCTCGCCGGGGTCTCCCAGGCCTACGTCGTGAGGATGTTCGGCTCGAAGCAGGAGCTCTTCATCGCGGCGACCGAGCGCGCGTGCGAGCGCGTGATCGACACATTCCGGGGCGCGATCGCGGGCTTCACCGGCGAGGAGACCGTCCACGAGCGGCTCGAGGCGCTCGGGGTGTCCTATGTGCAGCTCATC
Organism: Demequina sp. NBRC 110054; assembly: GCF_002090115.1. NCBI lineage: Bacteria > Bacillati > Actinomycetota > Actinomycetes > Micrococcales > Demequinaceae > Demequina > Demequina sp. NBRC 110054. The sequence goes on from NZ_BBRK01000006.1 coordinate 427,960, forward strand.
GCCGACCGCGGCACGCTACTCACGATGATGCACGCATTCACGCTCGGGCACGACCCGCGCGTCGGACCCCTCATCCGCGAGCGCTACCTGGAGATCTATCGCATCGCGCGCGACGAGGCGGGGCTCGGCCCCGAGACCGCGAGCCATTTCCTCGCGACCGGGATGCTCATCAACACGGGCATGGCGATGCGCCTGCCCGACATCGCCGCCACGGACGACGACGCGCGCGAGCTGCTCGGCTGCCTGTGGGGCGAGTCGACCGACGCGCTCGTCGCGATGACGACGGCCGCCCCGATCCTCCCGGAGGCCGGCAGGCGCTGAGCGCCGGGCGAGCCCTGGTGACGCGAGACGGAAGGACCGTCGCGCATCGTCCCTGGAAAGAGGCCTAGGCCTGCGCGGGCTTGGTTCCCGTGTAGATCGCCTCGATCACGTCGGAGAAGTGCTCGATCACGTTCGCGCGGCGCACCTTGAGGGACGCGGTGAGCTCCTCGCGGGCCTCCGTGAACTCGCGCGGCAGGATGCGGAACTCGCGGATCGCCTCGGCGCGCGAGACGTGCTCGTTCGCGTTGGCGATCGCGCGGCCGATGAGCTCGCGGACGCGCTCGTGGACCGAGGCCTCCTCGAGGGTCATGTCGGGCAGCTCGTGCGACTTGAGCCATGCAGGCAGCAGCACCGGGTCGAGCGCGACGACCGCGGAGACGAAGTGGCGTCCGTCGCCGATGACGACCGAGTCCTGGATCGCGGGGTGCGAGCGGATCGAGTCCTCGAGCACCGCGGGCTGGATGTTCTTGCCCGAGGACAGGACCAGGATCTCCTTCTTGCGGCCCGTGATCGTGAGCGCGCCGTCGTGGATCTCGCCCAGGTCACCCGTGGAGAACCAGCCGTCGTGCATGACCGCGGCCGTCGCATCGGGCGCGTTCCAGTAGCCCTTGAACACGTTGATGCCGCGCGCGAGGATCTCGCCGTCGTCGTCGACCATGATGTCGCAGCCGGCGATCGGGTGGCCCACGGTGCCCATGATCTGGTTCGTCGCGGGGGTGCCCATGTGCGCGGCGGTGGTCTCGGTGAGGCCGTAGCCCTGCATCACCGTGACGCCGAGGCCGCGGAAGAAGTGGCCGATCTGCGGGGTGAGCTTCGCGCCGCCCGCGAGGACGTAGCCGAGCTGGCCGCCCATGAGGTGGCGGATCTTCTTGAGCACCAGGGCGTTCGCGATCGCGTACTGCGCCTTGAGGACGATGCCGTGGCCGCCGGTCTCCTGCGCCATCGACACCTTGCGAGCGACCCACGCGGACCAGCGGAAGATCTTCTTCTTGAGGCCGGTCTGGGCGGCGTCGGCGCGGTTGTAGATCGTCTCGAGCACGCGCGGCACGAGCGGCATCCAGGTCGGCTTGAAGGACGCGAGGTCGGCCGCGAGCGTCTTGTGGTTCGGGGTGTAGCCGATGACCGCGCCCGACTGCATCGCGAGGACCATCGCGAGGCGCGCGAACACGTGCGCGAGCGGCAGGAACAGCAGCACGCGCGTCTCTCCCTGGACGAAGGCGCCGAAGTCGGGGTCCTTCTCGATGTTCGCGCAGTGGACCACGAGGTTGCCATGCGTGAGCATCGCACCCTTGGGACGGCCCGTGGTTCCGGACGTGTAGATGATGCTCGCGAGGTCGTCGAGGACCACGTCGGTGGTCCGCGCCTCCAGCTCCGCGTCGGTCACGTGCTCCCCGGACGATGCGAGGGCATCGAGGCCCTCGGGGGTGAGGGCGAGGGCGGTGGGCGGCTCCTCGAGGCCCTCGAGCATCGCGCGCTGATCCGCGCCCTGCGCGGCCACGAAGGCGATGCCCGCATCGTCCACGATCCACTCGCACTGCTTGGCCGAGGACGAGGGGTAGATCGGCACGTTGACGCCGCCCGCGGTCAGGACCGCGAAGTCCATGACCGACCACTCGAGGCTCGTGTCGCCCATGATGCCGACGCGGTCCCCCGCGCCCACGCCCGCGGCCATGAGGCCCTTGGCGACGGCGCGCACGCGGCGCTCGAACTCGCCGATGGACACGGGCGACCAGGCGCCCGACTCGTCCTTGGTCTCGGCGAACGGCGCGGAGGGATTCGCGGTCGCGCGCTCGCGCAGCAGCGCGGCGAGGTTCAGTGAGTCGTCGACGTTGACGAGGCTCGGGGACGTCATCATGTTCTGCATGTGAGAATGCTAACCTACGGCGCCGTAAGTTACGGAACCGTAGGTCCTAGGTGAGTCGTGAAATTTCGACATATCGCGAAGCCTCCTCACCCGCTCAACGCGCGAGGTCGCGGGCACGTGCCCGAGAGCGGCCCCTTGCCTGCCCTGGCCTCGGCGCGCGGCTCCAGCCGGACCGTGCCGCGCAGGCTCCCGCGCCTACCGTGAGTAGGTCGCGACGATCCGCGCCTGCTCGACCACCGCATCGGCGTAGTCGCGCAGGAACTCGTCGCGCGACGGCTCCCCCACCACCTGGCGGGACAGCGCGTAGACCCAGAAGAAGTAGTGATGCGTGCCATGGCCGTAGGGCGGGAACGGGCCGACGTAGCCGAAGCTGTCGTCGTCGTTCAGCCCGGGTCGGCCGACGTCCTCGATGACCTCGCCGTCGATCGCCGGCAGTCCGTACAGGGTCCAGTGCGTGAAGCCGTGCGGCATGGGGGCGTCGGGGTCGTGGCAGATGATCGCGAGCTCGATCGCGTCGGTCGGCACGCCGATGACGACCATCCGAGGCGTCTCCGCCCCGACCTCGCCGGCGAACCTGTCGTCGATCCTGCCTCCGTTCGGGATGTCAGGGCTGGTGAGAACCAGATCCGCGATGGCCACGACAGTCTCCTTCCGATGCGAGTCTCCGCTTCTCCCATCATGCTCGTACCAGCGCCGACGCGCGCGGCGAGACACCTGTCGTTCACTCGGAGACGACGCAATTGCGCCAGGGCGGGGACGATGCGGGGGCGACCGGGCGGCCCGGCAGCCGTGCGGTCAGACCGGCGTGGCCGGCAGCGTCACCGTGAACGTCGCTCCGCGGCCCACTCCCCCGCTGTCGGCGCGCACCGAACCGCCGTGTGCCGCGACGAGCGCAGCGACGATCGACAGCCCGACGCCCGAGCCCCCGCTCGCGCGGTCGCGCGCAGTGTCGGCGCGATAGAACCGCTCGAACACGTGCGGCAGGTGCTCGGGAGCGATCCCGACACCCGTGTCGGCGACGACGAGGGCGACGCCCGCATCGTCCCGGCGCGCGCCAAGCGTCACGGTCCCGCCCGCCGGGGTGTGGCGCAGCGCGTTGTCCACGAGGTTGCCGAGCACCTGCGCGATCCGCTCCGGGTCGATGTCCACCGCAGGGAGCCCCTCGGCTGCCGAGACCTCGAGCGCGACGCCGGCCTCGGCCGCGCGCTCGCGCGCGGCCGCCTGCGCGAGCCGCAGCAGATCCACGGGGTCGCGGCGTTCCCGCTCGAGCCGGGCCGCGCTGCCCTCCGCGCGCGAGGCCGCCGACAGGTCCTCGGACAGCCGCGTGAGCCGTGCACCCTGGGCCCGCAGCATCGCGACCGTCTCCGGGGTGAGCTCCGCGACGCCGTCCTCGAGCGCCTCCAGGTAGCCGGTGAGCGTCGCGATCGGGGTGCGCAGCTCGTGCGCGACGTCGCCGATCATCCGCTGCCGCAGCTGCTCGCTCTCCTCGAGCCGCGCCGACATCCGGTTGAAGGACTCGGCGAGCTCGTCGAACTCGCGGCCCATCCCGGGTGCGTCCACGCGCGACGCGTAGTCGCCGTCCGAGACCCGATGCGCGGCGTCCTGGAGCTTGCCGAGCGACCTCGCCACGCGCCGGGCAAGCAGGAGGCTCAGCACGACGGCGAGCACCGCGGCGATGAGCAGCGCGACCGCGAGCGCGGTGCCGCTCGCCTCGCGGAAGACCTCGTCGAGCTCCTGGGCCTGGGTGTCGCCCGCGCGGCCCATCATGTCGCCGCGCCCGCCGCCCATCATCCGGCGCGAGAAGTCGGCGGGTCCGATGAGCCTCGCGACGAGCCACACCGTCACGCCGATCACGGCGATGAGCAGGGAGAACGACAGCATCATGCGGGTCGCGAGCCCCCGCGCGCGCAGCCAGTCCACGGCGCTCACTCCCCCGCGCCGATCCGGTAGCCGACGCCCCGCACCGTGCGCACGTAGCGCTGCAGCTCGGCCGAGTCTCCGAGCTTGAGCCGCAGGTGGCGGATGTGGACGTCGACCAGGTGCTCGTCCCCGACCCAGTCGCCGCCCCAGACCACCTCGAGCAGCATCGTCCTGGTCATCACCATCGTGGGCCGCTCGGCGAGCGCCGCGAGCACGTCGAACTCGGTGCGCGTGAGCGGGACCACCTCTCCGGCGAGCCTCGCCTCGCGCGCGGGCACGTCGACCTCGAGGTCGCCCACCCTCAGCGCCTCCGAGGCCTCGGGCTCCGCCGGCCGCGCGCCGACGCGCGGCCTGCGCAGCATCGCGCGCAGGCGCGCGACGAGCTCGCGCGGGCTGAAGGGCTTGGTGACGTAGTCGTCGGCGCCGACCGACAGGCCGACGAGCTTGTCGACCTCCTCGACCCGCGCCGTGAGCATCACGACGTAGCAGTCGGAGAAGGTCCGCAGCTGGCGGCACACCTCGATCCCGTCGATCCCCGGCAGGCCGAGGTCGAGCACCACGGCGTCGGGATCGAGCTCGCGCGCCCTGACCAGCGCGCTCTCCCCGTCGTGCGCGACCTCGACCTCGAAGCCGTCCTTCTCGAGATAGCCGGCGACGAGGGTCGCGAGCGCGGGCTCGTCCTCGACCACGAGCGCGCGCGGCGCCACGACCCTGTCGGACCGCGCCGCGCCTCCCGGCTGCGCCGCACTCATCGACCCACCGTCCATCTCCCCATTGTTGCTGGAATCACGCCCCTTCGAGCGCGTTCACACGCTCGCGGAACTCCTCCGGGTCGATCTCGCCGCGCGCGAGGCGGTCCTCGAGGATCTGCCGCGCCGACGTCGGCGCGACCGCGGCGGCGTCAGCGGCACCCGCACCCTCGCTCCTCTTGCCGTCCTTGTCGCGCGTCGCGAGCCGCACCGCGACGTAGACCAGCGCGGCCAGTCCGACGACCAGGAACAGCATCCACAGCCACTCGAGTCCCGTGCCGTATCCGTAGCCCATCCCGTATCCGTGCGCCCAGACGCCCATGTCGCTCACTCCTTCCGCGGAGCCCCAGTGACCCCGACCACGTCATCGTGTCGGGGCGACCTCGCAGGCTCGGCGCAGGAACCATGAAGATTCGATGAAGATCGGCGTCGTTCCAGGACCGCAGGCCGCGCCCACCCCGAACGTGCGAGAGATCCGCCCGGCGGCCCTGGCGGCGGCACCGAGCGGACCTCTCGTGGTCCCGAGGGCGGAGGTCAGACCTCCACGGCGACCTGCTTGACGATGCTGATCGACACGGGCGTGCCGTGCGCGAGGTTGTCGGACACGGGGCAGCGGTCCTCCGCGATGCGCGCGATCTGCGCGAGCTCCTCATCATCCGCGTCGCCCGTCACCTCGATCGTCACGCCGATGCCCTGGAAGCCGGCGCGGGCCTGCATCGACGTGCCCATGAAGCGCGCGGGGTCGAGCGACCCGGTCGCGGTGGCCGAGAACGAGGACAGCGTCACGCCGCGCTCCTTGGCCACGAGATGGACGACGACGTTGAGGCAGCCGAGCAGCGAGGCGAGCTCGTACTCGACGGGGTTGGGGCCGAGGTCGCCTCCGCCCAGCGCGGCGGGCTCGTCGATGAGGAACTCGAAGTCCCTGGCCTTGACGGTCAGCCCCGTGTCGGAGGTGGATACGGCGGTCGCAGAGAAGGTGAGCAAGGGTCCGCTCCTTTGAGGATCCTGTGCGGGATCACCGGACCCGGCCGTGGCCGCTCCCGCGACGGCACGCTTCCGGGCGGGGACCTGCTCTCATGGTGGACCCGGGGATGGGCCCGCGAGGGGACATAGGTCCCCCGTCACCTTCCTTTCCAGGGACGATGCGATAGTCACGTGTGCAGGAAACCCCGCTCGGGCAAGCGGAAAGGCCCGCCGGACGCCCCCGTGAGGGGAGCGTCGGGCGGGCCTGACAACCGGGCGACCCCGGCATCGTCCATGTCCCTTAGGCGAGGATCTCCATCCAGCCGTACGTGTCCTCGGCGCGGCCGTACTGGATGTCGGTCAGCGTCTGGCGCACCTTCATGGTGACCGGGCCGGGCTGGCCGTCGCCGACCTGCTGCTCGAAGTCCGTGGAGCCCATCTTGCCAACGGGCGTGACGACCGCGGCCGTGCCGCACGCGAACACCTCGGCGACGTCGCCCGACGCGACGCCCTCGCGGAGCTCGTCGATCGTGATGGGGCGCTCGACGACCTTGAGGTCGTCGTCGCTCAGCAGCTGGATGATCGAGGACCGGGTCACGCCCTCGAGGATGTTGCCCGTGAGCACGGGCGTCACGACGGTGCCGTCCTTGAGGACGACGAACACGTTCATGCCGCCGAGCTCCTCGAGGACCTTGTCGGACTTGGCGTCCATGTACAGGACCTGGTCGTAGCCGCGGGCGTAGGCCTCCATCTGAGGCAGCAGCGACGCCGCGTAGTTGCCGCCGCACTTCGCGGCGCCCGTGCCGCCGGGGCCGGCGCGGTGGTAGTCCTGCTCGACCCAGATGCTCACGGGCTTCACGCCGCCGGCGAAGTACGGGCCGGAGGGCGAGCCGATGACCAGGTACTCCGCGGCCTTCGGCTGGCGCAGACCGAGGAACACGTCGGTCGCGATGAGGAACGGGCGCAGGTACAGCGAAGAGTCGGGAGCGGTCGGGACCCACGCCCTGTCGGTCTGGACGTACGCGCGGATCGACGCGAGGAAGTCCTCGACCGGCAGCTCCGGCAGCGCCATACGGCGCGCGGAACGCTGGAAGCGCTTCGCGTTCTCCTCGGGGCGGAACGTGCGGATCGTGCCGTCCGCCCAGGGGTATGCCTTGAGCCCCTCGAAGATCTCACCCGCGTAGTGCAGCACGGACGCGGCGGGGTCCAGGGGCAGCGGGCCATAAGCCTCGACGCGACGGTCGTTCCAGCCGTCCTCGGCATTCCACGAGATGCGGGCCATGTGATCCGAGAAGTTGACGCCGAACTTGAGGTCGGAAAGGACCTCTGCGCGGCGCTCGTCCGAGGCCGGGTTCGGGTTCGGGACGACGCGGAAGGCCTCCGCGGTCGATGCGGTGGTGGTCATCGTGAGGTCCTTCCTTAGGTTCTTTTGGGGCTGGTCGTCCTCGGAGGGCCCACGCGCGGATGCGCGGGTCTCTCGTGGGATCTGGGACTGAATCTACCGGCGGCACATTGCCGGGAGGTCACACGGTGGTGCCTCAATTGGCACCTGGCGGGGCGCGTGGGCCGGAGGGTCGTCGGCGGCGGGGCCTCGTGAGCCCCGCCACCGACGGCGTGCGTTCCGGGTGTCCCGGATCGCCACCCGCGACGGTCGGTGACCTGCCGTGGGCGAAGGGTGGTGCTAGCCGCGGATGCGTGCGGCGAGGGCGTCGCCGACCTCGGAGGTGCTGCGCACCGCGTCGCCCTTGGCCGCGGCGTCCGAGGCGACGGCCGCCTCGACCTTCGCCGCGAGCTCGGAGTAGCCGAGGAAGTCGAGCAGCATGCCGACCGAGAGGACGGTGGCCGACGGGTCGGCCTTGCCCTGGCCCGCGATGTCGGGCGCCGAGCCGTGGACCGGCTCGAACATCGACGGAGCCGTCTTGTCCGGGTTGACGTTGCCCGACGCGGCGAGGCCGATGCCGCCGGAGATGGCGGCGGCCTCGTCGGTCAGGATGTCGCCGAACAGGTTGTCCGTGACGATCACGTCGAACGACGCGGGGTCCGTGACCAGCTTGATGGTCGCGGCGTCCACGTGCAGGTAGTCCCACGTGACGGTCGGGAACTCGGCGGCCACGGCCTCGACCGAGCGGCGCCACAGGTGACCCGCGTGCACGAGCACGTTGTGCTTGTGCACGAGCGTCACGTGCTTGCGATCGCGCTTGGACGCGACGTCGAACGCGTAGCGGACCACGCGCTCCACGCCGTGACGCGTGTTGACCGACACCTCGGTCGCGATCTCATGCGGCGTGCCGACGCGCAACGCGCCACCGTTGCCGACGTACGGGCCCTCGGTCCCCTCGCGCACCACGATGAAGTCGATGTCGCCGGGGTTGGCCAGCGGCGAGACCTCGCCCGGGTACAGGCGCGACGGGCGGAGGTTCACGTACTGGTCCAGGGCGAACCTGAGCGGCAGCAGCACGCCGCGCTCGAGCACGCCCGACGGGACCGTCGGGTCGCCGATCGCGCCCAGCAGGATCACGTCGTTGGCCTTGATCGCCTCGAGGTCGGTGTCCGTCAGGGTCTCGCCGGTGGCGTGCCACCGGTTCGCGCCCAGGTCGAACTCGGTCGTGTCGAACGCGATGCCCTGACCCTCGATCGCGGCGGCGAGGCACTTGAGCCCCTCCTTCACGACCTCGGGCCCGATGCCATCGCCCGCGACAACCGCGAGCTTGTAGACGGTCCCCGCGTCGGCAGGGCCGACGCGGGGGTTGTCCAGCAGGCTCATCGGGCGGCCGAGCCGTCGACGTAGTCCGAGTCGACCTTCGCGTTGGACCACGAGAACAGGGCGCGGAGCTCCTTGCCGGTCTTCTCGATCGGGTGCGACTCCTCCTTCTCGCGCAGCTCCTTGAACTCCGGCGCGCCGGCGTCCTGGTCGGCGATGAAGCGCTCGGCGAACGCACCGGACTGGATGTCGGCGAGGATGCCCTGCATGGCTGCCTTCGTCTCGGGGGTGATGACGCGCGGGCCGGAGACGTAGTCGCCGTACTCGGCGGTGTCGGAGATCGACCAGCGCTGCTTGGCGATGCCGCCCTCCCACATGAGGTCGACGATCAGCTTCATCTCGTGCAGCACCTCGAAGTACGCGATCTCGGGCTGGTAGCCGGCCTCGGTGAGGACCTCGAAGCCCGTCTGGACCAGGTGCGACATGCCACCGCAGAGGACGGCCTGCTCGCCGAACAGGTCGGTCTCGGTCTCCTCGGTGAAGGTGGTCTTGATGACGCCAGCGCGGGTGCCGCCGATGCCCTTCGCGTAGGACAGCGCGGTGGCCCAGGCGGAGCCGGACGCGTCGACCTCGACGGCGATGATGTCCGGGATGCCGCGGCCCGCGACAAACTCGCGGCGCACGGTGTGGCCCGGGGCCTTCGGGGCGATGAGGATGACGTCGACGCCCTCGGGCGCCTCGATGAGGCCGAAGCGGATGTTGAAGCCGTGTGCGAAGGCGATGGTCTTGCCCGCCGCGAGGTTCGGCTTGATCTCGTCGTTGTAGATGCCGCGCTGGTGCTGGTCGGGCGCGAGGATCATGATGAGGTCGGCCCACGCGGAGGCGTCGGCGACGTTCATCACGGTGAAGCCGTCGTTCTCGGCCTTCGCGACGGACTTGGAGCCCTCGCGCAGCGCGACGCGGACGTCGACGCCGGAGTCGCGGAGGTTCTGGGCGTGGGCGTGGCCCTGCGAGCCGTAGCCGACGATGGCCACCTTCTTGCCCTGGACGATCGACAGGTCAGCGTCCTTGTCGTAGAACATCTCAGCCATGCGGTTCTTGCTCCTTCTTCGGGGTTGGGTCGTGACGAATGGAAATCAGGCGGAGGCCGGGACGCGCTCGAGCGCGCGCTCGGTGATGGAACGCGAGCCGCGGCCGATGGCCACGGTGCCCGACTGGACGATCTCGCGGACGTCGTGCGGGGACAGGGCCGCGAGCAGCGCCTCGAGCTTCTCGCGCGTGCCCACCGCCTCGATGACGACGGAGTCGGGCGCCACGTCGACGACGTGGGCGCGGAACAGGTCGACGATCTGCAGCACGTCGGCGCGCTGACGCGCGTCGGCCCTGACCTTGATCAGGTACAGGTCGCGCTGCACCGAGCGGTCGCGCTCGAGCTCGACGATCTTGAGCACGTGCACGAGCTTGTTGAGCTGCTTCGTGACCTGCTCGAGCGGGAGCTCGTCCACGTCCACCACGACGGTGATGCGGGAGATCTCGGGGTGCTCCGTCTGGCCCACCGCGAGCGAGTGGATGTTGAACGCCCGGCGGCTGAACAGCCCCGCGACGCGCGCGAGCACGCCGGGCTTGTTCTCGACCAGGACCGAGAGGGTGTGGGTGGTCATGCGTTCTCCTCGCGCTCCCACGCGGGGGCGACGCCCCGCGCGTACTGGATCTCGTCGTTGCTGACGCCTGCGGCGACCATCGGCCACACCATCGCGTCGCGCGACACGGTGAAGTCGACGACCACGGGCTGGTCGTTGATCTCGTTGGCCCGCTTGATCGTGGCGTCCACGTCCGCGTCGGACTCGCAGCGCAGGCCGACGCAGCCCATCGCCTCGGCGAGCTTCACGAAGTCGGGCACGCGGATCGTGCCGTGGCCCGTGTGCAGGTCGGTGTTCGAGTAGCGGGACTCGTAGAACAGCGTCTGCCACTGGCGCACCATGCCGAGGCTCGAGTTGTTCACGATCGCGACCTTGATCGGGATCTCGTTGATCGCGCAGGTGACGAGCTCCTGGTTGGTCATCTGGAAACAGCCGTCGCCGTCGATCGCCCACACCTGCTTGTCCGGCACGCCCACCTGGGCGCCCATCGCGGCCGGGACCGAGAAGCCCATCGTGCCGAGGCCGCCCGAGTTGATCCACGTGTTCGGGTGCTCGTACTTGATGAACTGGCTGGCCCACATCTGGTGCTGCCCCACGCCCGACGTGTAGATCGTGCTGTCGGGGTCGTTGATCTCGCCCAGGCGCTGGATCACGTACTGGGGGTTGGACAGGCCGTCCGCGGTCTTCTGGTAGCCGAGCGCGTAGGTCGTGCGCCAGTCATCCAGCTGGTGCCACCAGGCCTCGAGGTCCGGCTTGCCGTGACGCTCGTGCTCGGTCGCGAGCGCGGGGACCAGCTCGCTGAAGACGTCCTTGAGGTCGCCCACGATCGGCACGTCCACGGCGCGGTTCTTGCCGATCTCCGCGGGGTCGATGTCCGCGTGCACGATCGTCGCGTGCGGCGCGAAGCTCGACAGCTTGCCGGTGACACGGTCGTCGAAGCGCGCACCGAGCGCGACGATGAGGTCCGCCTTCTGGAGCGCTGCCACTGCGGCCACCGTGCCGTGCATGCCGGGCATGCCGAGGTTCTGCGGGTGCGAGTCGGGCAGGGCGCCGCGGGCCATGAGCGTCGTGACGACGGCCGCGCCGGACAGGTCCGTGAGCTTGCGCAGCCCCTCAGACGCGCCCGACCGGATGACGCCGCCACCCACATACAGGACGGGACGACGCGCCGTGGCCAGCAGGCGCGCGGCCTCCTGGACGGTCTTGGCATGCGGGCGCGCGCCCGAGTTGAAGCCCGGCAGGTCGATGCGCTCGGGCCACTGGAACTCGGTCATCGCCTGCTGGGCGGACTTGGCGACGTCGACGAGCACGGGTCCGGGACGGCCGTGGCTCGCGATGTAGAAGGCCTCGGCGATCGCCTTGGGGATCTCGGCGGGGTCCTTGATCAGCACGTTGTGCTTGGTGATCGGGGACGTGATGCCGACGATGTCGGCCTCCTGGAACGCGTCCGTGCCGATGAGCGCGGCTCCCACCTGGCCGGTGATCGCGACCATGGGGATCGAGTCCATGTTCGCGTCGGCGATCGCGGTGACAAGGTTCGTCGCGCCCGGGCCCGAGGTGGCGATGCAGACGCCGACCTTGCCGGTGGCATGCGCGTAGCCCTGGGCCGCGTGGCCCGAGCCCTGCTCGTGACGCACCAGGATGTGACGGAGCTTGGTCGAGTCCATCAGCGGGTCGTACGTCGGCAGGATCGCGCCGCCCGGGAGACCGAAGACGTCGGTCGCGCCCGCGCACTCGAGCGAGCGGATGATCGCCTCGGCGCCGGTCATCTCGCGACCGTTGAGCGCGGGGTCCGGTGCCGCCTGGGGCGTCGGAAGGGCGCCGACGGGAGCCGCCGTGGTCGCGCCGTCCGACTGGGCGGGACGCGGTGAGGTCGGCGGTGCGGTGGGCTTCGCCTTCACCTGTGCCATCTTCTCTCCTGCTCTTCTGTGAACCGAGGGCGGTCGATGTCCGCCCCGCATGAAAAATCCCCTACGCCGGAAGGCTTCGGGGAGGATGCGCGCGGACGATGCCGGGTCGTGGACTAGAGGTCCGCGCGCCCGATAAGTACTACGACGATCGCCTGCATGGCTCCACCGTACGCCCGCGGCGACACTTGTCTCGCCGAATCGGGCAAGAATCTCATATGTTGGTTCACCGTTTTACATAGTGAGACGGCTTGGTAGGTTCCGAGCGCGACTCGTCAGCCCTGGCCGCGCCTCTTGCGGAGCATGCCGATGGCCATGTTCGCCGCGACGGTGACCACGAAGATCGCGAACAGCGCGTTGGAGGCCACCGGCCCCATGAGCTTCGCGGCATTCGCGCCGAGCGTGGCGGTGAGGCAGGCGGAGGCCCCGACGATGAGCGCCGCAGGGATGTTCACATTGCCGCGCCTGAGGTTGCCGATCGTCCCGGAGGCCGCGGTGGGGATCATCATCAGCAGCGACGTGCCGCGGGCGAGCAGGTCGCTCGTGCCGAACAGCAGCATCAGGGCGGGCACGACGATGATCCCTCCCCCGACGCCGAGGACGCCAGAGAGCACCCCCGTGAGCAGGCCGACGAGGATCAGGCCGGGGACCGACCACCACGTGAGCTCGAGGCCCGCGTCGCGCGACGGCACGACCACGAAGAGCATCGCGACGACGAAGCCGAGGAACCCGATGAAGCCCCAGCGCAGCGCGTCCAGCGGCAGGCGATGCAGCAGCCACGAGCCGGCCTGCGCTCCCACCACGGCGCCGAGCGCGATGACGAGGGCCGCGACCCAGGCCACGCTGCCGTGGGTCGCGTAGGTGATCACGCCGACCGCCGCCGTGGGCACGATCGCGGCGAGCGAGGTGCCCGCGGCGAGGCGGTGGTCGAAGCCGAGGATGAGCGAGAGCAGCGGGACGATGACGATGCCGCCGCCCACGCCGAAGAGCCCGGACAGCAGGCCCGCGAGCAGGCCCACGCCGATGCAGGTGAGCACGAACTTCGGACTGACCCGCATCGCGCCCATCGACTCCTCCTCCTGGTGGTTCACGTCCACCGTAGTACTGCATCGTCCCTCTCCCCTCCCATGCAGTCCGCACGGATTCCCGTGCGACACCCCAGCGCGTCGCGGGCCGACACCGGCGCGTCGCCGGGGTGTCGCCGTCGAATCCGTGCCCAGTGCATGGGAAGCACCTGTGCGCGGTCCCGGCCCTCGCCGCCGACTCGGCGAGATCCGTGCAGATCTGCACGCATCTGTGACACGCGAGACAGGTGAGAGCACAGGGAATCCCCTGCCACACCACCCGCCTCAGGAGCACCAGCCGCGTGCAGATCTGCACTCACCGGTAGCGCAGTTCGGCTGCTCGCCCGCCGCTAGACAGTCCGAACCACTCTCAGATCGACACGCCGCGCGAAACAGGCCCCAACGGCGACACGCCGAGGGGCGGCCAGCGAGATTGGTTCAAAGTGTCGGGAACGGGACGGGGAAGCGATGCGCGCGAAGCCCACTTCCGCATCGTCCGCTCAAAATCGGGACCTCGGACCCAATTGACACATTGTCAATGAGGTCTACGGTCGAGCCATGGAACAGAGACGATCCCGCACGGTGAAGGCGCCGGACGAGCGCCGCGAGGAGATCGTCGCGGCCGCACGGCTCATGTTCGCTCGCCAGGGGGTCCGAGCCACGACCTTCCAGCACATCGCGAACGAGGTCGGCGTCGCGCGCAGCCTCGTCTATCACTACGCCAGGTCGATGGACCTGCTTGTGGACCAGGTGCTCGACGCGTGCGTCCAGGACTTCGCCGACGAGCTGCGCGCGTGGGACGCGGCCCGCACCCCCGGCGACATCGACGGCGCGGTCAGCAGCTACGTCCAGCTCTTCCGCCGCAACATGCCCCACCGGATCGACGGCGAGGCTCGCACCGCGCACCCGCTCCCCCGCTTCGACGACGCCGGTCTGTACGTGCGCTACCTCGACCAGTCGATCACCGCGCTGCTCGACGTGCTCGAGGAGACGACGATCCCGGCCTACGCCGCCCGCCACACGATCGAGATCACCCACGTGCGCGAGACGTTCGCGATGCTCCTCCACGGGATCATCGGCCTCATGCGCACCAACCCAGCCATCGGCGACGACGTGCTCGCCGACATCGTGCGTCAGACCCTGCGTCTCGCGCCCGCCACCACCCGGGGCCCCGCCCGGGCACTACAAGGGGACTCCTGAGTCCCCGGCTTTCAAGGAGAGAGCAATGTTCCTGTTCGAATCGATCACGCTGGCCCAGGGGGTCATGTGGTTCGTGGTGCTCGGGGCCCTCATCGGCCTCAACGAGCTGTCCCGCCGCGGGCCCTGGGCCGGCATGTTCTTCTTCATCGCCGTCCCCGTGGTGCTCACCATCTTCGTGTGGCCGCACACCGCGGGCGAGGGCTCGTCCACGGGCACGTGGTTCCACTGGGTCAAGGTCTACTCGGCGCTGGCAGGCTGCCTGGGATTCCTCGCGATCCGGTACATCCCGCGCCTGGCTAGAAACAAGTACGCGCTGATATTCCCCGCGGGGATCCTCGCGCTCAACATCCTCGAGGCGTGCATCCGTGACTTCCAGGTCGGCGCGATGGGCGCCGACGGCATGGTCGACGGCGTCTACATGCTGTCCGGGTCGTGGAACTACATGAACGGCGTCGCGGGCCTCATCAACCTGCTCGCGATCACCGGCTGGATGGGGATCTACATCTCCAAGGACAAGCTCACGGACATGATCTACCCGGACATGATCTGGCCCTGGATCATCGCGTACGACATCTGGAACTTCGCGTACGTCTACAACTGCGTGGGCGACCACTCGTTCTACGCAGGCGCCGCGCTGCTCATCAGCTGTACGATCCCGGCCTTCTTCATCCGCAAGGGCGCATGGCTCCAGCACCGTGCGCACACCCTCGCGTTCTGGATGATGTTCACGATGGCGGTGCCGGCCTTCGTCGGGGACTCCCAGTTCGCGGTCGAGTCGTCGCACGACCCGGTCGCACTGTTCACCGTGTCCGCGCTAGCGCTCGCCGCGAACGTCGCGCTCGCCGTCCTCCAGATCACCAAGATGGTCAAGGGCCGCAAGAACCCGCTCAAGGTCGAGATCTACGACGACACCGAGGCCTACAAGCAGGTCGTCGAGACCATCCCCGGCGCGCGGCCCGAGCAGCTCGCCGCGGCCGGCGTCGACGCGAAGGAACCCGTGGGCGTCTGACGCCCCTTGGCGGAGCGGACGCCGGCGCCATGCGCGTCCGCTCCTCCCAGCCAGCAACGTCCTGCGACACGGCCGCGCGAAGGCCCCCGCGATTCTCTCTCGCGGGGGCCTTCGTCGCGGTCGGGGGTGCTCCGCGTCTAGTCGCCGACGGTGAAGACGACCAGCTTCTCGGACTCGTTCCTGCCGCCGAGGTCGAACCACAGCAGGCGCGATCCATCCGAGGTCCAGAGGGGAGCCGACATCGGCGTCCCCCCGAATTCGCTCGAGAAGTAGATGTCGGTCACGTCGCCCGGATCCTCTTCCCAGCTCGCACTGAAGCCGTAGTGGGGGCCGTAGGCGTTGAAGGTCATCAAGGCACCCGATCCATCAGGCAACGCGGTCGCGAATTGCAGATCGCCCTCCGAGCTCAGCGCATCCCCGCTGAGCTTCCACGTCACCTTGGCGGCATCCACATCGACGAGGATCAGGGTCTTCTGGCCGTAGGAAGGACCCTTGACGGCCATGACCGTGTCGTCGTCCACCCACGCGAGGGATCGCACGCGCTGCTGGGCCGCCGCGAGCATCCGGTAGCCGGTGCCGTCGGCGTCGATCACGGCGATGCCGCGCGCGTGCTTTCCCGTCTCGATCGCGAACACCGCACGCGAGCCGTCGGCGCTGAAGTGCAGCTCAGCACCCGACAGGGCCGCGGAGGCGGGCATATCCGTCGCGACGCTGTCGCCGCTGCTCACGACGTACCGCACGAGTCGGCTCGAGTCGCCCTCGGGCGACCACATGAACAGCGCGGAGCCGTCGGGCGAGAATCCCACCGCCTCCGAGTCGTCGACCTCCCACGTCGCACCGTCCTCGAGGTCGAGCAGGACGACCGTTCCCGGTACGTTGATCGCGGCCGTCGCCCCATCCGGGGAGACGTAGACGCTCGAGACCGACGCAGCAGCGATCTCGGCGATATCGCGAGACTGCCCGGTGGCGGCGTCCACCAGCGCGAGCGCGAAGGAGTCCTCGCCGTTCGGCACCGCGAGCAGAGCACGGTGGTCGTGCCCGGGCACCCACGCGCCAGCGGGGATCCCGGTCGCCGTCAGGTCCGGGCCGTTGTCCTCGCCCGACTCGATGTCGATCAGGTGAATCTCGGCGAAGTGGTGGTCGATCGCCCCGACGATGAGCACGTAGTCGTCGTCAGGGGACAGCGCGGTGTCGTATGCCTCAGAGATCTCGAACGACCGCGCGCTCTCGCCATCGTCGAACGGGTTGGCATAGGAGGCATAGCGCTGCTCCTCGTCGGCGACCGCAGCCACGCTCGCTGATGTCGCGGGCGAGTCGGTTGCCGCTGGTGACGCGGAGGCCGCAGGCGACGCGGAGGGCGACTCCGACGCCTCGGCGGAAGCGGCCACCGTGGCCGCGGCGGACGACGAACCGGAGGACGAGGGCGATGCGGAGTCGGACGGCGCGGCGGCGACGCTCTGCGCGGGCCCCGCGACCTGCGCCACGACGATCAGCCCGATCAGCGCGGCCGCGATCGCGGCGCTGGGCACCCATACCGTCGGCTTGCGGAACGCCTCCCACCAG
This sequence comes from Demequina sp. NBRC 110054, assembly GCF_002090115.1. NCBI lineage: Bacteria > Bacillati > Actinomycetota > Actinomycetes > Micrococcales > Demequinaceae > Demequina > Demequina sp. NBRC 110054. Next base: position 444,861 of record NZ_BBRK01000006.1, read on the forward strand.
CGCCTGCTGGCCGGTGCGGACACGTCGACAACTTCTCCGTCGCCAGCGTCACGCCACGCCTGCTCGTCCATCCGCCACCCCTCCTCAACCTCGCGGCCTGCCCGCACAGTCAATCGACCCTCGCGCGCCCCTCGTCACGAGCAACGCCTCGTATGAGGAACGCCCGCTGGCGCCCGTCGGTTGGGGCATCACTCCTCGACTACTGCATCAGGTCCCGACTACTGCATCAGGTACAGCCCCGTGCCGGAGCTGCCAGGCGCGATCAGCAGCCTCAGGATCTTGCCGTCGGGGCTCGCGTACGGGACTCCCGCGTCGAACCAGTCGCCGTCGAGCGACAGCGGCGCTGCCGCCGTGAGGTCCTTCGACACCACGAGCGACTGGACGTCGGTCGTGTCGCACGCGGCCGCGCGGACGATGAAACGGTTGCCGGCGACCTTCACCGAGCCGCTGAGCCCATCGATGCGGACCTTCGAAGCGTCACCGGACTCGACGGCGATTGCATACACGGAGCTTCCCGAGCCGAAGCCGAGCGTCGTGGAGTCGGCGGTCCAGACCGGGCGCCGGGTCGTGTCTGCATCAGACCGCGCGATCACCGTGCCACTGGCGTCCGCGATGACGACCGCGGTGTCGTTGCGGTGGTCCCCTCCCACGGTGACGATCGCGAAGTGGTCGCCGTCCGGTGACCACACGGCGGTGTGGCGGTCCCATGCGCTCAGCAGGAAGCCGGAGTACTCGGCCTCGGGCCCGACGTTCACCCAGCCCGCCGTGTAGGCGCCCTCATAGCCCGAGGCCCTCTTGATGAGCGTGGCGCCTTGGAGCCCGTCCCGGTCAGCGTCGCCGAACACGACGAGCCCGCTGCCGTCGGGCGCGAACGAGGGGAAGCCCACGTGCGACAGCACCGACTCTTCGGTGCCGTCGACCAGGTCGACGAGGTAGACGTTGGTGTAGTAGCTCCACACCATCCGGTAGCGAGACGACGTGAATGTGCCGCCGTAGGCGATCGCGAGCCCGCCCGGCTCGAAGTCGTAGCCGTTGATCCGATTCGCCGTCGCCACCACTGTCGACGAGCCGTCGCGCAGGTCGTAGACCACGAGGTCGTGGTCGCCGTCGTCGTTCTTGCTCACGTAGGCGAGCTGATCACCCTCGTGCGACCAACGCACGGGGCTGAGGGTCTCGGGCGAGTAGTCCTTTGAGATGTTCGTCGCGGAGCCGTCGGCATCGATCAACCACACCTGCGCGCCGTTGCGCTGAAGCATCGCCACCGCGTGCTGACCGTCGGGCGCCCACTCGAGCGAATCCAGTTCCGAGGGCTTCACCTTCTTCAGGTCGCTCACCCACGAGATCTCGTCTGTGCCCTCGCCCGGGGTCGAGTCCCCGCGATCAGCTGACACATTGAAGTTGATGTCAGCGAGCGTGTCGTCGTCGGTCGACGGATAGGTGCACTTCGCGAGCGAGGAGAGCTCGACGTCCGCGAACACGTCGACCTGCTCGGGAGCATCGAGCGTGCGGGCCGGATCGGACTCGGGCGTCGCCGAGGGCGACGGCGCGGCGGAAGCCGATGGAGACGCCGAGACGGTGACCTCGGGAACCGCGTCCTCGACGGGCGCATCCGAGGCGTCAGCGGCACTGATCGGCGCGGTCGTTGTCTCGGCGGCGCTCGACGCGGTGGCGGACGCCGTCGCAGAGGCGGCTGGCGCAGCGTCGTCGTCTCCGTCCGACATCAACGCACCAGCGGTGAGGCTGACGCCGACCACCAGGACGAGGACGCCGATGGCCGAGCCCCACGCGACGGGTCGGCGGAGGGCGCTCCACCAGCGAGTCTCGGAGCGAGGAGCCACCGGCGCGGTGCCGGCGCCGTCGCCGGGCCCTTCCCCGCCCTCGCCGCTCACCAGGTCCACCTCGCCCCTCGAATCTTCACCACTGCGCTCTCACCCCTCGCAACTCAGGCCGTCAACCCCCGTCGACGGCCGGTCTCGTGAACCGTATCGAGCACCCGCGCCGGCCGGGTGTCCCCCTGGTCACGAACCGGTCACGACTTGGTGTCGGAGGCTCCGACCACACCCGCCCGGCGCAGGTCTCACCCTTAGAACGGGGCAGACGCGGGATCGGTTGGGGTGGGATCCCGAAGACCGCCGAGGGCCCCGGGAGCATGCTCCCGGGGCCCTCGAAACCGCGTGCGGATCAGGCGAGGATCGCGCCCTTGGAAGCCGACTGCACCAGCTTCTGGTAGCGGCCGAGCACGCCCTTGGTGAAGCGCGGCGCGATGGGCTCCCAGCCCACCTTGCGGGCCTCCATCTCCTCCTCGGTGACGTGCAGCTCGAGCGAGCCGTCCGCGACGTTGAGGGTGATCTTGTCTCCGTCCTTGACGAACGCGATGGGGCCGCCGTCAACGGCCTCGGGGGCCATGTGGCCGACGCACAGGCCGGTCGTGCCGCCCGAGAAGCGACCGTCGGTCACGAGCAGCACGTCCTTGCCCAGGCCCGCACCCTTGATTGCCGCGGTGATGGCGAGCATCTCGCGCATGCCGGGTCCGCCCTTGGGGCCCTCGTAGCGGATGACGACGCAGTCGCCCTTCTTGATCTCGCCGGCCTCGAGCGCGTCGAGCGCCGCGCGCTCGCGGTCGAAGACACGCGCCGTGGCCTCGAACACCGAGTCGTCGAAGCCCGCGGACTTCACGACGGCGCCCTCGGGGGCGAGCGAGCCCTTGAGGATCGTGATGCCGCCCGACTTGTGGATCGGGTTGTTGAGCGCACGGACCACGCGGCCGTCGATCGTGGCCGGCTTGAGCTCGGCCATGTTCTCCGCGAGCGTCTTGCCGGTGACGGTCATGACGTCGCCGTGCATGAGGCCCGCCTCGAGCAGCGTGTTCATGACCGCGGGCACGCCGCCCACGCGGTCGACGTCGTTCATCACGAACTGGCCGAACGGCTTGAGGTCGCCCAGGTGCGGGACGTCGGCCGCGATCCGCGCGAAGTCGTCGAGCGTGAGGTCGACCTCGGCCTCGTTCGCGATCGCGAGGAGGTGCAGCACCGCGTTGGTCGAGCCGCCGAAGGCCATGACGACGGCGATCGCGTTCTCGAACGCCTCCTTCGTCATGATGTCGCGCGCCGTGATGCCCTTCTTGAGCATGTTCACGACGGCCTCGCCCGACTTGTGCGCGTAGTAGTCGCGGCGGCGGTCGGGGCTGGGCGGGGAGGCGGAGCCAGGCACCGACATGCCCAGCGCCTCGCCGACGGAGGCCATCGTGTTGGCGGTGTACATGCCGCCGCACGCGCCCTCGCCGGGGCAGATCGCCTTCTCGATCGCGAGGCGGTCCTCCTCGGACATGAGGCCAGCGGAGCACGCGCCGACGGCCTCGAACGCGTCGATGATCGTGACGTCCTTGCTCGTGCCGTCGGACAGCGTGACGTGGCCCGGCATGATCGAGCCCGCGTACAGGAACACCGAGGCGAGGTCGAGGCGCGCGGCGGCCATGAGCATGCCGGGCAGCGACTTGTCGCAGCCCGCGAGCAGCACGGAGCCGTCGAGACGCTCGGCGAGCATCACGGTCTCGACCGAGTCGGCGATGAGGTCGCGCGACACGAGCGAGTAGTGCATGCCCTCGTGGCCCATCGAGATGCCGTCGGAGACGGAGATCGTGCCGAACTCGAGCGGGTAGCCGCCGGCGGCGTGCACACCCTCCTTCGAGCCCTGCGCGAGGCGCTGGAGGGACAGGTTGCAGGGGGTGATCTCGTTCCACGAACTGGCGATGCCGATCTGGGGCTTCGCGAAGTCGTCGTCGCCGAGGCCCACGGCACGAAGCATGCCGCGCGAGGCAGTCGCCTCGAGGCCATCGGTCACCTGGCGGGAACGGGGCTTGATGTCCGGCGTCTCTGTCATGAGGCTGAGTCTAGGACCGGGACGATGCGTGTTCTCGCGCACGCGCAGAAACACGGGTTGCGCTTGACGTGGCGTCAACTTCTACGCTGGTCATCATGACGACGACGGACACCACCTGGGACACCGCGCAGGTCGCCCGCATGAGCGGGGTGACGAGCCGCACCCTGCGCCACTACGACGCGACAGGCCTGCTCTCCCCCGCCTGGACGGGATCCGACGGCCGCCGCCACTACGGCCGCGAGGAGCTGCTGCGCCTGCAGCACATCCTCACCCTGCGCGAGCTCGGCACGAGCCTCGACCGCATCGGCCAGATCGTCGACGCCGACGATCCCACGACCACGGTCGCGCTCCTGCGCGACCACCTCGGCGCCCTCACCGCCGAGCGCGACCGCTACGCACGCCTCGCCTCGACGGTGGCGCGCACCATCGACTCTCTCGAGAGAGGCAGACCCATGACCGACGACCAGCTGTTCGACGGCTTCGCCCACAAGAAATACGAGCCCGAGGCCCGCGAGCGCTGGGGCGACGACGCCGTCGACCGCTCCAACGCGAAGTGGGAGGCTCTCGGCAAGGACGGCCAGCAGCGCCACCTCGACACGCACCGCGAGGTGGTCGAGGCGCTCGGAGCCGCGATCCGGGTCGGCTTCGCGCCAGACAGCCCCGAGGTGCAGGAGATCGTCGCGAAGCACTACGCGTGGGTCTCGCTGTTCTGGACCCCGACCCTGGAGACGTACAAGGGCCTCACGCAGATGTACGTCGACGACGAGCGCTTCCGCCGCAACTACGACGAGGTCGCGCCAGGCGCCGCCGAGCTGCTGCGGGACGCCGCCGACGTCTGGGCGGACAGGAACCTGTAGGCCCCGCGAGGCGAAGCCAGAAGGCCGAGCCGAGGCCCGCGCCGCGGCCCCAGAAATTCTTGGACGCTTGCGGAATAGAGAAGGACCTTGCCAGGTTGTGCCCCTCAGCAGGGCGGATGGAACCTCGCGCGATGACGGTCGTGCCTGACTGAAAGGCATGACCCATGGCTCATTTCGGACTGATGATCGGCCCCCTCCCCGAGGCTCGCACCACTCGACGGCTCGCGGCGCTGATCCACCGCCTGATGCCACAGGGGCACCAGCTCACCGAGCTGCTCTACACCGCGTTGCCCGGCCACACCCCGTACACCGATGTGCCGACCCCCGCCGCGGGCCTCGAATGGCAGCGCACGGTGGCCTCGCTCGACGCGCTCATCATCGTCGCACCCACGCACACCCGCTCGATCCCTGGGGTGCTCAAGAACGCCCTCGACTGGGCCGGCGCCGACTCCGACACCGGCCAGCTCGCGGGCAAGCCGGTGGCGATCGCGGGTGCGGCCGCCGAGGGTCAGGCGACGTTCGCGGCACTGCAGCACCTGCGCACCGTCCTCGTGGACGCCGGGGCGACGCTGCTGGGTCAGCCCGAGCGCAGCCTCGAGATCTCCGAGTTCGCGCTCGAGGACGGCGGCCAGTGCACCGACCCCGTGCTGTTCGGGAAGGTCCAGGAGCTCCTCGGCGCAGCGGTGGGTCACGCTCTGCACGAGATCCGCGCCGCCGAGGCGCGGCACGGCATCCTGAGCGGCGGCGCGGGCCCGTCCCCGATCAGCCCGATGTCCGGCATCCCGACGCAGGAGTCGACCGCACCGATGAGCCCGCCCGTGGGTGTCCCGGTGCGCCAGTCGATCGGGCCCGTGAGCCCGGCGACGGGCGTCGTCGCCGTTCCGGGAGCCGCGCATCCGGCCAGGTGAGACACCTTTCTCAACACCTGTAAGACATTCGATTTGCTTGTATCGCCAACCTCTTGGAATAGTTGAATTGTCATCCAAGTTGTAGATGGCAGCGGCGCGGACGCCGCGCCCACCCCTTCACTCTTTCCAGAGGAGACCTCGTCATGCCCCGCATCGGAATCATCGTCGGCTCGACCGCGAGCGCGTCCATCAACCGGAAGGTCGCCAAGGCCATGGCCACCTACCTGCCCGAGGGCTTCGAGGTCGAGTTCCTCGACTTCTCGGCGCTGCCCTTCTACAACTACGAGCTCGAGGCGGAGTGGCCGGCCGAGGCGACAGCGTGGAAGAACTCGATCGAGTCGGCCGACGGGATCATCATCGTCACCCCCGAGTACTCGCGCTCGATCCCGGGCGCCCTCAAGAACGCGCTCGACTGGTCCGCCCGCCCGTGGGGCAAGGCCTCCTTCAACGGCAAGCCCACCGCAGTCATGGGCGCATCGGTGGGCGCGAGCGGCGCCGCGATGGCGCAGCAGCACCTGCGCAACATCCTCGCGCACTTCAACGCCCCGACCATGGGTCAGCCCGAGACCTTCTTCCACTTCAACGCCGAGGTCTTCGGCGCCGACGGCTCCGTCCAGGACGAGTCCACGGCCGCCGTCCTGCGGGGCTTCGCCGAGGCCGCCGCGGCCTTCATCGGCTCGCACGTGACCGAGCCCGCCTCGGCGTAACCACACACCTGTCCCCGTCCCCCACCCCCGGACGGCGAGGGCATCGAGGCGCGCCGTCACTGTCGCGCCATCGACGGAGGGCCCGTCGGACCTGGAGAACCCAGGTGCGGAGGGCCCTTCGCCATGCCACGGGCTCCCAAGCGGAATTCTGGGCCGGTCCGGCGCCTTGATACAGGCATGACTCTGTGGTGGGCACGACGCGACCTTCGGCTGGCCGACAACCCCGCACTCCTCGAGGCCCAGGCAGACGGACCCGCCGCCGCGGTGTTCGCCTGGACCCCCGCGCTTCACTTCTGGTCGGGCCGGCGCCGCGCGCACCTCGCACGCGTCCTCTGGAGCCTCGATCAGGACACCGACGGAGCACTCGGAGTCCGGCGCGGCCCGGCCCCCGACGTCGTCCTGGCGGCCGCCCGCGAGACCGACTCCCGCATCGTCCATGCGGCACGCGAGTTCAGCCCCGCCGGGGTGCGCGAGCAGGAGGAGGTACGCGCGGCGCTCGAGGCTGACGGCCGCGAGCTGCACCTGATCGGCAGCCCGTACGCCGTCGCCCCCGGCCGCGTCACCAAGTCCGACGGGACCCCGTACAAGGTGTTCACGCCCTTCTCGCATGCGTGGCGCGACCACGGCTGGCACTCCCCCGCCCCTACGGCGGACGCGTCTTCGATGCGCGCGCTCACCTCCGACATGAGCCTCGACCAGCAGGCGGCGCACGGCGACGCCGAGGACCCGCTGTCGGAGACCCACGAGTTCCGCGAGTCGCAGATCCTTGAGGACCTGCGAGCCTTCATCGAGGGCGATCTGGCTCGCTACGCCGCCGAGCGCGACCGCCCCGACCTCGACTCCACGTCGCACCTGTCGGTGCCGCTCGCCTTCGGCCAGCTCCACCCGCGCACGATCCTCGCCGCCACGGGCGCCGTGAGGTCCGATGCGGCGCGCGTGTTCGAGTCCGAGGTCGCCTGGCGGGAGTTCCACGCGGACGTCCTCCACCATCATCCGTCGGCCCAGAGGGAGTCCCTCACCCCGGTGCTCCCGGACGATGCGTGGGTCACCGGACGTGATGCGAACGATGCCTTCCGCGCGTGGCGCCTGGGCGAGACGGGCTTCCCGCTCGTCGACGCCGGGATGCGCCAGCTCGCCGCGACGGGGACGATGCACAACCGGGTCCGCATGGTCGTCGCGAGCTTCCTGGTGAAGGACCTCCATGTGCCGTGGCAGCGGGGCGCCGACCACTTCAGGCGCGCTCTGCTCGACTACGACCACGCCCAGAACCAGCTCAACTGGCAGTGGGTCGCGGGCACCGGCAGGGACGCCTCCCCTTTCTTCCGGATCTTCAATCCCGAGACCCAGGCGGAGAAGTTCGACCCCGACCGGCGCTACCGGCGGAGGTGGATCCCCGAGCTCGACACGCCCGGGTATCCGATGCCGATGGTCGACCACAAGGCCGAGCGCGAGGTGTCGCTCGCGGCACTGAAGCAGCGCAAATCGGTCTAAAAAGGGCGCTCGAGCGCCTATTTAGCGCACATTCGGGCCACTTTTGTCTGTGGCGTGGGTCACATTTCGGGGCCGACGCGTTACTTTGGGGGTATGGCGTATGACGACGTGGATGCCTGGCTGGCTCACTACGACAACCCCATGCGGGATGTCGTCCAGCGTGTGCGCCTGATTCTGCTGTCGTCTGACGACCGCATCGACGAGTGCATCAAGTGGAAGACGCCGACCTTCACCTACAAGGGGAATCTCGCCTCGTTCTTCCCGAACTCGCGCAACCACGCGACGCTGATGTTCCACCACGGGGCGCTCATCCCGGGCAAGTACCCGCACCTCGAGGGCTCCGGCAAGGCGGGCCGAGTCATGAAGATCGCCTCGATCGCCGAGGCTGAGGAGTACCGCGAGGAGATCGGCGAGATCGTCGCCTCGTGGATCCAGTGGCGCGACTCGATGGAGCACGCGGCCGCGTCCTAACGCGAAGCGGACCCCACCATCACGGCGTTGACGAGCTCGCCTCCCGAGCGCAGCGCCTCCACCTGTCGGCGCACCAGATCCGTGTAGCGATGGTTGGTGAGCACCTCGAAGCCCGCGATGTGCGGCGTGATGAGGCAGTTCGGCGCGGACCATAGCGGGTGCCCCTCGGGCAGCGGCTCGGGGTCCGTGACGTCGAGCGCCGCGTGCAGCCGGCCGGACTTGAGCTCCCCCAGCAGCGCGTCGGTGTCGACCACCTTGCCGCGGCCGACGTTCACGAGCAGCGCGCCGTCGGGCATCGCGGCAAGGAACTCGGCATTCACGAGCTTGTCAGTCGACTCGTCGTGCGGCGTCACGATCACCACGACGTCGAAGTCGGGAAGCAGCGCAGGCAGGTCGGCGACGGCGTGGACCGCGGTGCCGTCGGGCGCGGTGCGAGCGGAGCGCGCGACGCCCTCCACGTGCACCTCGCAGGCCCGGAAGCGCACCGCGATCGCCTCGGCGATCGAGCCATAGCCGACGATCAGCGCGCGCGAGTCCGCGAGCGAGGGCGTCCACGGGTCCTGCTCCCACACGCCGCGATGCTGCGCCTCGACGTACTGCGGCAGCCTGCGGCGGGACATGAGCGCGAGCGCGAGCGTCGCCTCGGCGACGCGAGTGTCGTGCACTCCCCTGGCGTTCGCGAGCACCACGCCGTCGGGCACGAGGTGCGCGACGTGCTCGAAGCCCGCGCTCGGGATCTGGATCGCCTTGAGGTTGGTGCACGCGCCCATACGGCCGTACACGTGGCGCCCGCCGTGCAGGTGAGGGACGCACACTAGGTCGATGCGATCGCGCTCGGCCTCGGGGGCGTCGCTCTCCTTGGGGCTCCACAGCACCAGGCGGACATCGTCTCCGAGGTCCCCCAGCGCGTCGGCCACCTCCTGGTCGGGCACGGCGACGGTGATCATCCCGCCAGTCTGGCACGTGCCTGGAAGGCGCCGGTGCGACGTTGGCACCTTCCGGCGCCCCGTCCGGCCCCTTGGCGCCGCCCCCGTCAGGCCGACTGTCGCAGAGCCGCGACGCGCTGCGCGAGCTGCGCGGGATCCCGCAGGTAGCCCAGCAGGAAGACCTCGGCGGCGCCGACCAGGTGCACGCGCGAGCCGAGCTCCGCGCGCACGACCCGCATCCCGCCCACCATGGGCGCGAACGAGTCGGCCGTGACCGCCTCCGCGAGCCGGTCGGGCGCGACGGTCCACAGCGACCCGAGCGCGCCGCCCAGGACGACGAGCGAGGGGTTGAACACCGACGCGAGGTCACCGATCGCGCCCGCGAGGATCCCGACCTGGCGGTCGATCTCGGCCTCGACCTCGGTACGCCCGCGAGCCGCTGCGAGCTCGTCGTCCAGGTCCCGCAGGTCCAGGTCGTCCTTGCCGAGCGCGGCGAGGAGCCGGCGCAGGTTCACCTCGGTCTCGAGGCAGCCGGTGCGACCGCAGTGGCAGCGCTCCCGACCCCCATCGACGCGAGTGTGGCCGTACTCGCCCGCGTAGCCGTCGCGCCCGCGCAGGGTCGCGCCGCCCAGGACGGCGCCGCCACCGATGCCCGAGTAGGAGCCGTTGAGGTAGACGAGGTCGGCGATGCCGCGGCCCGCGCCGAAGACGGCCTCGGCGACGGTCGCGACGCGCGCGTCGTTGCGGACCGCGACTGGCAGGCCCAGCGCGTCGCTCAGGAGCGCCCCGAACGGGATGTCGTGCCAGTCCATGTGGGGCGCGTCGACGACCACCCCGTCGGCCGCGCGCACGAGGCCGGGCACGGCGCAGCCCACGCCGATCACGACCACGGGCTCGGGCAGCGACGCGAGCGCCTCGGACGCGAGCTCGGCGACGAGGCTCACGATCTCCGCCGGCCGTGAGCGGCCCCCCGTGGTGCGTCGCAGGCGCGCGAGCAGCGAGCCGCCAAGCCCGACCACCCCCACTGTGACGGCGTCGAGGTCGGGGTAGACCGCGAGCGCGGCGATGTCCCGCGCGGGATACACATGAGCGCTCGGGCGCCCACGGCCGACGTGCTCGGACGGCGACACCTCGTGGACCAGGCCACCCTCGACGAGCTCCGCGACGACCTTGAGCACGGTCGAGCGATTCAGCCCGGTGAGCTTCGTCAGCTCGGCGCGCGTGACGCCAGGCCGGTGATGGACGGCGGTGAGGATCGTCGACAGGTTGTGCCTGCGCGTGTCCTCGGGCCCGGATCCGACGCCGGGCACCAGGACGGCGCCGGGCAGCGAGGCGGGCGTCGCGGGCACGACTCCGGCGGCAAGGGTGGGTGCGATCTCCGCGTCCGTCACCGCTGCCTCCTGTCGACTCTCACCTCGTCGTGCCATCGCCCCTCATCGCATCGTCCCTGGCTCCACCGATCCTAGGCGTGGCGTTTGACACGGCGACCCTACGGCTTTAAGTTTACAGCATCAACTATTGATCGACGAAGATCGGAGCACGACCATGGCGCCCACCCCCACGCGTGACGACAAGTTCACGTTCGGACTCTGGACCATCGGCTGGAACGCGGCGGACCCGTTCGGATCCGCGACGCGCGGCCCCCTCGACGCCGTGGAGGCGATCCACAAGCTCTCCGAGCTCGGCGCCTACGGCATGACCTTCCACGATGACGACCTCTTCCCCTTCGGGTGCTCCGAGGCTGACCGCCGCGCCGCGATCGACGCCCTCAAGAAGGCGTGCGACGAGACCGGCATGGTCATCCCGATGATCACCACCAACACGTTCTCGCACCCCGTGTTCAAGGACGGCGGCGTCACCTCCAACGACCGCGCCGTGCGTCGCTTCACGATCCGCAAGATCCTGCGCAACATCGACCTGGCCGCCGAGCTCGGCGCCAAGACGTTCGTCATGTGGGGCGGCCGCGAGGGCGCCGAGTACGACTTCTCGAAGGACATCCGCGTCGCGCTCGAGCGCTACCGCGAGGCCGCCAACCTCTTCGGCGACTACGTGCTGGAGAAGGGCTACGACCTCAAGTTCGCGATCGAGCCCAAGCCGAACGAGCCCCGCGGCGACATCCTGCTGCCGACGGTCGGTCACGCGATGGCGTTCATCGACACGCTCGACCACCCCGAGCTCGTCGGCCTCAACCCCGAGGTCGGCCACGAGCAGATGGCGGGCCTGAACTTCACCGCGGGCATCGCGCAGGCGCTGTACCAGGGCAAGCTGTTCCACATCGACCTCAACGGCCAGCGCGGCATCAAGTACGACCAGGACATGGTCTTCGGCCACGGCGACCTGATCAACGCGTTCTCGCTCGTCGACCTGCTCGAGAACGGCGGCCCTGACGGCACGCAGTCGTACACCGGCCCCCGCCACTTCGACTACAAGCCCTCGCGCACCGAGGACATCGACGGCGTCTGGGAGTCCGCGCGCGCCAACATGCGCATGTACCTGCTGCTCAAGGAGCGCGCCGCGGCCTTCCGCGCCGACCCCGAGGTGCAGGAGGCCCTGCTGGCCGCCAAGAACGACCAGCTCGCCGCCACGACCCTCGCCGCGGGCGAGACCACCGCTGACCTGCTCGCCGACACCTCCGCCTACGAGAGCTTCGACCCCGAGGTCTACTTCGACGGCGAGGGCTTCGGCTACGTCCGCATCCAGCAGCTGGCCGTCGAGCACCTCATGGGCGCACGCGGCTGATCCACCCTCGGGCGGTGCGTTCCCTCAGGCCGCGCCGCCCGACCTCCCGGGGCACGCATCCTCCTTCCTGGCGTGGCCCCGGCCCCTGGCGGACCCGACACCTCTCCAGCCGGGTCCGCCAGGGCCTCCTCAACCTCCCGAAAGGATCCGCGATGACCCTCGTCGCCGGAGTCGACTCCTCGACCCAGAGCTGCAAGGTGGTCGTCCGCGACCTCGAGACCGGAGAAATCGTCCGCACCGGGCGCGCCTCGCACCCCGACGGGACGTCCGTCGACCCCCAGGCGTGGTGGGACGCGCTCGTCGCCGCCATCGGGGACGCGGGAGGCCTCGCCGACGTCTCCGCGATCTCGATCGGCGGTCAGCAGCACGGCATGGTCACCCTCGACGCGAACGGCGAGGTGGTGCGCGACGCGCTGCTGTGGAACGACACCCGCTCGGCCGGCGCCGCGGCGGACCTCATCGCGGAGTTCGGTGCCGACACGCTCGCCGCGCGTACCGGCCTGGTCCCCGTCGCCTCCTTCACGTCGACCAAGCTGCGCTGGCTGCGCGACGCCGAGCCCGACAACGCCGCCCGCGTCGCCGCCGTCGCCCTCCCCCACGACTGGCTGACCTGGCGCCTGCGCGGCTTCGGGCCTGCCGCATCGTCCGTCCGCGGCCCCGCCCTCGACGAGCTCACGACCGACCGTTCGGACGTGTCCGGCACCGGCTACTGGAACCCCGCGACGGGCGAGTACGACCGTGACCTCCTGGTCGCCGCGCTCGGCCACGACGCCGTGGTCCCGCGCGTGCTCGGGCCTGGCGAGAGCGCCGGCACCGGGATCGTCGACACCTCCGCCACGGGGACGATGCTGGACGACGTCGTCGTCGGCCCGGGAGCGGGCGACAACGCGGCCGCAGGCCTGGGCCTCGGTGCGGTCGCTGGCGACGTGGTCGTCTCGCTCGGCACGTCGGGCACCGTGTTCGCGGTCACCGAGGCCACGAGCGAGGACCCCACGGGCACCGTGGCGGGCTTCGCGTCGGCCTCGGGCGAGTTCCTGCCGCTCGTGTGCACCCTCAACGCGGCGCGCGTCCTCGACGCGTTCGCCCGCGTGCTCGGCGTCGACCACGACGAGCTCGGACGCCTCGCACTCGACGCCCAGCCCGGCGCCGGCGGCGCGGTGCTCGTGCCCTACTTCGAGGGCGAGCGCACCCCCAACCTCCCCGACGCGACCGCGACGCTCTTCGGCCTGACACTGCTGTCCACGACCCGCGAGAACCTCGCGCGCGCCGCGGTCGAGGGCATGCTGTGCGCACTCGCCGACGGCGTCGAGGCGATCCTCGCGCAGGGCGTCGAGGCCAAGCGGCTGCTGCTGGTCGGCGGCGCTGCCCAGAACCCCGCGGTGCAGGCCATCGCGGCGCAGGTGTTCGGCGTCCCGGTCGAGATCCCCACGCCCGGCGAGTACGTCGCCGCAGGCGCCGCGGTGCAGGCCGCGTGGGCGCTCACGGGATCGCGCCCGACGTGGGCCGTGGACGTCGTCGCCGCTCCCCCGGTGGATCACCGGCCGCTGATCCTCGAGCGCTACCGCGAGGTCGCCGGCACCTACTCCGCCTGACCCTCCTCAGGGTGACTCTCAGGGGTTCCCCTCATCCGGAAGGGGTAGACGGAACACTCCCTATGGCCGATGCGCGCGTACGCGCGCACAGGGCAACCTCGAGGCATGCACAAGCCAAGGGGGAACGTCATGAGCCGCGCAGTGCTTGAGGAGCAGTTCGTCGTCCTGCCACCGCGCGCGCCCTCGCGCCTCGCCGAGCCATCCTGGTCCGCGGCCCCGGTCGCGACCGACGCCCCTCAGGTCCGCGCGCCCGCGGCGCTCGGCGCCACGGGCGCGCGCCGCCGAGGCGTGGCGGAGACGATGCGCGCCGTGCGCGACGCGGTGCTGTGGACCCTGCGCGCGGTCGGCGCGGTGCTCGGGATCGCGGTCGCGTCGCTCACGGTGGCGGCGCTGATGTTCGTGCAGCGAGTCCTCCACCTCGGCTGACTCTCGCCGCGCGACCCGCATCCCCCGCGCGTAGGGTGCCGAGAAGGGGCCCGTCACGGCCCGCACCAGGGGGTCACGTGAACGTCACCTTCGTCCTCGAGGCGATCGTCGTGCTGGGCTCGATCGTGCTCGGCACGCGGGCGGGCGGCGTCGGCATCGGCATCTGGGGCGGCGTCGGGACATTCGTGCTCGTGTTCGTGTTCGGCGAGGCTCCCGGCGAGGCCCCCGGGGCGGCGATGGCGATCATCCTCGGCGTCGTCACGAGCGCGGCCCTCATGCAGGCCGCCGGCGGGATCGACTGGATGGTCGCGATGGCTGCCCGCGTGATCGAGAAGCGGCCCCGGCAGATCACGCTCATCGCCCCCGTGACCGCATTCCTGTTCACCGCGGGCGCAGGCACGGGAAACATCGTCTATCCGCTCCTGCCCGTGATCTACGACGTGTCGTACAAGAACGGCGTCCGCCCGTCCAAGCCGCTCACCGTCACGGTCGTGCAGTCGGGCATCGCGCTCGCCGCCTCGCCGGTGTCCGCGGCGATGGCCGCGATGCTGACCCTCACCGACGTCGCGCCCTACGACCTGGGGCTGGCCGGCATCCTCGCGATCACCTTCCCCGCGTGCCTGGCCGGGATCGTCGTCACCTCCCTGGTCGTGGGACGGCTGGGCGGCAAGGACATCGCGGACGACCCCGAGATCCAGGCGCGCATCGCCGAGGGCCACCTCGCTCCCCCGTCGTCCTCGGACACGGCAGCCTCCTCAGCTCTCACCTACACCGCGCGCGGACGCAACGCGGCTCTCGCGTTCCTCGCGGGCGTCCTCGCGATCGTGGTCTTCGGGATCTTCCCCGACCTGCGCCCCGAGTTCGCCGACATGACCACGACGATCGTCCTCGTGATGCTCGTCGTCGGCGCCCTGATCCTCGCGGTCGGCAGGCCGAAGATCGACGAGGTCCCCGACCAGTCGGTGTTCAAGGCGGGCATGGTCGCGGCGATCGCGCTGTTCGGCATCGCGTGGCTCACCGCGACGTTCATCGCCGCGCACGAGGAGTACATCGTGACGACCGTCGGCGGCTGGGTGACCGACTTCCGCTTCATCTTCGCGATCGCCGTCTTCCTGGTCGCCGCGATGACCACGAGCCAGTCGACGGCCACCCGCACGATCGTTCCGATCGGGCTCGCCGCGGGCCTGCCCGTCGGGGTCGCCACGGGCATGTGGGCGGGCGCGCTCGGCGGCGTCTACACCCTTCCGGCCAACGGCCCCCAGATCGCCGCCGCCAACTTCGACCAGACGGGCTCCACGCGGCTCGGCACCAAGCTCGTGGACCACAGCTTCTTCGTCCCGATGCTCGTCCTGTCGGTCACGACCGTGGCGGTAGGTTCGATCATCGGCGCATTCTTCTGACCCGGTGCCGCGCGCACCGCCCCCGAGCGAAAGGCAGCTTCCTCATGACCACCTCCGACGTCCAGGCGACCGTCCGCGAGCTCATGCCCGGCGTGATCGCCGACCTCGAGGAGCTCATCGCGATCCCGTCCATCGCCTTCCCCGGATACGACGAGAAGCCCGTGATGACGATGGCCGAGGTCACGCTCGAGAAGTTCAGGGCCGCGGGCTTCGAGGACGCGCGATTCATGGACGTGCCGACGGGCTACCCGCCCATCTACGGGGAGATCCCCGGCCCCGAGGGCGCCCCGACCGTCGTCCTGTACGCCCACTACGACGTCCAGCCCGCGCACGCCTCCCAAGGCTGGAGCAGCGACCCGTGGACGCCGACCCGCAAGGAGGACGGCCGGATCTACGGCCGCGGCGCCTCGGACGACAAGAGCGGCCTGGTCACGCACCTCGGCATGATGCGCGCGTTCGACGGCAAGCCTCCCGTGACGCTGCGCCTCATCCTCGAGGGCATGGAGGAGACCGAGAGCAACCTCGAGGAATTCGTCGAGACCCACCCCGAGCTGTTCGAGTGCGACCTCTTCGTCATCTGCGACATGGGCAACATCCGCGTCGGCGACCCGGTGATGACGACGGCGCTGCGCGGCGACGTCGCGTGCGTCGTCAAGGTCTCGACGCTCGAGCACCCGCTGCACTCGGGCGTGTTCGGCGGCGCCGCCCCCGACGCGATGATGGCCCTCGCGCGCTTGCTCACCACCCTCCAGGACGATGCGGGCAACGTGGCGGTCGAGGGCGTCACGGGCGGCTCGTGGTCAGGGGCGGACCTGACCGAGGACGACTTCCGCGCGATGGCGGACATGCTTCCCGGCGTCTCCCTCGCCGGGACGGGCACCGTCGCGGACCGGCTCTGGGCCAAGCCCTCGATCAACGCGATCGGCATCGACACGACGAGCATCGCCGACTCCTCGAACGTCATCCACCCCGAGGCGAGCGCGAAGGTCTCGATGCGCATCGTCCCTGGATCCGACCCCAAGGAGGAGCTCGCCGCGCTCGTCGCACACCTCGAGACGCACGCGCCGTGGGGCGCGAAGGTTGAGGTGACCCCGATGAAGGCCGCGCCGCCGTACCGCGTGAAGACCGACGGCGCCGGCTACGCGGCGGCGCGCGACGCGATGGCCGAGGCGTTCGGGAAGCCGTGCGACGAGGCGGGCTCGGGTGGGTC
Source organism: Demequina sp. NBRC 110054 (assembly GCF_002090115.1). Lineage (NCBI taxonomy): Bacteria > Bacillati > Actinomycetota > Actinomycetes > Micrococcales > Demequinaceae > Demequina > Demequina sp. NBRC 110054. Next base: position 461,467 of record NZ_BBRK01000006.1, read on the forward strand.
GATCCCGCTGCTGCAGACCCTCGAGGACGCCTCCCCCGGCGCGGAGTTCGTGCTGTGGGGCCCCGAGGACACCGCGCAGGCGCGCATCCACGCGTCCGACGAGTCGGTCGACCCCAAGGAGATCGAGCGCATGATCGTCGCGCAGGTGCTGCTGCTTCAGAAGCTGGCCCAGCGCTAGGAGACGTCCTCCGGCGCAAGGCTCACCCGGCGCAGCAGCTGCGCGTTCGCGGCGACGATGATCGTGGACAGGCTCATCGCGAGCGCCGCGATCGCGGGCGGCATCGTGATGCCCCACGGCGCGAGCACGCCCGCGGCGAGCGGGATCGCGATGACGTTGTACCCCGTCGCCCACACGAGGTTCTGGCGCATCTTGCGGTACGTCGCGCGCGACAGCTCGATCGCGCCGAGCAGGCCGCGCGGGTCCGAGGACGCGAGCACGAGGCCAGCAGCCTCCATCGCGACGTCGGTGCCGGCGCCGATTGCCACGCCCACGTCCGCCCTGGCGAGCGCGGGAGCGTCGTTGACACCATCCCCGACCATCGCGACGCGGCGACCCTTGCGCTGAAGGTCGGCGACCGCATCGTCCTTGTCCTCGGGGAGCACCTCGGCGTAGACGTCGTCGATGCCGAGCTCGCCGGCGACCGCGTCCGCGACGGCCTGCGAGTCGCCGGTGAGCAGCGCCACGGACACGTCGCGCGCGTGGAGAGCGTCGATCGCGGCGCGCGATTCCTCGCGGATCGGGTCGGACGTCGTGAATGCCCCCGCGACCGCGTCGCCGACCACCACGTACAGGACCGAGCCTCCGGAGTCGCGCCACTCCTCGGCGACGTTCGCGATCTGGTCCGGCTCGGACAGGTCGAGCTCGTCGAGGAGCGCGGGTCCGCCGACCGCGACGGTCTCGCCGTCCACCGTCGCGCGCACTCCACGGCCGGGAAGCGTGTCGATGTCGTCGGCCTCCGGGATGTCGAGCCCCGCGTCGGTGGCCGCCTTCACGACGGCGCGGCCCACCGGGTGCTCGGAGTCGGACTCGACCGCGGCCGCGAGCGCGAGCATGCGGTCCTCTCCGTCCGGGTCGACCGAGGCCTTGTCGGTCAGCTCGTGGGCACCCTGCGTGAGGGTTCCGGTCTTGTCGAACAGCACGGCATCCACGAGGCGCATCTGCTCGAGCGCGCCCGAATCCTTCACGAGGATGCCCTGCTTCGCGGAGACCGAGGTCGAGATCGCGACCACGAGCGGGATCGCGAGGCCCAGCGCGTGCGGGCACGCGACGACGAGGACCGAGACCGCCCTGATCAGCCCCGTGCCAGGGTCGCCCATCGCCGCGTTGACCGCGAAGGTCGCGACGGCCGCCGCGAGCGCGATGTAGAACAGCCACTCGGCGGCCCGGTCCGCGAGGCGGCGAGTGCCCGAGCGCGACGCCTGCGCGTCGCTGACCATCCGCTGGATGCCTGCGAGCGCGGTGTCGTCGCCGATGGCCGTGATCTCGACCCGCAGCGAGCCGTCTGTCGCGACCGTGCCCGCGACCACGCGGTCGCCCTCACCGCGGCTCACGGGCTCGGACTCGCCAGTCACCATCGACTCGTCCATGCTCGCCTCACCCGAGACGATGCTGCCGTCGGCGGGCACGCGCCCACCGGGGCGGACGACGACGGTGTCGCCTTCCGCGAGGTCCGACACCGACACGTGTTCGGTGCCGTCCCCGGTCACCCGTTCCGCATCGTCCGGCAGCAGCTCAGCGAGCGCCTGCAGCGCGCCCTGAGCCTGGCCGACCACCTTCAGCTCCTGCCAGTGACCGAGGAGCATCACGACCACGAGGGCCGCAAGCTCCCACCAGAAGTCAAGGTCGGCGAGCCCGAGAGTCGAAGCGACCGAGGCGCCGAACGCGACCGTGATCGCGAGCGAGATGAGCGTCATCATGCCGGGCTTGCGGTCCCGCAGCTCGTCGCGCCAGGCCATCGTCAGGAACGGACGCCCGCCCCACGCGAAGATCGCGGTGCCGAGGATCGGCGGGATCCAACCGCTGAGCGGCAGGTCGTAGCCGAACCAGCCCTCGATCGTCGACGAGAACGCGATGACAGGGACCGCGAGCGCGAGGTTCCACCAGAAGTACCGGCGGAACATCATCGCGTGGCCCGAGTGGTCGGTGTGGTGCGAGTGGTCGCCGTGGCCCTGGTGCGCGTCGTGGGTCTCGTGCGCGTCGTGGGTCTCGTGCGCGTCGTGGGTCTCGTGCGCGTCGTGGGTCTCGTGCGCGTCGTGGGTCTCGTGCGCGTCGTGGGTCTCGTGCGCGTCGTGCTGATCAGTGCCCGATTCGTGCGTCGTGTCGTGGGCTGTGCCGTGCTGCATGAATACCTCCTGGAGGGGACAACGCATTCACGGTAGGGATTCCATCCCACTGGAAGGTCAAGCCCTTGAGGCGCCGTCGCGGCTCCCGCCCGCTCCGCGCGGCCAGGCGCTGCGTCCCGAGGTCCCCCGGGGACACGCGAGCTGGATCCCCCTGGACACGCGAGAGGGGCCCGCCCCGCAGGACGAGCCCCTCATCGAGTACAGCGGCGGTTCAGCCCTCCACGCCGGCGCGCTGCAGGATGATCTCCCGCACGCGTCCCGCGTCGGCCTGACCGCGCGTGGCCTTCATGACCGCGCCGACGATCGCGCCGGCGGCCTGGACCTTTCCGTCCTGGATCTTCTGGAGCACGTCGGGCTGCGCCGCGAGCGCCTCGTCGACGGCCTTCTCGAGCGCCGAGTCGTCCGAGACGACCTCGAGCCCGCGAGCCTCGACGACGGCGGTCGGCGAACCCTCGCCCGCGAGCACGCCCTGGAGCGCCTGCCGTGCGAGCTTGTCGTTGATGCGGCCCGAGTCGACGAGCGACTGCAGCTCGGCCACGTCCGCGGGCGTCACCGCGAGAGCGTCGAGCGAGGTCTCCTGCTCGTTCGCGACGCGCGCGAGCTCGCCCATCCACCACTTGCGGGCGGCCTGCGGGCTCGCACCGGCCTCCACCGTGGCGATGAGCAGCGGGATCGCGTCGGCGGCGACCACGTCGCGCATCTCGAGGTCGGAGAAGCCCCACTCGTCCTTCAGGCGCGCGCGCATCTTGGCGGGGTGCTCGGGGATGGTGCCCCGCAGCTCCTCGACCCACTCGCGCGACGGCTCGACGGGCAGCAGGTCGGGCTCCGGGAAGTACCGGTAGTCCTCGGCCTCCTCCTTGGAGCGACCCGACGTCGTGGACTCGGTGTCCTCGTGCCAGTGGCGGGTCTCCTGGTGGACCGGCTTGCCGTCCGACAGCAGCGCGGCCTGGCGGCCCGCCTCGAAGTGGATCGCCTTCTCGATCGCGCGGAGCGAGTTGACGTTCTTGGTCTCGGAGCGCTTGCCGAACGGCACCGCCGACTGGTCGTCGCCCGCGGGGGCCTTGGGACGCAGCGACAGGTTCACGTCGGCGCGCACCGAGCCCTGGTCCATGCGGCCGTCGGAGATGCCGAGACCGCGGACGATGTCGCGGATCGTCGCGACGTACGCGCGAGCGACCTCGGCGGTGCGCGAGCCCATGCCCTCGATCGGCTTGGTGACGATCTCGACGAGCGGGACGCCGCCTCGGTTGTAGTCGACCAGCGAGTAGTCGGCGCCCTGGATGCCGCCGGAGCCACCCACGTGGGTGTTCTTGCCGGCGTCCTCCTCCATGTGCGCGCGCTCGATGCCGATCTGCACCACGGTGCCGTCGTCGAGGACCACATCAAGCGAGCCCTCGTAGCAGGTCGGCTCGTCGTACTGCGAGATCTGGTAGTCCTTCGCAAGGTCCGGGTAGAAGTAGTTCTTCCTCGCGAAGCGGCTCGACTCGCGGATCGAGCAGCCGAGCGCGAGACCCAGACGGATCGCCGACTCGACGGCCTTCTCGTTCGTCACCGGCATGGCGCCGGGAAGCCCCAGGCAGACCGGGCACACCTGCGTGTTCGGCTCGGCGCCGAACTCGTTGGCGCAGCCGCAGAACATCTTGGTCTTCGTGTTGAGCTCCACGTGGACCTCGATGCCGAACACCGGGTCGAAGTCCTCCATGGCCTCGTCGTAGCTCGTCAGCGCGGTGCTCACTCGGCCACCTCCAGCTCGGGGGCCTGCGCAGTCAAGGCGCCACCCCACTCCTCGGTCAGCGAGGCCTCGAGGGCCGCGCCGACGCGGTACAGGCGGGCATCCTCGTGCGCGGGCGCGAGGATCTGGAAGCCGACCGGCAGACCGTCCTCGGGAGCGACGCCCGCCGGCAGCGACATGCCGGGGATTCCCGCGAGGTTGGCGGGAATCGTGGCGACGTCGTTGAGGTACATCGCGAGCGGGTCGTCGAGGCGCTCACCGAGCTTGAAAGGCGTCGTGGGCGTCGTGGGCGACACCAGCACGTCGGCCTGCTCGAACGCCGCCGCGAAGTCGCGCTGGATGAGCGTGCGGACCTTCTGTGCGGAGCCGTAGTAGGCGTCGTAGTAGCCGGCCGACAGGGCGTACGTGCCGAGGATGATGCGGCGCTTCACCTCGTCGCCGAAGCCCTCGGCGCGGGTCGCGAGCATCGTCTTCTCGACCGTCTCCTTCTCGACGCGGAGGCCGAAGCGCACCGAGTCGAACTTGGCGAGGTTGGAGGACGCCTCCGACGGCAGGATCAGGTAGTACGCGGCGAGCGCGAACTCGAACGACGGGCACGAGACCTCGACGATCTCGGCGCCCATCGCCTTGAGCCGCTCGAGCGACTCCTCGAAGCGCTGCTCGACGCCGGCCTGATAGCCCTCGCCAGACAGCTCCTTGATGACGCCGACCTTCACGCCCGTGAGGTCCTTGGTCGCGCCCTGCATCGCGGCGTCGACGCAGGCCGGGACCGGCTCGTCGAGGCTCGTCGCGTCCTTGGGGTCGTGGCCGCCCATGACCTCGTGCAGCATCGCGGTGTCGAGCACCGTACGACCGCACGGGCCGAGCTGGTCCAGGGACGAGGCGAGCGCGATCGCGCCGTAGCGGGACACACCACCGTAGGTGGGCTTCACGCCGACCGTCGCGGTCACGGACGCGGGCTGGCGGATCGAGCCTCCGGTGTCCGAGCCGATCGCGAGCGGCGCCTCGAAGGCCGCGAGCGCCGCGGCCGAGCCGCCACCCGAGCCGCCCGGGATGCGGTCGAGGTCCCACGGGTTGTGGGTGGGGCCGTAGCCGGAGTGCTCGGTCGACGAGCCCATCGCGAACTCATCCATGTTGGTCTTGCCGAGGATCGGCATGCGCGCGGCCTTGAGGTTCGCGGACACGGTCGAGTCGTACGGCGGAATCCAGCCCTCGAGGATCTTGGAGCCGGCCGTGGTCGGCAGCCCCTCGGTCACGAGCACGTCCTTCACCGCGACCGGCACACCGGCCACGGCGGGCAGCTCGACGCCCGCGGCGCGGTCCTCGTCCACCTTGCGCGCGGTCGCGAGCGCACCCTCGGGGTCCAGGTGGAGGAAGGCGTGCACGGGTCCGTCGACGGCGGCGATGCGGTCGAGGTGCGCCTGCGTGAGCTCGACGCTCGTGACCTCGCCGGCCACCAGCGCGGCCGCCATCTCCGCGGCGGTCTTGCGGGTCCAGTCGGTCATGCCTCCTCCCCCAGGATCTGCGGGACGCGGAAGCGTCCCTCGTCGGCCTCGGGAGCGGCGGCGAGCGCACGCTCCTGCGGCAGCGAGGGCCTCACCTCGTCGGGGCGGTGGACGTTCGACATCGGGATGGGGTGGGAGGTGGCGGGCACGTCGGTGCCTGCTACCTCGGCGACCTTGGCCACGGCGTCGACGATGGCGGACAGCTGACCCGACAGGCGGTCGAGGTCGTCGTCCGTCATGTCGATGCGCGCGAGCGCGGCCAGCCGCGCCACGTCAGAGCGTTCGAGGGATGACATGCGGCCAGTCTAGTGGCGACGGAGCACTACGTCGGGGCCGGTGGCCCTGCTGCTCCCGGAGCCGATCACGGCTCCCAGGAGTAGCCCAGAAGCCTCGCGCCAGGAGGCTCGGCCGAGGCGTCGTCCGCGCGCCGCGCGGCCTCCTCGGGGCTGATCCTCTCCGCCTTCTCGTGGTCCACGAGCCAGTCGAGGTCGGGACGCCGCCGGAAGCCCATGGCCTCATACAGACGATGCGCCGCATGCATGGTCTCGAGCGTCGACAGGACGACGCGCGAGGCGCCGAGTTCGACCGCCTGGTCGAGCGCAGCCTTGGTGAGGGCGCGTCCCAGTCCGCGCCCACGTTCGAGCGGGGACACCGCGAGCATTCGCAGCTCGTACTCGTCGCCCGTCGCGAGCTCGGTGAAGCGGCTGCCCGGCGGGACGAGGGTGATGGTCCCGACCGCCGCGCCCTCTCCGTGGCCGCCGTCGGCGAGCATCAGCAGGATGGCGTCCTCGGCGCGGGTCTGGGCGTCGCGCAGCTGCGGCACGTAGGGGTGGGATTGGTCGACGAGTCCATCGGAGAGATACGCGAGGGCGGTGAGCGCACCGATCTCGGCAAGTCGGGAGTTCTCGTCGGGTGCGACTGCGCGGACGAGGAACGTCATCCGGTCGCCTCCTTCCGGGGTTCGAGGCTCAGGCGTCGTTGCCTGCCGTCAGTGTACGGAAACCGCGGCACGAGGGCCGAGTCGTGCTGTCCTACGCGTCCGTGGTGGGCTTGCCCTCGGGGTCGGTGGTCGCGGGCTTGTCCTCGCCGGACTGCGCGGACTTCGCGGCCTCGGCCTCACGCCGGCCGAGCGGCACCTGCAGCGCCTCGATCTCGGGCACGAACACGCTCCCCGTGTCGGCACCCCCATAGGAGCCGTAGGGACTCTCGACCTTGGGCGCGTGGCGACCGCGTCGTCTTCTCGAGGCGTGGGCCGGGGCCGCATGCTCGGCGTGCGGGGTCTCGGCCTCCGCGGCCTCGGGGTGTGTGGCCTCTACGACGCTCTCGGGGTCGGCGGCCGCCTCCGCGGCGGGTTCGGATTCGGGCTTCGGCGCAGCAGACCGACGCTTCGCGGCCCCGGGCGACGTGGACAACGAGGCGAACGTCGACACGGCCTCGCCGAGGGTGTCGACGTCCACGTCCTCCCTTTGAGGCTCGGTCGCGGCGGTCCGGGAGACCGGCTCCGACTCTGGCTCCGGCTCGTCAGCGGTCTGTGCAACGGTCTCGACCGCGGGGGCAGGCGCGGGGGCGGAAGGGCTCATCGGCTCCTCCACTGCCTCGTCGGCGGGCTCCGTGTCTGCCGTCACCACGTCCTCCGAGGACTCCGACTCGTCGGGGCCCCCATCTGCGGATGGCGCCTCGTCGGGGGTGTCTTCAACGGCCGCAGGCGCTTCGGCTGCGCGCTCGTCGGGCGCGGACACGACGTGCCCTCCGACCGTGTATCGCCGCAGGTAATAGCCCACGATCACACCGAGAATGAACGCGACCAGGAGCCAGAGCCAGGCCTCAGTCATGACAGCACTCATGATCGTCATCCCTCTTCCGTGATCGTGATCTCGACGCGTCGATTCTGTGCGCGCCCCGCCTCGGTGGCGTTGGAGGCGACCGGCGAGTCCTCGCCATACGCGGCGGTCTTCAGGAGGTCAGAGGGCACCCCGGCGCGCGCGAGGTACTCGGCCACATTGGCGGCCCGCTCCTCCGTGAGCTCCTGGTTCTCCTCCTCGGTGCCATACGAGTCGCTGTAGGCATCCAGGTGGACCGTGATGCCCTCGTGCGTCTCGAGAGCGTCGATGATGCTGTCGGCCACGGAGTCGAGCGACTTCTTGGCCTTCGACGTGAGATCGGAGGAGAAGGCCTCGAACAGCACTGGCTCGAAGTCGGGAAGCGGCGTGGTGGCGGTCTCGTCGGGAGTCGCGCTCGGCGACGCGGACTCGGCGGGCGAGGCCGTGTCGGAGGGCTCGGCGGACTCCGACGGCTCGTCGGTCGGGTCCTCGGAGGTCGACGTGGGCTCGGGCGTGGGGCTCGGGTCGAGAGACGCGTCCGCGGTGTAGGTCAGCGATGTGATGAGGGCGATGCCGTCCACGGCGGACGCGGCCGCCTCCTGATCCCCACTCGGCCCCCGCAGCTCGACCTCGCGATAGCGAACGTCGGCGACGACGACGTTCTCGAGGCCCGCCTCATCGAGCGCCTCCCGCGCCTGCGACTCCGCGGAAGAGGCGACCGACGCGGTGAAGCCCCAGGTGACGAGCGTGAGGGTGAGCGCGAGCCCGAGGAGCAGCAACCACCATCGGATGGGGCCGGCGACGTACCGCCGACCGTGCCCCTGGCCTTCGCCGTTCATCGTCACCCTCCTGACGTGCACGCGACACTGCGGTGTTTCCTGTCACCTTAGACCCGAGCGCAAGCCCCGGAGCCTTACCGCCGCGGTGTCGGGCGTGCCGTCGCGCCGTCCGCCTATTCCACCGAGTCCTGCGGGGCTATTCCTTCGCACAGTGCCACGAACTGCTGCTCGTTGAGCACCGGGACGCCGAGGTCCTCCGCCTTGGCGGCCTTCGAGCCCGCGTTCGCTCCGACGACGACGTAGTCCGTCTTCTTGGACACCGACGAGGCGGCCTTGCCGCCCCGCGAGATGATCGCCTCCTTGATACCGTCGCGGGAGAAGCCCTCGAGCGTTCCCGTCGCGACGATCGTCAGCCCCTCCAGGGTCTGCGCGATGCTCTCGTCCTTCTCCTCCGCCATGCGCACGCCCGCGGCGGACCATCGCTCGACGATCTCGCGATGCCAGTCCACCTCGAACCACTCGCGCACGGACTCAGCGATCACGGGGCCGACGCCCTCGACGGCCGCGAGCTCCTCGGCACTGGCCGCGCGGATCGCGTCCATGGAGCCGAGCTCGGTGGCGAGGGCGCGCGAGGCGGTCGGGCCGACGTGCCTGATACTGAGCGACACCACCACCCGCCACAGCGGCTGAGTCCGCGCCTTCGCCAGCTCGTCGAGCAGCTTGGATCCGTTGCGGGTGATCGCCCCGGCCTCGCGGGGCGTCTCCCCCGCCTCGCGCTGCGCCTTCGACAGGTTCTCGTCGACCTTGAGAGTGAACATCGGGATGCGGGTGAGGTCGTCCTCCGTCAGATCGAAGAGCCCCGCCTCGGTCGCGAGCACCCCGGTCTCGACGAGGGCGACCGCGGCCTTCTCCCCGAGCACCTCGATGTCGAGGGCGCCGCGGGACCCGATGAAGGCGATGCGGTCAGCGAGCTGGCCGGGGCACGCGCGCGCATTGGGGCAGCGAAGGTCCTTGTCGCCCTCCTTCTGCTCGTACAGCTCGGTGCCGCACGAAGGGCACGTCGTGGGCATGGTCCACTCGCGCTCCTTGCCGGTGCGTGCGGCCACCACCGGGCCGACGATCTCGGGAATGACGTCGCCGGCCTTGCGGAGCACGACCGTGTCGCCGAGCATCACGCCCTTGCGCTTGACCTCGTGCGCGTTGTGGAGAGTCGCGTATGTCACCGTCGAGCCCGCGACCTTGACCGGCGTCATGATCCCGTAGGGGGTCACGCGCCCCGTGCGCCCGACGTCCACACCGATGTCCTCGAGAGTGGTGTGGACCTCCTCGGGCGGAAACTTGTATGCCAGCGCCCAGCGGGGCGCTCGCGACGTGGAGCCGAGCTCGGCCTGGACCGCCCGGTCGTCCACCTTGAGCACGGCGCCGTCGATCTCGTGGACGAGGCGGTGACGCCGGTTCTCCAGATCGGTCAGGGTGGCCGCGATGGCCTCCGCGCCGCGCACCGCGCGGACGTGCTCCGAGATCGGCAGCCCCCAGGCCTCGAGGACCTCGTAGATGCCGTGTTGTGTCTTAAACCGGGGGTCTGGAGGCGTTTCCTGCCATTCCAACGCGCCGAGGGCGTAGGTCGTGAGCGCGAGCGGCCGCTCCGCGGTGACCTCGGGGTTCTTCTGACGCAGGGAACCCGCGGCGGTGTTGCGAGGGTTCGCGTACGGGGGCTTGCCCTCGGCAAGCAGTCGCTCGTTGAGCCTGTCGAACTCCCTGACGGGCATGTAGACCTCACCGCGGATCTCCACGACCGAAGGGATCGCCGCGCCACCGTCGTCGGGGCCGCGCAGCGCCCGAGGGATGCCGGCGATCGTGAGCACGTTCGCAGTGACGTCCTCCCCTGTGGTGCCGTCTCCTCGCGTGACCCCGCGCACGAGCGTGCCGTCCTCATAGGTGAGCGACAGCGACAGCCCGTCGATCTTGGGCTCGCACACGAGCTGCTGGTCGCCGGCCTCCTTGCCCACGCGCGCGAGCCAGGCCTCCACGTCGTCGAGCGAGAACGCGTTGTCCAGGCTCATCATCCGCTCGCGGTGGCGCACCGACGTGAAGCCGGTCTCGACACCGGCGCTGCCCACGGTCTGCGTGGGCGAGTCCGGCTCCACGAGCTCGGGGTGCCGCTCCTCGAGCGCCCGCAGCTCCCGCTCGAGAGCGTCGTACTCCGCGTCCGACAGGATGGGCGCATCGTCCCCGTAGTAGCGGGCGCGGTGCTCCTCGATCTCCTGCACGAGCTCAGCGTGGCGGACCCTGGCGACGGTGGCATCGGCGATGGCGTCATTCACGTAGGCCATTCCACCACGGCCCGCTGACACGGCGCCCCCGCCACCCTGACACGCACCGTCCCGCCTCGCGTGGCCCCCGAGGGCCCGCCGGTAGGCTGAGACCGCGACCGATCGGCCGCCAGGAGGGAGGCCAGCGCATGGCCGGACTGACGCTGATCGAGGGCGGGCACGTCGTGACCGTCGACGCCGACGGCACCGAGTTTCCCAAGGGCTACGTCGCCATCCGCGACAACCGCATCGTCGAGGTCGGGGCCGGCGCCGCCTCCTCGCAGCTGCGTGACGCGGCCGCGCAGCGGTACGACGCGCGCGGCGCGCTCGTCACCCCGGGGCTGATCAACACGCATCACCACCTCTACCAGTGGCTCACGCGCGGTTGGGCGCAGGACTCGATCCTCTTCGACTGGCTCGTGGCGCTGTACCCGACGTGGGCGCGGGTCAACGCGGGCACCGTCGGAGCCGGCGCCGCGGGAGCGATGGCGACGCTCGCGCGCTCGGGCTGCACCACCGTGGGCGACCACCACTACATCTTCCCGCGGGGATCGGGCGACATCCTCGGCGCGATCGCGTACGAAGCGAGCGAGATCGGCGTCCGCGCGCACCTCACGCGCGGCTCGATGGACCTCGGCGCGTCCCAGGGCGGCCTCCCGCCAGATTTCGCCGTCGAGACCACCGAGGAGGCGCTCAGGGCATCGGAGGATGCGGTACTGCATCTTCACGACCGCGCGCCGGACTCGATGCTGCAGATCGCGATCGCTCCCTGCTCGCCGTTCTCGGTCACCACGGACCTGCTCCGCGAGTCTGCGCAGCTCGCGCGTCAGCTCGATGTGCGGCTCCACACCCACGGCTCGGAGACGGTCGAGGAGGAAGCCTTCTGCCGCGAGCGGTTCGGCATGGGTCCGACCGACTACCTCGAGTCCGTCGGCTGGCTGGGCCCGGACGTCTGGATGGCCCACTGCGTGCACCTGGATGATGCGGACATCGCCAAGTTCGCAGCGACCGGCACGGGCGTCGCGCACTGCCCGTCCTCGAACGCGCGCCTCGCAGCCGGGATCGCTCCCGTGAGGTCGATGCTCGACGCGGGGGTCGCGGTAGGGCTCGGCGTCGACGGCGCCGCGTCTAACGAGGACGGCACGCTCGGCTCCGAGATCCGTCAGGCGGCGCTCGTGTCGCGCCTGCGCGACGGCGCGACCGCGATGCCTGGCCGCGACGCCCTCCGGGTCGCGACGATGGGCGGAGCCAGGGTGCTGGGGCGCGAGAAGGAGCTCGGCTCGCTCGAGCCAGGCAAGCTCGCCGACATCGTCGTCTGGGACCTCGGCTCGGTCGAGCACGCGGGCATCGCCGATCCGGTCGCGGCGCTCACGCTGGGTTCGCTGCCGACGGTCAGGACGATGCTCGTGCAGGGTCGCGAGGTGGTCACCGACGGACGGCTCGCACGCACCGATGAGGAGTCGATCGCGAGCCGCGTGCGCGAAGCCGTCGCGGATCTCACGAACGTCTGAGGCGGCCTCGGCGACCGGCCCTGCTGCCCCCGCCTCAGCGGGCAGAAGGGCTCAGTGTGCGACCTGCTGCTTGACCGTGATGAGCTGCGCGGTCCCCGAGGACGCCCACCATCGGTGGGCGACTCCCCCCACGTAGTAGGCGGCGTCTCCCACCGCGAGCACCTGCTCCTCGCCGTCGAGCTCGAGGTGAAGCTCTCCGGACACGACGGTCACCCACTCGTCCTCCGCGTGCGTGAAGACCTCGCCCGGCTCGGTGCGTGCGCATTCGATCGCCATCGGCAGGAACGGCCTCGCACCGCGCGCGAGCGCCACCGCCCTGTCCTGCGCGAAGTCCGACACCGCGTCGTCCGCGTCGGAGGCGCGACGAACCTCGACGCGCGGCGGCGCCTCGCCGCCCGCAACGGCCTCCGCGGCCGCCATGAGCTCGACGGGGCTCGTCTCGAGCGCCACCGCGATGCGCCGCAGCGACGGTAGCGAGAAGTTCGCCAGTCCACGCTCGACCTGGCTCAGGAACGGATGCGACAGGCCCGTCGCCTCGGCGAGCTGCACGAGCGTCAGCCCGCGCTCCCGCCGCAGCTCGCGCACGCGCGCGCCGAGACGTTCCTCGGCGCCTTCGGTGTCGGTGCCTGGGGACACGGCTCGACTCACCTCACAGGCGCTTCGTCGGATGCATGCCCATGCGGGTCAGCACCGTGTTCTCGAGGATCGCGACCAGGTTGTAGAGCACGAGGGACACGAGCGTCACGACGACGACCGAGGCCCACAGCTCGTCGAACTTCGCGGACGTCGAGTAGCCGTTGATGACGCCGCCGATGCCCGAGCCCGTCGCAAGCCATTCGGCCAGGAGCGCACCGGTGATCGCGCCGGGCACCGACACGCGCACCGCGGCGAAGAAGGCCGGTAGCGAGGCGGGCAGAGCGACCTTGGTGAGCTGCTTGATCGAGCCACCGCCGTAGACCTGCACGACCTCGAGGGTCTGCTGCGAGGCCTGCTGGAGGCCGAAGGCGATGTTCACGAGCGCCGGGAACAGGACGACGATGCCGCCCATCACCGCGACGGTCGCGAACTCGCGACCGAAGATCATGATGATGATCGGCGCGAAGGCGACCAGCGGCACGGAGCGCAGGAGCAGCGCGATCGGCATCATCGCGTGCTCGAAGCCCTTGGACAGGCGGAAGCCGATGGCCCCGAGCAGGGCGATCAGCAGACCCGCGACGAATCCGATGACCGCGTCGCCGAGCGTGACGGCGAGGTTGCCCATGATCTCCGCGCGGTTGGCCGCGGCCTCCTCCTCGACGAAGAAGAAGTTCCACACGTCCGCAGGCCCCTTGGCCACATACGGCGAGAGGTCGGAGACGATCAGGATCATCTGCCACATCACGGCCACGCCGACGAGCGTGAGGAGGAACGTCAGCAGCGAGCTGCCGAGCGCCTTGAGCGTGGCCCTGCGCGCCTGACGCTTGACGTCGTCGGCGAGGTTGGGGCTCGACCCTGCGATGGCGGTGGCGGTCATGACGCCGCTCCCTTCGACCACGGGGTGGCAAGGCGCGTCAGCAGACCGACGCCGAGGTACAGGATGAGCGCGACAGCGCCCGAGGCGAGGGCGATGCCCCACACGCGAGGCGAGTTGAGCGCCTGCTGCGCAACGACCATCGCGACGCCGATGCCCGTCTCGACCTTGCCGAAGTACTCACCGAGGACGGCGCCGAGGAAGGCGGCCGGCACGGCGATCTGGAGGGCGGTGAGGACCGCGGGCAGGGCCGCGATGAAGCGCACCTTGCGCAGCTGGGTCCAGGTGTTGCCGCCGTAGACGGAGACGACGTCGAGCGCCGCCTTGTCCGCGGCGTGCAGGCCGAGCAGCGAGCCGACCACCGTTGTGAAGAACACGCTGAGTGCCGCCATGAACACGGCGGTGCCCGAGGGCTCTCCCTTGGACGGCACCTCGAAGATGATGACCGCGAGCGGGCCGATCGCGACGATCGGGACGCAGTACGTGATGACCGCGATCTGCGACACCACGCCCTCGAGCCGCGGTATCACCATCACGAGCCCCGCGAGGGCGAGCGCGAGCCCGTTGCCCCACAGGTAGCCCTGCGCGGCCTCGGCGAGAGTCACGGAGAAGTGGGTCCAGTAGTAGTCCCACCCGACGGCGCCGTACTCCTGAAGCACCTGGAGCGGCGTCGGGATGGCCTGGGTGCCACCGGGGCCGACGTTGGAGAAGACGGTCGCGGCAAGGATCCACCACGTGGCGAGGAGGGCGACGGCGCTGATCGACGCGGTGGCCCAGGCCGGCAGGCGGCGCTCCATCAGTGGTCCTCGAGCGCAGCGCCACCCGCGCCGAACAGCAGCTCCGACGCGCGATCCACGTACGCGTGGAACTCGGGGCTGCGCTGGATCTCGGGGGTCCTGGGACGCGGCAGGTCGATCTCCATGACCTCCTTGATGCGGCCAGGACGGGGGCTCATCACGGCGACCTGGTCGGCGAGGAAGATCGCCTCGGAGATCCCGTGCGTGACGAGCAGCGTCGTCGCGGGCTTGGCCGCGAGGATGCGCATGAGCTCGACGTTCAGCCGCTGGCGGGTCATGTCGTCGAGCGCGCCGAAAGGCTCGTCGAGGAGCAGCACCGAGGGCTTGAGGACCAGCGCGCGCGCGATCGACACGCGCTGGCGCATGCCTCCCGACAGCTGCGCGGGCTTGGCCTTCTCGAAGCCCTTGAGTCCGACCAGCTCGATCAGCTCGGCGATGTAGTCGTCGTCGACGGGCTTGCCGGAGACCTCGAACGGAAGCTTGATGTTGCCGTAGACGGAGCGCCACGGCAGCAGGGCGGAGTCCTGGAAGGCGATGCCCAGCTCGTTGTAGGCGCGCAGGTCCGCGGGGCTGCGGCCGTCCACGCGGGTGCTCCCGCTGGTCGGCTGCTCAAGGCCCGCGAGGATGCGCAGGATCGTGGACTTGCCGCACCCGGACGGCCCCAGCAGCGCCAGGAACGAGCCCTGGTCGGTGTGAAGGGTCGCGTCCTGGAGCGCGGTGACGGTCTTGCCACGCGAGTGGAAGACCTTGGTCAGCGCGGAGATCTGCAGGCCGGTGCCCGGGGCGGTCTCGCCCCGGGCACCGGTGGTGTCAGCGTTGGTCACGTGACGAATCCTTGCAGATCAGCCCGCGTAGGCGATGAGCTCGGGGTACTCCGCGTAGACCTCGTCGAGGAGGCTCATGTCGAAGAGGTCCTCGGCGGTGAGGTCGATGCCCGCACCGGCGAGCGAGGCGAGGGTCTCCTCCTGGAGGGCGTCCGAGATGGTGAAGAGGCCGTTCGCGACGGTCTCGTCCGAGACCACGAGGTCCTCGGCCTGGACGATCGCGCCCTCGAGCGAGACCTCCGGGTCGAGCTCGAGGTCCACGCCGTACTCCTCGACGGCGAGGCGCGAGCCCTCGGCCGGGTCGTTGACGGTGTCGGACCAGCCCTTGATCTCGGCCACGAGGAAGGCCTTGATCATCTCGGGGTCGGAGTCGATGAGGTCCTGCGTGACCGTGATGGTCTCGGCGACGAACGGCAGGCCGTTGTCGGCGAAGGGCAGGTTGGTGACCTCGATGCCCTCGGCCTGAAGGACGAGCGACTCGTTGGTCAGGTAGGCGATGAAGCCGTCGACCTCGCCGTTGGTGAGCGGCGCGGGGTCGTACTGGACCGGGACGATCTCGACGTCATCGGTGGTCAGGCCGTTCGCCGCGAGCAGCGCCTCGAACAGCGAGGTGTTCGAGTCCTGGACGCCGATCTTCTTGCCGACCATGTCCTCGGGCGTCTGGATGTCGGCGCCGTCGGCCAGCGAGAGCACCGTGAAGGGGTTCTTCTGGTAGGTCGCGCCGACGATCTTCAGGGGCGCGCCCTCGGTCGCGACGGCCGAGCCGATCGAGACCGCGTCGGACAGCGCGAAGTCGGCCGTGCCCGAGAGGAGCTCGGCGGCACCGGTCGACGGTCCGGGGACCATCTCGACGGACGAGAAGCCGGCCTCGGTGTAGTAGCCCATCGAGTCCGCGAAGAACTCGCCCGAGAACTCCTCGTTCTTGATCCAGGACAGCTGGAGCGTGATGTCACCGTAGTCGGCGGCCTCCATGGCCTCCTCGGTGGCCTCGCCCGACGCTGACGACGACGACTCGGACGAGTCGGAGGACGAGCAGGCCGCGAGCGTGAGAGCCGCGACGGCAGCCGTGGCGACAGCCGCGGTGCGCTTGAAGCTGAAGGACATGTGTTCTCTCTCCCTGTGTTTATCGCGCCTCGTATTCCCTGTGCGAGGCGCGTGCCGCCCGCGGACGTGGGTGAGCATGTGAGCCCCTCCGACGCGACCGTGGACACACCACGGCTGCGGCACACCGCCAAAGTAGGGACTTTAGATTTCATCAACACGACCAGTTCTGTTTCATCGCTGTTAAATCCCGCCGCCGATACCCAATCGTGACTTCGGGTCGTGCTCTACTGGCTGTTCGTCTGGTGAACATGCCCGGAGCGCCACGCTGACCTCGAACGGTCGACGCGCGCCTCGGGCCGAACTGGGAAGGAGACGCGATGGATCTCACCGCAGTCACCGGCTACCGCCGCGCCACGACGCGGGCCGACCTCGCGCTCGCGCCAGGAGAGGCGCTGCTCGCGGGCGGTACCTGGATGTTCTCCGAGCCGAACCGCGACGTCACGGGACTCGTCGACCTCATGTCGATGCCCTGGGAGCCGGTCGAGGTCAGCGACGCGGGACTGCGCATCGGCGCGACGTGCACGATCGCCCGCCTGCTCGCCGAGCCGCAGGTCCCCGGCTGGCCCGCGCAGGCGCTGTTCGGCGATGCCGCGAACGCCCTGCTCGCGAGCTTCAAGATCTGGAACGAGGCGACCGTCGTCGGCAACGTGTGCCGCTCCTTCGCTGCCGCCGCGATGCTCGCCGCATGCGCGACCCTCGACGGCACGGTCGAGATCTGGGCGGCCGACGGGTCCGTCCGTAGGGAGCCCGTTGCCTCCCTGCCGACGGGCAACGGCACGAACACCCTGCAGCCCGGGGACGTCGTGCGCGCGATCGACCTCCCTGCCGCCGCGCTCGCGGGACGCACCGCGCTGCACAAGATCGCGCTCGCCGAGCTCGGACGCTCGGGCGCCGTCGTCACGGGAC
This sequence comes from Demequina sp. NBRC 110054, assembly GCF_002090115.1. Classification (NCBI taxonomy): domain Bacteria; kingdom Bacillati; phylum Actinomycetota; class Actinomycetes; order Micrococcales; family Demequinaceae; genus Demequina; species Demequina sp. NBRC 110054. The sequence goes on from NZ_BBRK01000006.1 coordinate 478,610, forward strand.
GCCGCGACCCTGACGACGCGATCACGATCGTGGTCACCGCAGCGACGCTCACCCCGTGCGTGTACTCCTTCCCCGTCCCGCCGAGCGAGGACCGGCTGGTCGAGTCGGTGCGCGCGGCGGAGGGCTTCTACACCGACGCGCTCGGCACCGAGGACTGGCGTCGGCACGTCGCCGGCGTGCTCGCGGCACGCGTGCTGGCCGATCTGATGGAGACCGACTCATGACGATGAACGTCGACGGCGCGCCCATCGAGGGCGAGCCGAAGCCCGGCCAGTGCCTGCGCACCTTCCTGCGCTCCCGCGGCGCGACCGCGGTGAAGAAGGGCTGCGACGCGGGAGACTGCGGCGCGTGCGCGGTGCTCGTCGACGGCGAGCCCGTGCACTCGTGCCTCTACCCCGCTGTCCGCGCCGAGGGCCGCACGATCACCACGGCCGCGGGCATCGCCCAGGACGATGCGCTGGCGCCGGTCCAGGAGGAGTTCGTCGATCGCTTCGCCTTCCAGTGCGGCTTCTGCACCCCCGGCATGGTCGTCACCGCGGCCTCCCTCACGGAGGACGACCTGCCCGATCTCGACCGGAGGCTCAAGGGGTCGCTGTGCCGGTGCACGGGCTACCGCCCGATCCGCGAGGCGGTCGAGCACGCGGTGCGCCGCGGCTGCGGCGGCGGCGGCGAGTGTGACGGCGTCTGCGGCACGACCGCATCGTCCCTTGTCCCCGGCGAGGACCGGGCGACCGCATCGTCCTCGCCCGCCGCGACTGCATCGTCCCCGAATCCCGGCGCCCCCGTCGTCGGCACGTCCGCCCGTCCCCCTGCCGCCACCCGCGTCGTGCAGGGCCGTGAGCCCTACACATTCGACACCTGGATCCCCGGGACCCTCCACATGCGCGTGCTCGGCTCCCCGCATGCGCACGCCCGCATCGTCTCGATCGACGCGTCGGCGGCCCTCGCGATCGACGGCGTCCACGCCGTGCTGACCCACGAGGATGCCCCCGCCACGCTGTTCTCCACCGCGCGCCACGAGAGCCGGATGGACGACCCTCGCGACACCCGCATCCTGGACGACGTCGTGCGTTTCCAGGGCCAGCGCGTCGCTGCCGTCGTCGCGGACTCGCTCGCGATCGCCGACGCCGCGATCGAGGCCCTCAAGGTCGAGTACGAGGTCCTCGACGCGGTGTTCGATCCCGAGGAGGCGCGCTCAGGTGCGGCGCCGGTGATCCACCCCGGCCGCACGCCCGAGGACGGGGTGCTCGACGCCTCGCGCAACCTCGTCGCGTCCTGGAAGGGCGGCTACGGGGAGGTCGACTCGGGGCTGGCCTCGGCCGCCGCGGTCGCGACCGGCACGTGGTCGAACTCGCGCGTCACGCATGCGCAGCTCGAGACGCATGGCTCGGTCGGCTGGATCGACGATCTCGGGCGGCTCACCCTGCGGACCAGCTCGCAGGTGCCGTTCCTCGTGCGCGACGAGCTCGCGGTGATCCTGGACCGCGCCCCCGAGTCCGTGCGCGTCTTCACGGCGCGCGTGGGCGGCGGCTTCGGCGGCAAGCAGGAGATCTTCACCGAGGACATCGTCTCCCTCGCGGTGCTCAAGACCGGCCGCCCCGTGGCCTACGAGATGACCCGCACCGAGGAGTTCATCCGCACCGCTACCAGGCATCCCTTCCGCGTGACCGCGACGCTGGGCGCCGACGCGGATGGGATCCTGACAGCGATGGACATCCAGGTGCTGTCCAACACCGGCGCGTACGGCAACCACGCGATCGGCGTGATGTTCCACGGCTGCGCGGAGTCGCTCGAGGCCTACCGCTCCCCCGCCAAGCGGCTGGACGCCGAGGTGGTCTACACGAACACCACGCCCGCCGGTGCGTTCCGCGGCTACGGCCTTGGGCAGGTGATCTTCGCCGTCGAGTCGGCGATCGACGAGCTCGCGCTCAAGCTCGGCATCGACCCGTTCGAGATGCGCCGGCTCAACGCCGTGAAGGACGGCGATCCTCTCGGCGTGACCGAGCGGCAGCACCAGGACGGGCTCATCTTCGGCTCGTACGGCCTGGACCAGTGCCTGGATCTCGCGGAGGCCGCGCTCGCGCGCGGCAACGGCGTCTCGGCTCCGGACGGGTGGTCCGTGGGCGAGGGCATGGCGCTGAGCATGATCGCCACGATCCCCCCGCGCGGCCACCATGCGACCGCCTCCGTGACCGCGCGGCCCGACGGCACGTTCCTGGTCGCGGCCGGCACCGCGGAGTTCGGCAACGGCACCCACACCGTGCACACCCAGATCGCGGCGGAGGCGCTCGGCGTCCCGCTGTCCCTGATCGAGCTGCGCGCGTCCGACACCGACGCGACCGCCTACGACACCGGGGCCTTCGGCTCGACCGGCATCACGGTCGCGGGCAAGGCGGTGCATGCCGCCGCGCTCGCACTCAAGGCGCGGCTCGACGCGGGCGAGGAGATCCCCGCCGAAGGCCTCGTCGGCGAGGGCTCGACCGATGGCATGATCCGCTCGCTCGCGTTCAACGTGCAGGCCTTCCGCGTCGCGGTGGACCTCGACACGGGCGCCGTGAAGATCCTGCAGTCGATCCAGTCCGCGGATGCGGGCGTGGTCCTCAACCCCGCGCAGTGCCGCGGCCAGATCGAGGGCGGCGTCGCGCAGGGCATCGGCTCTGCGCTCTACGAGGAGGTGCTCATCGGCGACGAGGGCTCCCCCACGAACCCCGCGTTCCGCACCTACCGTGTGCCTCAGAGCGCCGACGTCCCGGACACCGAGGTGTACTTCGCGGAGACGTCCGACGAGCTAGGGCCGTTCGGGGCGAAGTCGATGTCCGAGTCGCCGTACAACCCCGTGGCTCCCGCCCTCGCGAACGCGATCATGCGCGCGGTCGGCTCCCGCCCCTACGAGATCCCGATGTCGCGCGACCGGGTGTGGCGGCTCGCCTCCGCTGCGGAGCGTGTCAGTGGATAGGACCGCCGCGCTCGCTGAGCGGCTGCCCGGTGGTCCCGGTCCTGTCGCGCAGGATCTCCGCGAGGATCGCGACAGCGGTCTCCGCGGGGCTCGATCCGCCCAGGTCGAGGCCGATCGGCGACCGCAGCCGGGCGATCTCCTCCTCGGTCAGCCCCGAGCCGCGCAGGAGCTCGACGCGCCGCTCGTGCGTGCGACGCGAACCCATCGCGCCCACGTAGCCGGCGCGCGACCGCAGCGCGACCCCCAGGGTGGGAATGTCGAAGCGCTCCTCGTGCGTCAGGACGCACACCGCATCGTCCGGGCCCAGCGCGACGCCCTCGAGGTAGCGCTGCGGCCACTGGGCGACCACCTCGTCGGCCTCGGGAAACCTCGCCTGCGTCGCGAACACGGGACGCGCGTCGACGACCGTGACCAAATAGCCCAGTGCCTTCGCGGCGCTCGCCAGCGCTCCGGAGAAGTCCACGGCACCCACGATCACCATGCGCGGCGCGGGCTCCCGTACCAGGGAGAACGACTCCTCCGCGCGTTCGGGGTGACGCGGGAGGCGCACCTCGACGCGGGCTGCCGGGTCGAGCGACTCGCGCAGCGCCTGGACCACGGCGCCGTCCTGCTCGGACAGCCGGAAAGCGACCACGCCGAGCGAGCCGCCGCACGCCAGCCCGGCCGCATAGAGGTCGCCCTCCCCGCCCAGGTCGACGTCGACGAGGCTGTGATCCTTCAGGACTCGCAGCGCGAGCTCGTAGGCCTCCCCCTCGACGCAGCCACCGGAGATCGACCCGATCGCGCGCCCGTCCCAGGTGACCGCCATCGCGGAGCCGACGGCTCGCGGGGCCGAACCATGCACCGCCGTCACGACCACCACCCCGAGCGGCCTGTCCGCATCCAGCTCCGCGAGGATCTCGCGGGCGATCTCGAACACACGTGCCTCCTGACGCTGGGAACTGCCAGCCAGTCTAGGCAGGCGCGCCGTCCCCACAAGGAGCCCCATGCTTGACGTCGACCTGGTGATCCGAGCCCCGCGCGCGCTGATCGATGGCGAGGAGCGCGCCGCGTCCGTCGCGGTCGACGACGGCGTCGTCGTGGGGATCGGCTCGCTCGAGCAGGCCTGGCAGACCGACGCCGAGCGGGTCCTGACCGACGACGTCGTGCTTATCCCGGGAGTCGTCGACACGCACGTGCACGTCAACGAGCCCGGCCGCACCGAGTGGGAGGGCTTCGCGTCGGCGACGGCGGCCGCCGCGGCCGGCGGCGTCACCACCCTCATCGACATGCCGCTCAACTCGATCCCGCCCACGACGACGGTCGAGGCCCTCGAGCTCAAGCGCTCGGTCGCCGCGTCGAAGGCCCGCGTCGACGTCGGCTTCTGGGGCGGCGCGATCCCGTCCTCGCTCGGCCACCTCCGCGAGCTGCACGAGGCCGGGGTCTTCGGCTTCAAGTGCTTCCTCGCGCCGTCGGGCGTCGACGAGTACCCGCACCTCGAGCCCGCCCAGGTGCTCGAGGCGATGGAGGAGATCGCTTCCTTCGGCGGCCTGCTGATCGTGCACGCCGAGGACCCGGGGCACCTGGACGATGCGGCGGCGCCCGGGACGGATGCCGTCGCCTTCGCCTCCACACGGCCTGACGCGGCGGAGACCACGGCGATCCAGTCCGTCATCGACGGGGTGCGCTCGACCGGGTGCCGTGCGCACATCCTGCACCTGTCGTCCGCCGCCGCGCTTCCCGCGATCCGCGAGGCGAAGGCCGAGGGGCTGCCGCTCACCGTCGAGACCTGCCCGCACTACCTGACCTTCGACGCGGCGCACATCCCCGACGGCGGCACGCAGTACAAGTGCTGCCCGCCGATCCGCGACGAGGCCAACCGCGAGGCGCTGTGGGAGGCCCTCGCCGACGGCACGATCGACTTCATCGCCTCCGATCACTCCCCCGCGACCGCGGACCTCAAGCTCGCGGGCCAGGGCGACTTCGCGCAGGCGTGGGGAGGCATCGCGGGGCTCGAGGTGAGCCTGAGCGCGATCTGGACGGGCGCATCGTCCCGGGGCTACTCGCTCGCCGACGTGCTGGGCTGGATGTCCGCGAAGACCGCGGCGTGGGCCGGACTCGCCGCCAAGGGCGGGATCGCGCTCGGCAAGGACGCGGACCTCGTGGCCTTCGCCCCCGACGACGAACGCGTGATCCACGCGGGCGAGCTCCACCACAAGAACCCGGTGACGGCCTTCGACGGCCACGCGCTGCGCGGCGTCGCGCGGACCACGTGGCTGCGCGGGAGTGTCGTGAACGGCGAGGGTAGCGTTCCTGGTGTCACGGGCGCGCTGATCGCCCGGCCCGCATAGCCGGTCGCGACCCACCGCGCACCGCCAGAACCCCAGGAGGCTCCGCATGGACGTCGGAGTCCTCGGGGACATCCCGTCGGTCGCCGAGCTCGAGGCGACGCTCGACCGGTTCTCGGCGCGAGGGATCTCGACCATCCTCTGCGCGGCCCCGCTTGCTTCTGACCTCGACGCCGCGTGCGTCGGGGCAGTGCTCGCTCCGCGCGGCCAACTGCTGTACGCCCTCTCCACCAGGGACGATGCGGCCCTCACCGGCCTCGCGACCGATGCCGAGGGCTTTGCCGTCCTGGGCGACTCGGTGCGTCTCGCGCCGCCCGGGCTCCGTACGACGCTCGCTGGCCGCAGCGTCCTCTGGCTGGGTGACGGGCTCACCGCCGAGGAGGCCGCACGCGTCGCCTCCGAGGGCCACGCCGAGCTCGTGATCAGCCACGCGGCCGCGCTGCCCGACCTGGCCGACGTGATCGCACAGGTCCGCCCGGACGTGCTGGTCTACGGCAGCGCGGACGCCCCGGTCGACGACATCCTGTTCCTCCCGGGCGGGCACCGGACGCATGCGATCGGGCTCCCTGCCGTGGGCTCGGCGGGGTCGGCCGGTGTGCTCGAGACGGGCCGGCTCGCCACGGCGATCTGGTGAGTCGCCGCCCGCCTGTGGCGCGCCGACGAGCCTCCCGACCCCGCAACGTGTGCGACCGCGCAGCCCTCGCGAGACGACCTCCGGAGACAAGCCGAGGGCCCCGCACCATACGGTGCGGGGCCCTCGATTGCTGATGGACTGAGCTGGGGGTCAGAACTCCCAGTCGTCGTCCGTGGTCTCCTCGTGCTTGCCGATCACGTAGGACGAGCCGGAGCCCGAGAAGAAGTCGTGGTTCTCGTCCGCGTTGGGCGACAGCGCCGACAGGATGGCCGGGTTGACGTCCGTCACCGTGGACGGGAACAGCGCCTCGTAGCCCAGGTTCATGAGGGCCTTGTTGGCGTTGTAGTGCAGGAACTTCTTGACGTCCTCGGTCAGGCCGACGCCGTCGTAGAGGTCCTGCGTGTACTGGACCTCGTTGTCGTAGAGGTCGTACAGAAGGTCGAAGGTGTACGCCTTGAGCTCCTCGCGGCGCTCGGGCGTCTCCTTCTCGAGGCCCTTCTGGTACTTGTAGCCGATGTAGTACCCGTGCACGGCCTCGTCGCGGATGATGAGGCGGATCATGTCGGCCGTGTTCGTGAGCTTGGCTCGCGACGACCAGTACATGGGCAGGTAGAAGCCCGAGTAGAAGAGGAACGACTCGAGCAGCGTCGAGGCGACCTTGCGCTTCAGCGGGTCGTCACCACGGTAGTAGTCCATGATGATCTTCGCCTTGCGCTGCAGGTTCTGGTTCTCGGTGGACCAGCGGAACGCGGCATCGATCTCGGGCGTCGAGCACAGCGTCGAGAAGATCGACGAGTAGCTCTTCGCGTGCACCGACTCCATGAACGCGATGTTCGTGTAGACGGCCTCCTCGTGCGGCGTGATCGCGTCGGGGATGAGCGACACGGCGCCGACGGTGCCCTGGATCGTGTCCAGCAGCGTCAGGCCCGTGAACACGCGCATCGTCAGCGTCTGCTCCTCGGGGGTGAGCGTCGCCCACGACTGGACGTCGCCGGAGATCGGGACCTTCTCGGGCAACCAGAAGTTACCGGTGAGGCGGTTCCACACCTCGACGTCCTTCTCGTCCGGGATGCGGTTCCAGTTGATCGCGTCCACGTGGCTGACGAGGGTCAGCTTCTCACTCATGTCAGTTCCTTCAGTCTCAGCTCGTCAGGGCGTCACAGCATGCAGCTGACGCAGCCCTCAACCTCGGTGCCCTCAAGCGCCATCTGGCGGATGCGGATGTAGTAGATCGTCTTGATGCCCTTGCGCCAGGCGTAGATCTGCGCACGGTTGATGTCACGCGTCGTGGCGGTGTCCGGGAAGAACAGGGTAAGCGACAGGCCCTGGTCCACATGCTGCGTGGCCGCGGCGTAGGTGTCGATGATCTTCTCGGGGCCGATCTCGTACGCGTCCTCGAAGTACTCGAGGTTGTCGTTGTCCATGAACGGCGCCGGGTAGTAGACGCGCCCGAGCTTGCCTTCCTTGCGGATCTCGATGCGCGACGCGATCGGGTGGATCGAGGACGTCGAGTTGTTGATGTAGGAGATCGAGCCGGTCGGCGGGACGGCCTGCAGGTTCTGGTTGAAGATGCCGTGCTCCTGCACGGACGCCTTCAGCTCGCGCCAGTCGTCCTGGGTCGGCAGGACGATGCCGGCGTCGGCGAACAGCTCGGCCACCCGGGCGGTCGCGGGCTTCCACTCCTGCTCGGTGTACTTGTCGAAGAACTCGCCGGTCGCGTACTTCGAGTTCTCGAAGTTCTCGAACGCCGTGCCCTGCTCCATCGCGATCTTGTTCGACGCCTTGATGGCGTGGAAGACGACCGCGTAGAAGTACATGTTCGTGAAGTCGATGCCCTCCTCGGATCCGTAGTGGATCCGCTCGCGGCCCAGGTAGCCGTGGAGGTTCATCTGACCGAGGCCGATCGCGTGGGAGCGGTCGTTGCCGTAGCGGATTGACGGCACCGAGTCGATCGCCGACTGCGTGGACACCGCGGTGAGGCCGCGCACGGCGATCTCGACGGTCTGGCCGAGGTTGCCCCCGTCCATCGCGGTCGCGATGTTCATCGAACCGAGGTTGCAGGAGATGTCCTTGCCGGTCTCCGCGTAGGTGAGGTCCTCGTTGAACTTCGAGGGCGTGTTCACCTGGAGGATCTCGGAGCACAGGTTCGACATGTTGATGCGGCCCTGGACCGGGTTGGCCTTGTTCACCGTGTCCTCGAACACGATGTACGGGTAACCCGACTCGAACTGCAGCTCCGCGACGGTCTGGAAGAACTGGCGGGCCGCGATCTTGGTCTTGCGGATCCGCGAGTCGTCCACCATCTCGTGGTACTTCTCAGTGATCGAGATGTCGCCGAAGGGGACGCCGTAGACGCGCTCGACGTCGTACGGGGAGAACAGGTACATCTCCTCGTTGTTGCGCGCGAGCTCGAACGTGATGTCCGGGACGACGATGCCGAGCGAGAGCGTCTTGATGCGGATCTTCTCGTCCGCGTTCTCACGCTTCGTATCCATGAACTTCATGATGTCCGGGTGGTGCGCCGAGAGGTACACCGCGCCCGCCCCCTGACGCGCGCCGAGCTGGTTCGCGTAGGTGAAGGAGTCCTCGAGGAGCTTCATCACGGGGATGATGCCCGACGACTGGTTCTCGATGTGCTTGATGGGCGCACCCGACTCGCGGATGTTCGACAGCGACAGCGCGACGCCGCCGCCGCGCTTGGACAGCTGCAGCGCGGAGTTGATGGAGCGGCCGATCGACTCCATGTTGTCCTCGATGCGCAGCAGGAAGCACGAGACGAACTCGCCGCGCTGAGCCTTGCCCGCGTTGAGGAAGGTCGGGGTGGCCGGCTGGAAGCGGCCAGTGACGATCTCGTCGACCAGCTTGGTGGCCAGCTCGGTGTCGCCCGCGGCGAGGGTCAGCGCGACCATGACGACGCGGTCCTCGTAGCGCTCGAGGTAGCGCTTGCCGTCGAACGTCTTGAGCGTGTACGAGGTGTAGTACTTGAACGCGCCCAGGAAGGTCGGGAAGCGGAACTTGTACGAGTACGCGCGGTCCGTGAGCTCCTGGATGAAGCCGAAGTCGTACTGCGCGAGGATCTCGGGCTCGTAGTACTTCTTCTCGACCAGGTAGTCGAGGCGCTCCTTGAGCGAGTGGAAGAAGACGGTGTTCTGGTTGACGTGCTGGAGGAAGTACTCGCGTGCCGCCTCACGGTCCTTGTCGAACTGGATCTTCCCCTCGGTGTCATAGAGGTTCAGCATCGCGTTGAGCGAGTGGTAGTCCATGCCGGTACGTGGCTTGTCGATCACAGTTGCTTCCACAGGTCATCCAATCCCTCGCGGACGGCGCTGACGTCGTCCTGAGTTCCGAAGAGTTCAAACTTGTACAGGTGAGGCACGTGGCACTTCGCGGCGACGATGTCACCGGCGATGCAGTAGGCCGTGCCGAAGTTGGTGTTGCCGGCGCTGATCACGCCCCGGATCAGCGAGCGGTTGTGCTCGTCGTTCAGGAACTTGATGACCTGCTTGGGGACGGCTCCCCCTTCGTTGCCGCCGCCGTAGGTCGGCACGACGAGCACATAGGGCTCGTCCACCTTGAGCGGTTCATCCTTGGGCCTCAGCGGAATCCGCTCGGCGGGAACGCCGAGCTTGTCGACGAACCGCTTGGTGTTCTCCGAGGTCGAGGAGAAATAGACCAGCGAGGCCATGATGGACGTCTTTGTTAGGACGCGATCTTCTGGGCGAGCGCGGCGATCTTGTCGGGCTGGAATCCCGACCAGTGCTCGTCGCCGGCGATGACGACGGGCGCCTGCAGGTAACCGAGCTCGGTCACCGTGTTGTAGGCGTCCTCGTCCATGGTGACGTCGAAGATCTCGAACTCGATCTCGGCGCGCTCAAGAGCCTTCTTGGTCGCGGTGCACTGGACGCACTGAGGCTTGGAGTAGACCGAGATAGTCATGGACGGTTCCTTTCGACGCTGTACCCCCCTGCGAGGTGGGCACCACTATATATGGGGCGTTGATGCGTCAACACACACAACATGGTGTGTCGCAAGAAAAATCTTCTCACGCCCCTCTGACACGCACGAAGTGCCCTCGGGTGCCTCTGGGGACGACACACCGGCGACATGTGGAGCACACGTGGACGACACGCCGAGGACCTGTGGAGGACACGCGCAGAGCCCGCGGAGAACCCTTTACGGAACCTCGATCATCACTCCCCAGCCGCGCTCGACGCGCAGGATCTGGCCGCCTTCGAAAATCTCCCCGACTGCCACTCGCACGTCCACCGCATCGACCGGCACCTCGCCCATCCACGCGAGCGAGTCGGCGGACAGCACATCCCCCGACAGTCCGTGATCGCGGTTGAACGCCGCCATCCCGTGGCGCGTGCGCCCTCCGAGCTCCCCATCGAGCGGGCCCACCGAGTATCCGAGCGAGGCGAGGTATGTCTGCGTGGCGAGCACGGCGTCGTTACTGCCACCGGGCGAGACTGCGGTGCCCGCGGGGAAGTCGTTGGCGAGCGGCTCCGCAGCCGCATACGCCACCACGTCGTGACCGCCGATCACCGCCACCACGTCGCCCGCGGAGATGGGGGTGCCCGCGGACACGACCCACTCGACCTCCCCCGTCGCGGGGCTCTCGAGGCTGTCCGTCGACGCCGTGCCCGAGGCACGCAGGTCCGGGACCGTCACCTCGCCGCGCTCCCCGATCGCCTCAGCGGCTGCGCCGACGCAGTCGGCCTCGCCGATGCGCACCACAGCGTGGGCACGCGCGTCCGCCACGAGGCGCCAGCACATCGACGAGGACCCGGAGGCGTTGAAGAACTCGTCTGGCCCCGAGTACCGCCCGTAGGTGAAGAGCTCGCCCGTGAACTCGTCGCCGCTGATCGCGTAGTCGATCAGGTAGGTCTCCGTCTGCCCCGTCACGCCCGCGCTGGGGTCGCGGAGTGCGCGCAGGGAGACGCAGCCCTCCACCGTCTCCTTGGTCTGACGGAGATAGGCGTCGGCGCCGAGCGCGCCCAGTCCGTCGACGATGCACTCGAGCGACGTGTCGTACGACGCGAGAACCCCGTACTCGGCGCGCTCGCTCCCCTCGGATTCGTTCGAGTAGTCGATCCAGGCGAAAAGCACCATCGGCACCAGAGCGGCGAGGAATACGAGAACGACGCTGGTCAGCACGAAGCCGCGCGCGACGCGACGCACTCCCGACGAGACCATGCACACCCCCTGAGCGGCAGCCCCCACCGCCGCGATGGTCCGAGGCTATCGCCTTGACCAGGCGCAGGCCACGGCGTCGGCGGCCCGTTCGCCAGACTTAGCGCCCTCGAAATGTCGATGAAATCAACACCCCGTACGGTGATCCAGTACAGCGGGGGTGCAGCGAACACTCCGGCTCATCCGGGGTGGTGCCGGGGTCGTCCGACGGCAATCCGGGCGGCCCCGGATCCCCGCCCCCACCACGCAGGAAGGGCCCTCACGTGCCACTCCCCACCGGCCCCGAGGCGCCTGGCGCCGTGCGCGTCCACCGGGCGCACCTCTTCCACATCGCGGGATCGCCGTCGCAGGACGACGTCGCCTCGCACCTGGTCTCGCTCCCCGACGGTGCGCTCGTCGTCGACGCCGAGGGTCGGGTCGCCTGGGTCGGGCCGTTCGACGAGCTCCCCGACGAGTTCGCCGCCGCTCCCGTCGTCCGCTCCGACTATCTCCTGCCGGGATTCGTCGACGGGCACGTGCACTACCCGCAGTCGTATGCGACCGCGGCGCACGGCGGCGGCCAGCTGCTCGAGTGGCTCGATCACTGCATCTTCCCCACCGAGGGCCAGTTCGCCGACCCCGAGTTCGCGCATCGGGCCGCCCGGTACTTCACTCGTCGCCGCATCGCCGCGGGCACCACGGCCGCGATGGTCTTCGGCTCGGCCTTCCCCGTCGCCCAGGACGCCCTGTACGAGGAGACGCTCAGGGCCGGCCTGCGCATCGTCTCCGGAAGAGGCGTCCAGACCGTGGGCCCTGCCGCCGCATCGTCCCTCCTCACCGGGGAGACCCAGGCGATCGAGATGGTGGCCGACGAGATCGACCGCTGGCACGCCGTCGACACCGGCGACCCCCGCACGGCGCGAGTCCAGGTCGGCATCGTCCCGCGCTTCTCACTCTCCGTGACGCGCGAGACGCTCGCCGCGATGGGAGAGCTCTACGACGAGGCGCGCGGAAAGGGCGTGTACTTCCACTCGCACCTCAACGAGAACAACCGCAAGGGCGACGGCGAGATCGCGGCCGTCCTCGGCACGTATGGCACCGAGACCTACCTGGACACGTACGACGGGCGCTTCGAGGAGGGCTCAAAGGTCGGCGGCAAGACGCTGCTGGGCAGGCGGTCGACGCTCGCGCACGCGGTGCACTGCCAGCCGTCGGAGCTCGCGCGGATGGCCGAGACGGGCACGTCGATCGCGCACTGCCCCACGTCGCAGCTGTTCCTGGGCTCCGGGACGATGCCGTGGCGGGCGACCGTGGCCGCCGGGGTGAACATCGGGCTGGGCACGGACATCGGCGCGGGCGACGAGTGGCTCATCTCGCGCGTCGCGGGCGACTGCTACAAGGTGCACATCTCCGAGGAGGGCGATGCTGGCACCGCGCTGCACCCGGCCGAGCTGCTGTTCGCCGCGACCCTCGCCGGTGCAAGGGCGCTCGACATGGAGCACGCATTCGGCAACCTCGACGTGGGCAAGGACGCCGACTTCCTGCTGATCGACAAGAACCTCTGGGAGCCGCTCGAGGGCATGCTCACCACCGGCATCCGCTCGGACGACGAGGAGCAGGCGACGCTCGAGGAGCTCTTCACGCTGCTCGTGGGCCTGCGCCAGCCGGCGATCGCGGGCGTCTACGTGCAGGGCCGCGAGGCGATCGCTCCCCCGCTGTAGCCCTGCCCGTTCGGGTAAGTCAGTGTCGGTTCTGAGGGGTCAATGCGTCTGACGGGGAGGTGAGTGTCGTTGCGGCGTGACTCAGGTGGGCGTGCCGTCCACGTGGACATCTAGACGTAGAACTACACGCGAGCGCAATGGCCTCATCAATCCCCACGCGCGAGCGCGCCGCCGCGCAGACCTAGGGAATGTGCCAGAACAACTTCCACGCAGCCATGAGACCGGCCCGCAACGAGACTGTCCACGGCCTCCCGCGAGACCACCCCACGCCAACGACGGCAGCAACTACTCCTGCGAGTCCGAATCCGGCTAGCCAGAAGAACACGACCGCGACGGACCACGGCACCGGGAAGAAGATCGCGAGGCCGGAAATGACCCCCGCGATCAAAGCGCTGCCAAGCGCGAAGAACCCCAAGGCCTCCCATCGCGCGGCGGCACGCTCGCGCCCCGGAAGCGGCGGCTTGGAAATCGTGACCACATCAACCCCTCGGCAGGTCCCCAACCTGGAATGCAAGCGATTCTGGCAGGCATGGGCCATCAGTGCGAGCGCGCGTGAACGCACACGCAAGCGTGATGAGGGTGTCCATCCTCAGAGACGCGCCCAGGACTTCATCGTGCCTGCTGAGGTCCGACAAGATCGCTAATGTCTCGTTGTACTGGGCTCCGAAACGCTCGAACAGACTGGGGTGATCATGCGCTGGGGATGGACTGCTGCCGCGATCGGCTCGCTTGTCGGCGGGTTCACTGCTTTCACCCAGCTCTCGGCGTACACATGCCTCGCAAGAACAACGCCGAGCGGCGAGCCCCCGCACTGTGGCCTAGCGCTTGTCGACATTGTGGGCATGGCGTTCGTGGTGGGGGCAACTCTCGCGCTGTGCGGCTACTCCGTCTATCGCGCAGTACGCAAGAAGCCCTAGCGCGTTGGCGCACCCGGCGCGTGTAGACACACGCACGCGCGCATCTTTGCGCACAGCACTGCCGTCGAGCGCCGCATGAGAACAGGGTGGATTGGCAACCAGCCGGCGTGCCGGCCCACCTCACACCCGCCCGAGCGGCACCCCGATCGCCTCCTCGGTCACAGACGCGAGCCGCGCCCGGTTACCCGCGTCGCGCGCGAACCTCGGCAGTGCACACGCCTCGAGCGACTCGTCGACGTACACGCCCTCGGGTCGCCTGCCGACCGCGAGACGCTCGTAGGCCTCCGCGATCTCCTCCGGAGGTGCCGCGGCACGGTTCTTCGGGGCGTAGAGGAAACGCTGCACGGCGGGCTGCGCCGCGAGCTTGTCCGCGTCGAGCCTCACCGCCGGCACCCGCAGGCACGAGACCGACACCTCGCCACCCCACTGCTCGGCGAGCGTCTCCGCGACCATGACCTGGGCGAGCTTCGCGTGATAGTACGCCTTGGTCGGGGTGTACCAGCCGCTTCCGTCGAGCTCATCCCAGCGGATCCCGAGGCGCGGCATCGCGAGCAGCCCCTTGGACGCGATGAACACCGCTCGTCCGTCGCTCGACCGGGCCAGCGTCGGCATGAGACGAGCGGCAAGGGCGGCCGGCCCGAGGTGGTTGGTCGCCCACACCCGCTCGAACCCCGCGGGCGTGACCTCTCGCGTCTTCATGCCGAGGTCGAAGACCGCGGCGCTGTTGATGAGCACGTCGACGCCCTCTGAGGAAAGACGCGCGGCCGCCGCCTCCACCGAGTCGAGGTCGTCCATGTGGGTCTCGACGACGGCGACGTCCGGTCCGAGCGCGGCGCGCGCCCGGTCCACCGAGCGGCACAGCGCGAGCACGCGATGGCCGTCATAGCCCAGCCTCCGCGCAGCCCTGAGCCCGATGCCCGAGTTCGCCCCGGTGATCGCAATGGTCGCCATGCTCGTCTTCCCTTTCGTCGCCCCCCCGTCCGCGCGGAGCCACCACGCGGATTGAACGATCGTATAACATTTAGAACATGCGTTCAGCGAGTGACCTGTCGACCCCGGCCCGCATCCGCGAGGCCGCGATCGCGGTGTTCGCCGAGGAAGGCTTCGGCGCAGGCATCCGCACGGTCGCGGCGCGCGCCAGTGTCGCCCCCGGCCTGGTCATGCACCACTTCGGGAGCAAGGACGGGCTGCGAGAGGCCTGCGACGCCCATGTGGTGGAGTCCCTCGTCGGCGAGAAGCTCGCTGGGGACGCGACGGCAGCGTCGCTCGCCGCGCTGTTCGGCTCGAACAGCGAACCCCACCACAGCGACGCACTCCCCCTCGCGGCCTACCTGCGCAGGATGCTTGCCGATGGCTCGGACGCGGCGCTGCTGCTCTTCGACCGCCTGGCCGCGGCCACGACCGCAACCCTCACCGCGCAACAGGCGCAGGGCGCGATCCGTCGGGACGTCGACGTCGCGGCGATCGCGCCGATGGTCACGCTGTACGGCCTCGCGCCGGTGGCGATGCCCGAGTTGCTCGCGCGCGCGGTGGGTCGTGCCACCGTCGACGAGGGGACGCTGTCACTTGCCGCCGCAGCGCTGGGCCCGGTCCTCGCACAAGGTCTCTACGCGCCGCCCTCAGCCGCCGCGGGCTGACCCCGCGACCGCAGAGACGCCCTCCGCCCACTCGCGCATCATCTCGGCGTACGCGGAGGGGTCGAACTGGTCGAGGTAGGACGCGTCGCCTCCCGGCAGGAGCGTCGTGTCGTACGCGACGGTGACGACGCACGAGCCGTCGCCCGAGTCCTCGCAGCTGACGCTCACGGCGCCCGCCCATTCACCCGGACGATGCCGCACATAGGACGCGCGGCAGGAGACTCGGTCGATCTCCACGACAGTCCACAGGGTCTCCGCCCCGCCGTGCTGCGTCACGAAGACCGTGCCGGGTTCCTCGGACGACTCGCCTGCCGGATACACCGGCTCCCACCCGGGCACCCACGCACGCTCGCCCTCGGGCGTGAAGTAGCCGATCGCATCGTCCGCACGCTGTGGCAGCTCGAAGCCGCCCGTCACCTGGATCCTCGTCATGGCTCCCCCGTCGATCCCGCATCAGTCCAGCCTCGTCGCGAGGACGACGCTCGCGACGGTGAGCAGCACGAAGGTCATCACGATTGCCGCACCGACGATCATCGGGGTCCTCGCTCCGGGCTGCGACCGCGCCCGCCGCACGAACATCCTCGTGACGAAGAGCGGCGCGCACAGCACGACTGCCGCGGCAGCGCCGGCCACCGCGGCGACCCACCACTGCGACTCGAGGTCCTGACCGTCGTAGCCGAGCACCGCGGGGACGACCCCTCCGACCACGAGGGCGACGCCGCCCGCGAGAGGGATGAGCGCGAGCGACCACCAGGCCTTGGCGAGTGCGGAGGCCGCGCGCCGCTCGCTGCGGGAGCGCGGCTGGGGCTTCGAGGCAGGTTCCTCCGGGTCGGGCTCCCCGTCGCCGGACTCGGGTGGTTGGTTCTCGTCGTCGACCTCGTCAGCAAGCACCCGCTCAGGCTACGTCGCGCGCGGCCACCCCGCGTCGTCGTGGAAGAATCCCCGCATGCCTGTGGTCTCCGAACGCGTCTCCGAGCGCATCTCCGAGGACTTCGGCGCCTCCGCGCCGCAGATCCTCAGCGCCCTCGAACGGCTGAGCCTCGACATCCACGCGGACGCCGAGCGCGTGCAGGCGGCAGTACTCCTGGTCGCGAAGGGCAGCAGGACGATGCTGGACGACGCGCTCGAGCACGCCGAGTCGGACTGGCGTGACCTCCTGGACAGGGCGGGGCTCGCGAGCGCCGACTGGCAGGACCGCCTGGACGACGAACTGGGCCCGACCGATGCGAAGCCGCCCGCCACGCCCTGACGTCGCGTTCCTCCGTAGGAGCTAGAGAACCCGACGGATCGAGGTGGGCGTCTCGTAGACGGCCCGCTCCTGGACGTAGCTGCCGCGATACGGCGCATCGATCATCCGGCCGTTGCCGATGTAGATGCCGATGTGCGAGCCGCCGTCGAAGATCAGCAGGTCGCCGACCTTCGCGTCCTTCATGGAGTCGATCTCGGTGCCGATCTTCCCCTGGTCGCGCGCGACGCGCGGGATGCCGTCCACGCCCAGATCGGTGAACGAGCGCAGCACGAGGCCCGAGCAGTCGAGCCCGCCCTCGGACAGCGACTCGCCGCCCCACACGTACTTCACGCCCAGGTACTCGCGGGCCGCTTCCACCAGGTCCTGACCGGTGGGCTTTGACGAGGACGACGCCTTGTCGGCGACGGCGCTCACGACCTCGACCGCGGAGGAGGCCACCGAGGCGGCCGCAGACGACGCGGTCGAGCCGGCCGACGTCACGGCGCTCGAGAGCATGCCGAGCAGCGAGGAAGATGCGGCGGTCACCCCGGTCGTGAAGCTGCCGCCGCCAAGGATGGCAGCGAGATTCGAGGAGAGGTTCGACGTGGAGGAGGCTCCCGAGCCGGAGAAAGCGCCAAGCGCGCTCTCGTACTCCGCGGCGAAGTCGGTGGTCGAGTTCGAGTCGGTCGCGGCGTCGGCGGTCGCGGCGGCCTTGTCGGGCGCGACGAGGCTCGTGATCTGGGCGATGCGGGCCTGCATCGTCGAGACGGCGTCGACAGACATGCACACTCCTTCAAGTGCTCAAGGGGTGGCCGATCCGTGGCGCGCAAGAGAGCGATCCGTGCTCATGGGGCCTATCGGCCACACCACACGCCCTGTGAGGATTGGCACCAAGTGACACATCACGCAACCGTGACGTACGTCCCTGGGGCGGCACACTTTTGTCGAAGACACTGGTGGCACGCAGCCGCTCTACCGGAGAGCCGGCGCGATCGAATGGAGACATGGACATGAGCCACCAGGACCACTACAACGACGTGATGGGCGGAATCGGCGAACTCGGCAAGGAGATCCCCGAGAGCGTCAACGCCTTCTTCAAGCTGCACCACGCGGCGCTCGCCGACGGTGCGCTGCCCAAGGCCACCAAGGAGCTGCTCGCGCTCGCGATCGGCATCGCGGTCCGCTGCGGCGGCTGCATCACCTGCCACGTCAAGGACGCCCTCGACTCGGGCGCGACCCCCGAGCAGGTCTACGAGACCATCGGCGTCGCGATCCTCATGGGCGGTGGCCCCTCGGCCGTGTACGGCGCTGAGGCCGCGAAGGCCGTCAAGGAGTTCGCCGGCGTTCCCGCCTGATCGTCTTCACTGACACTCTCTCTGCGAAAGCCCGGGCCGACACCTGTCGGTCCGGGCTTTCGCGCGTCTGCCTCAGATCGCGCGAGCCCTGACGGCCGGCGCACCACGCTGACCCAAGGGCGCGACACACTCGCGCATGCGATGCCCACCGCCGGCACGGAGTGCCGAACTTCGGACGTTGGTCCCTTCGAAGACCGGTTCACCTGTCTCACACTTGACGAATAGATCCCGCCAGCCGCACGCGGGACCCGTCGAATGGAGCCCCCGAGATGGCACATCAGGAGAACTGCACGGACGTCATGGCCGAGATCTGGGATCTTCGAGGCGAGCTCCCGGGCGCCGCGGACGCCGCGTTCGAGCTCCACCGCACCGCACTCACCGGCGGGGCCCTCCCGAGGTCCAGCAAGGCGCTCATGGCGCTCGCGATCAGCATCACTTCGCGTTGCGTCGGCTGCATCACCTGCCACGTCGAGGGCGCCCTCGAATCGGGAGCAACTCCGGACCAGGTGCACGAGGCGATCGGCGTGGCGATCCTCATGGGCGGCGGCCCGTCTGCCACGTACGGCGCGGAGGCCGCCAAGGCGGTCCAGGAGTACCTGCGCACCCACCCCTGATCTCGAGCGAGCGCAGACGAGGGCCCCGGTCTCCCGACCGGGGCCCTCGCGATGTTTGAGCTAGGGACGCATCTGGGCGCTGGTCGGGCGCTCGTTCATGACGCCGGGCAGGAGCTCGACGAAGCACAGGCCCACGCGCTTGCCCGCGAGATTGCGCACCTCGCACAGCTGCTCGTAGTAGGCGATGTTGAGCTGTCCGTCGGTCATCGGGGTGATGACGTAGCGCTCCTCCTTGAGACCGGGCACGTCGAGCATCCACGCCGCGGAGAACTCCATATCGTTCGCAGAGACGAACTTGGTCGGCGTGATCGTGTACCCGTTCAGGCGCTGCGCGTCACCGTCGGCGGGGATGTAGGTGCCGTCCTGGTAATCGCTCTGCGGGAACGAGAAGAGCATCATCTCCTCGTCGTCGTCGAAGCGCAGAGAGAACCACTCCCAGTGGGTCTCGCGGCGGAACTCCGAGTACGGGCCGCCCTGCTTGTCGAACCAGGACTTGCCGGCGACCTTGAGCTCCTTGCGGCCGATCGTGATCGTGCCGGTGGTGGGCATGTTCGGGTACGAGTAGTAGACCGTGGTCTCGTTCTCCTCCGGCAGGGCCATGCGGAGCACGCCGTCCTCGCAGTGCCAGTAGGCGCCCTTGCCGTAGTCGAGTGCGAGGTCGAAGGACCAGTCGTCGTCGCCACCGAACACCTTCATGGAGTGCGGCCCCTTCACGGCACCCGCCTTCGAACCCCACTGGGCGGTGGTGTCCGTCAGCAGGACCGGGTCGGCCACGGGCGACATCTCCTGGGCGTAGTGATGGGCGCCGGCCTGGATGTCCGTCAGCGCGAGCATGAGCACCCAGAACTCCTGGCCAGGAAGGCGCCGCTTGGCGAGCGTGTACTGATAGGAGTACAGCCGGTCGTCCTCGTCGTGCAGGTAGCCGGTGGCGTACCACCACTCGGAGACGTCGGCGTGGGGGCCCCACTCCGTAGCGAAGTCGCCATGCTCTGCGGTGCGGTACTGGATCGGATCGATGCTGAACATGGTTCAGCTCCTTTCGTTCTGTGAGTGGCGCGGCGTCAAAGCCGCGCGGGGAGGGTGCCGGGCCGTCGGAGGCAGGGGCGCGGCCGACGACCCGGACGCATGGTCAAGCGGCGAGGATGTCGGCCGGGTCGTGCTCGACGAGCCGCATCTTCTTGGGCAGCAGCAGCGCGGCGACGATGCCGATCACAGCGACTCCGGCGCAGACCCAGAAGCCGAGCGTGAAGGCGTGGTCGGAGGGGATCCCCATGTCGTTGCTGTTGCTCGTGACGATCGCGGCGATCACGGCGGTGCCGACGGAGCCGCCGATGGTACGGACGATCGAGTTCACGCTCGTGGCCTCGCCGGTCTGCTCGGGCGGGACGGAGTCGATGATCGCGTTGGACATCGCGGCAAGCGCGAGGGCGAAGCCGATGCCGGTGAGCAGGTTCGAGGCGACGATCTGCCACATCGCACCGTGACCGATCGCGGGGAGTGCGAAGGCCGCAGCGGTGATGACCGCGCCGATCGAGAGCGGCAGCCTGGGGCCGTAGCGCTTGGCGAGGGTGCCCGAGAGCGGGCCGAACAGCAGCATCATCACGGTGGTCGGCAGCAGGAACAGGCCCGCCTCGGTGATGGTCTTTCCGAACCCGTAGCCGAGCTCGCTGGGCAGCTCGAGCAGCGCGGGCACCAGGAGGAACGAGCCGAACATCCCGAAGCCGACTGCCAGGCCGACGACGTTGGTGGTCCATACGCCGCGGCGAGCGAGCAGCCGCATGTCGATGAGAGGCTCCTTGGTACGGAGCTCTACCAGGGCGAAGATCGCCATGACGACGATGCCGAGGCCGGCCAGACCGAGGGTCATCGCCGAGGTCCAGCCCCAGTCGCTGCCCTTGCTGATGGCGAGCAGGAGGCTGACGAGCGAGATCGCAAGGAGCGCCGTGCCGCCGAAGTCGAGTCGGCCAGGCTTCATCACGGGCGACTCGGGGATCCAGATGGCGGTGCCGATGAGGGCGAGGATGACGACTGCGAGCGGGATCCAGAACAGCCAGTGCCAGCTCAGGTGCTCCACGATGGGCCCGGCGGTGACGATGCCGATGCCGGCGCCGATGCCCGAGACGGCGGAGAGGCCGCCGACGGTGACGCCGACTCGCTCCTCGGGAAGCTCGTCCCGGACGATGCCGATCGACAGCGGGAGGATCGCGCCCGCGGCGCCCTGGAGCGCACGGCCGACGATGAGGATCGGCAGGGACGTCGCGAGCGCCGAGACCGCGATCCCGGCGGCGAGCAGTGCGAGCACGATCAGCAGGACCCGCCTCTTGCCGATCATGTCGCCGAGTCGACCGAGGATCGGGGTGAGGACGGAGGCTGACAGCAGGAAGGCCGTGAGCATCCAGCTGGCGGCGCTCGTGTCGGTGCCCAGGTCGGACGCGATGGCGGACAGCGCGGGAGCCACCGAGGACTGCAGGACGGCGAAGCCCGTGCCCGCGAGGGCGAGCAGGGTGACGATGAGGGCCGGCTTCGAGGCGCGACGTGCGCGCCGGGCGCGGCGGGTTGAGGCCTCGGAGGACTCAGTGGTCTGCGTGGGGACGCTCATGGATTCTCCTTGTAAGTAAACGAGCGATTACATGCAATGTAGGCCCCACTCTCGCGTATGTCAACGTATGATTACTTACATGAGCGATACGTCACAGGAACCGCAGCCGGAGCAGGGGCGCCCTCGGCGTCGCGACGCGGCCGCTACCAGGCAGCTTCTTCTGGACGCAGCGATGCGCAGGTTCGCGACCGACGGCTACGACACCACCGCGACACGGCAGATCGCGAACGACGCGGGTGTGAACGTCGCGCTGATCGCCCGCTACTTCGGCTCCAAGGAGGGGCTCTTCGAGCACTGCGTGCGCGAGGCCGCGGCCGTGGTGGGCCGCGCGGCCTCGACCGTCGACGAGGGCGAAGGCTCCGAAGGCCAGATCCCGCGCATCGCCGATGCCATCAGCCGGCTCTCCGCAGGCGTCGGCTCCGGCGCTGCGACCCATGCACTGCTTCTCCTGCTGCGCTCCTCTGGCGACCCACATGCGGAGCGAATGCGAGTCTCGGTGCTCAGCGGCTTCGCCGAGCGACTCGCCGAGGTCGGCGACGCCGCCGATCCGGAGGCGCGCCTGCTCCGGGCGCAGGTGTTGCTGGCCACCTCGGTCGGCATCTCAATCCTGCGCAGCGCCGACGGCCTCGAGCCGCTGGGATCGGCCACGCGCGAGCAGCTCGTGGACCCCGTGGGCGAGGTGGCTGCGGCACTGCTGTCCTCCGCGCGCTGAGCGACGACCCTTGGCAACGACGCCGGACGCGAGGGCTGGGTCGGGGCCGGGGTGAGAGTCGGGGCCGGAGCCCCGACCCCCACCCCTACCGCTAGGCGGTGGCTGGCGCCGGATCGATCGCGGAGTAGGTCGGCTCTGCGGCCGACTTGTTCTTCACGAGGACGAGCGCCAGGAACGCGACGTGGATCGCGCCGACGACGAGCGCCGGCACATAGGCGACCGTCGTGCCCATCGCGAAGGCGTAGACGATGTCGAAGACGTGCAGCGCGATCGGCACTCCGAAGATCACCCAGCCATTGCGCCGCAGATCGATCTTCGTGCGGCTCCGCCAGAACACCGCCAGCAGCATGATCGCCAAGGCGTAGTTGAAGCAGAGCAAGGTGAGCTGAGGCGCAGCCGACCCCTCCCCCGTCTCGATGCTGCCCCATCCGAAGAGCAGGAATCGCGTGAGGGGGGTCGCGATCGTCACGACGTTGAGCACGCCCGCGAGGATCGGATAGGTGAAGCCCACGACGTTGTTCTCGAACTTCGAGTGGAGCCAGCGGCCGACGAGGACCCACGCCGTGAACCACACCATGAGGTACATCCAGCCGCTGAAGTTGTACCAGGGGATGTCGAAGAATCCGCCGTCGTAGCCGGGGTTGCTCCAGTTCCATTGGCCGGAAAGGCCGCCTTCTCCGAAGGCGCCTGGGTAGAGGCCCTCGACCTTCGCGGCGACGTCCGCGGAGAGCGCGTAGCGGTCGAACACGGCCGACGGGTCGACGGTCATGTCCTGGATCGAGCCGAAGAGGCCGACGACGAACGGAACGGCCCAGAGCTTTCTCACGAGTCGCAGCGCCAGGTTGAAGGCCGCGTACCAGATCGCCGCCTCGAGGAACAGGATCTCAAGCGGAACCCCTCCCACCATGAGCACGCGGCGCACGTCGTAGTAGTAGGTGTGAGCCTCGAACACGCCCACGTTCTCGAACAGGGCGGCCCCCACGACGAAGCCGAAGAGCTCGAGGATCCTGATGAATGGCTTGGACTGCTTGGTCGCGTGGTACATGCACGCGAAGAACACGATGACTGCGAAGAGTTCTGTGAGGACCCAGCTGATGGGCGATCCGAAGAGCATCCGTGCCTCCAATCCTTGTGGTCATGCCCCTGCTGCCCTGACGTCGGGGCCCTGACTGCGGATTGCCACTGCCGTGGCCACAGAGGCGAGTGAATATAGCCAAATGGCTATGACGTTGCAATGTAGCCGAACGGCTAAAAGAATTGCAAGCCAATCGGCTATAATTCACACGACGACGCGGGAGGGCAGCAGGTGGCGAGGAAGTACACCCCACGGGGCGAGACGCGTGGCCGCGTCCTCGACTCGGCACTCGCGCTTTTCGCCGACCATGGGTTCAGCGGCACCAGCCTCCAGATGATCGCCGACCACGTCGGCGTGTCCAAGGCAGCCGTGTACCAACAGTTCCGCACCAAGGAGGACATGCTCCTCGCGCTCATGGAGCCGGCGATGGAGAGGCTCGCGGAGCGTGTTGAGGACGCGGAGTCGCAGCGAGGTCGTGGCGACCAGGTGAGCGTGATGTTCGACGGGCTTGTCGATCTGGTTCTCGAGTTCCGCCTGCGAGTCGGGCTGCTGCGCGCGGATCCCGGGATCCAGAGCATCGTCAATCGCCATCCGGAGATGTCTTCCCTGGTCTCAAGGCTGCAGGCCGTTCTCCTAGGCCCCGATCCCTCCGTCAACGATCGCGTCACGATGGCGGTGATGGGCTCGGGCATCATGGCAGTCGGAGCCGACCCTGCGCTCTCCGACATCGACGACGAGGACGTCCGTCGCGAGATGCGCGCTGTTGTCGATCGCGCCGTCGCGTTCGACGTGAGCTAGCGGGGCTCAGAAGCACCAAGCCAGACTGCGGAACGCTGTATCGCTCCGACCATCGTGGATCCGATGACCACTCGAAGTGGAGCGCTTCCCGGAAAGGCGTGCGCGCCGGGGCCATGGTCCTCGGAAGTGCCAGATGGACGCGCACATTGGCGGCCACGTTCTCTGGTTGGCCGCACCTGGATGTGCGGGAAGGAGGCAGGTTCTGGCGCTGCGGCACGTGAGTGCCTACGGTGTGCGCTCCTGCGGGTGCGTGGCGAGCGGCTCCACGGTCACGTCGAGCCATGGTGCCATCGGCAGCGACATGAGCGCCGCGTGCAGAGCAGTGGCGTCGGCCGCTTCGTAGAGCCCGATCGTGGCGTTGCGACCGGGCACTCGCCACAGCTTCTTCAGCAATCCCTCGTTGCGCAGTTCGACCGCCCTCGCGCGTTCGGCGCGCTTCAACTCCTCCCGCCGCTCGGCTGGAGTATCGGAGGGGAGCCGGTTCTCGGAGCGGACCAGGAACTCCACGTCAGCTCACCCCGCTCGGCCGGGGGGAAGCGGCGTCGCCGTGCGCGAGCGGCCTGGACGACGAGGAGGCGATCGCGATCAGCAGCTCGGCAAGCTCCCGCGGCGCGGTCACCATCGCCTCATGCCCCGTCTCGAGTTCGTGCACGGGCCAACCGAGCGCGCGCGCCCTGTCCGCGTGGCTGCGGAAGGCGCGCATCCAGCCGACGCACTCGATGTACTGCGCGGGCACGCGATCCAGTTCACCGCTGAGCCGGAGCGCGTCGGTGTAGGTCTTCCATGGGTGCGCGGTGAGGCGAGGCGACAGCCAGTGGCGGTCGGCCGGATCGTCCACTCCGAGCACCGTCAGGTCCCTCACGGGAACCAGCCATCCGAAGCCGCGCTCCTCGACCGACTCCGCCCAGTGGTGAGCGATCGTCTCCGGGAGCAGCGCCTGTGCCGTGTCTCCGTCCTGTCCGACGAATGCGTCGAGAAAGACGCGGGTCATGATCCGATCGGGCCGTCGATCCGCGACGGCGCTGATGATCTGGCCGGCGTAGCTGTGCCCGACGAGCACGACGTCCGCCAGGTCGCGCACGTCCATGAGCCGCACGACGTCCTCGATGTGCGTCTCCAGCCCGACGATGGGCGAAAGGAGGTGGCTCCTCTCGGACAGTCCGGTGAGCGTCGGGGCATGGACCTCATGGCCTGCGTGCCGCAATCGCGCCGCGACCCGATCCCAGCACCATCCACCGTGCCACGCGCCGTGGACCAGGACGAACGTTGTCACGAGCACCTCCCCGTCGAGACTTATGCGCCGAGCTGGAGCCTTCGGCGCACCTTCGACGCCACGCTCCGGTTGTCGCCAATATTGGTAACACATCGCACCGCCCTCGGTCGAGGTCACCTCCACTTCTCGCACGCCGGGTCTTCCCGAGCGCGCGTGCGGCGGGCGGCCGAAACTCAGCCCCCCTCGGGAGCCGCCAACTCCTCGCGAACCCGACTGAGGACCCCCCGGAGCCAGGTGAGGCCGCTGTCTCGCTGGCGGGAGGGGTGCCAGAAGGCATGCTCGATGAACCCTTCGCCCTCGAATGGCGTCTCTACCACCGTGAACTCGTCGGACCCGCACGCGCTCTCCGCGAGCGACCGTGGCACGAGCGCCCAGTGCGAGCCCTGGCGGAGCATGTCGGGCACCGCGAGGTAAGAGTGCACCGATGCGTGGGGCGGCGCTGCGGCGAGCGCGAGGTGGGCGTCGACGCCCGCGAGCGGCCGCAGCTGATTGCGCGGTCCGAGCTGAGCGTGCAGCTGCGGCGCATTTCGCAGGTCCTTGACGGTCAGCTGGGAGCGCCGCGCCAGCGGGTGCGCGCTCGACATCGCCACGACGAAGTCGTCGTAGAACACCGGCAGCGACGCGCTCGTGTATGCCGGCAGGTAGACGACGGGCAGCACCAGGATGTCGCTCTGCAGAAGGGCGCCGTCGGGATCCTTCACGAACGTGGTCGGCGTCGGCTCGAAGGAGATCCCCACGTGCGGGGCCTCGGCCCGCAACAGGGTCATCAGCACCGGACCGATGCGGGTGAGCGAGTAGTCCGACAGCGCGATGGAGAACACTCGCTCGGAGGTCCGCGGGTCGAACTCGACGCCGGCGGAGAACAGCTCGCTCGCGGCGTCGTAGGCCGCCCGCGCGGCGGGCCGCAGGCTCTCGGCGAACGGGGTGAGCTGAAGCTCGTTTCCCACGCGCACGAGCAGCTCGTCGCCGAAGTAGCCGCGCAGTCGCCTGAGGACGCCGCTCATCGCGGACTGGCCGATGTGCAGCCGCGCACCCGCGTTGGTCACGTGACGTTCCTCGAGCAGCGCGTTGAGCGCGACGAGCAGGTTCAGGTCGATCGATTCGAGCCGGGCAACCACACTGTCCCCCTTCGGTTTCGGGGAGCCTAGCAGTCGGTGATAGCGGGCATCGCGGACAACTGTTTCCGCGCCGCGTCTCGAGTTTCTACGGTGGGTCTATCGCCGCGCAGCGTCGCGCGGCCAGAGCCGATCTCGATGGCGACCGGAGCCGTCGGGCGCTCGACGTCAGGAGGTCCCCGTGACGCGCATCCACAGCCTGGGCTACGTAGGCTTCCAGTCCCCGCAGGTCGCCGAGTGGCTCCCCTTCGCAAACGACGTCTTCGGCCTCGAATGCGACCTCGACGAGTCGGGGGCCGCGCAGATCCGGTGGGACGACCGCATGTACCGCATGCGCATCGTCCCCGGCGAGGACGACCGGCTGCTCTACCTGGGGTGGGAGACGGGCAACCGGCTCGACTTCGCGGCCGTCATCGAGGATCTTCGCGGCAAGGGCGTAGAGGTGGTCGACGAGTCGCCCGAGCTCGCCGACGAGCGGAGAGTGTCGGCGCTCGCGTCATTCTCCGACCCGTTCGGCGTGCGTCACGAGGTGTTCTACGGCCAAGGGCACATGGACCGCACCTTCCGCGGGCAACGCGCCACCTCGTCGTTCATCACCGGCGACCAGGGCCTTGGGCACGCCGTGCTCATCGTCCCCGACATGGAGGAGGCGAGCCGCTTCTACGAGGACACCCTGGGCTTCAAGTGCAGCGACGTCGTCGACGTCGGGCTGGGACCCATGGCGTTCCTGAGGTGCAACCCGCGCCACCACAGCCTCGCGATCTGGGGCATCCCGGGCGCGCTCGGCCTCAACCACGTCATGGTCGAGAGCACCGACATCGACGACGTGGGTCGCGCCTACGATCTGGCGCAGCGCAGCGAGTATGAGATCAGCGCATCGCTGGGGCGCCACGCGGGCGACGAGCAGCTGTCCTTCTACACTCGCACGCCCAGCGGCTTCGACCTGGAGTTCGGCGCGGACTCGCTCGTGATCGACGACGACGACGCGTGGACGATGCGGCGGCTCGATAGGCGCTGGGGCAACAGGAGTGAGATCTGGGGGCACCAGTTCCGTCCTCTTCCCCCGCAGAGCTCCGTGCACCCGTACCCGGCGGAGGTCGCGCCGTGATCGACGTCCACGCCCATCTGTTCTTCGACGAGCTGCTCGGCACCGCTGGCGCGCTCGGGCCGGAGATCCGCAAGGTCGGCGAGGACCGCCACGAGATCGTCGTGGGCGGCTACCGCTGGCCCATCGGACCCAAGTCGAGCCTTGCCGAGACCTCGCTCCAGCGTGTCGACTCGCTCGACGAGGATGGCATCGACGTGCAGGTGCTGTCGCTGTCGCCGCTGTGGCTCCTCACCCACACGCCCGCCGAGGCTCAGGTGCCGTTCCTGCGGTCCGCGAACACCCTCATGTCCGAGTGGTGCGCCCAGCAGCCCGCACGGCTCGCGGGATTCGCGGCGCTCCCGACCACCGACATGGGCGCCGCGATCGGCGAGCTCGAGCACGGGGTTCGCGAGCTCGGGCTGGTCGGCGGCTACATCGGCACGGACGCTCGCGCCTCGCTCGACCATCCGGACATGGACGACCTCTATGAGGCGTGCGTGGACCTCGACGTGCCGCTGTTCGTCCACTCGACCGTGCCCGGCGTCGACGGCCCCCCGGGCGACCCGCGACTCGACCGGTTCGACTGGCACGTCACTCTCGGCTACCCGCACGAGGAGACGCTCGCGGTCGCCTCGCTGCTGTTCGGGAAGGTGCTGCTGCGTCACCCGGACCTCGACGTGTACGTCAGCCACGGCGGCGGAAGCATCGCCTTCCAGCACGGTCGGCTCAGGAAGTTCGCGAGCCTGCCGCGCTCGCCGATCACGGTCGAGGAGTTCGACGCGCAGTTCTCGCGGCTGTGGTTCGACACCCACGTCAACTCCCACGACTCGCTCACGCTGCTCCGCTCCGTCGCGAACCCCGACCGACTCGTGTTCGGCACGAACTACCGCGGGTGGGACTCGGGCGGCGTGGACGAGGTGACTTCGCTGGCGGACGAGGTGGTGCGCAACGCCGAGGCGCTCCTGCGCGCACCGGCGCCGGCGGTCACGACGATGGAGGGACGACGATGAAGGTCGCACGGTGGCAGCGCCTCGACGGCACGATCGAGGCAGGCTTCGTCCACGACGGGCACGTCATCCCGCTTCCCGACGGCAGGCCCGTCGACGCGCTGATCGTGGCGGGTCTGCCTACCGCGCTCGCGCTGGGGCGCGAGTTGATCGGGGCCGACGAACGCGGCGGATGGCGCCGACTCGACTCGGTGCGCCTGCTGCCTCCCGTGGTGCCGAGCAGCGTCCGCGACTTCGTGACGTTCGAGGAGCACGTGGAGGGGATGGTCAGGCTCTCGAATCCCGAGGCCCGCGTCTCCGACGCCTGGTACGACGCCCCGACGTTCTACTTCACCAACCCCCACACGATGATCGGGACGAACCAGCCCGTGGTGCCGCCACGCTGCTCGGAGCTCGACTTCGAGCTCGAGGTCGCGGTCGTGATCGGCGCGCGGCGCGAGTGCGACGGGCGCAACCTCACCGTGGAGCGCGCCGAGGAGCAGATCTTCGGCTACACGATCTTCAACGACTGGAGCGCGCGCGATCTCCAGGCGCGGGAGATGCAGGTCTCGCTCGGGCCGTGCAAGGGCAAGGACTTCGCGTCGACGCTCGGCCCGTGGATCGTCACCGCCGACGAGATGGCGGCGCGCCGCGACGAGCGCGGCTTCCTCGACGTGGAGGTCTCGGTGGAGATCAACGGAGAGCGCTTCGGCGGCGACAATCTGGCGCACATGGCGTGGACGTTCCCCGAGATGATCGCCTACGCCTCGCGTGACTCGAGGATCGCGCCGGGCGACGTGCTGGCCTCCGGCACCACGGCGCGCGGGTGCCTCGCCGAGACCTGGGGCCGCGCCGGCAGGGTGGACCCGCCCGCGCTCCAGGCGGGCGACACAGTTCGCATCGTCGTCGACGGGATCGGCGAGGTCGTGAACACCGTCGCGCCGCCGCGCGACTCCCAGGTGTCGATCCCCGCGGCTCGCCCCCGCATCGTCCGTTCGGCCTAGGCCCACCGCTCCTCCCCAGCGTCTGGCGCCCGCCGTCCCTCGAGGGCGGCGGGCGCCGGACGTCTCACAAGGGCTGCGCGAGCAGCTCGCTGACCTCGGTCATGAGCTGAGCGGTCTCCCGGTTGCGGTCGGCCTCGCGGCGCCACTCGGCGATCTGCAGCGAGCTCTCGATCACGACCTGCGCGCGGTGCCTGCGGCGGGCGTAGAACTCGTCCCACAGGGCAGCGTCGACCGCCTGCCTGGTCGAGAGGAGCCCGGACAGCACGACGGCGTCCTCGAGTCCCTGCGCCGCACCCTGCGCGAGGGTGGGCGGGCAGCTGTGGGCGGCGTCGCCGATGAGGACGATGCGCCCGCGGTGCCAGTCTCCCTGCACGGAGAAGAAGCTCATCCGCGTGTAGTTGACGCGGGAGGCGTCGGTGAGGTCCTTCACGATCGCGTCCCAGGGGCCGTGGTACTGCGCGGCGAGCGTGCGCATCTGGGCGAGCATCTGCTCGGGCGTGAGGTGGGAGCGATCCTGGAAGTCGTCGACGATGTAGGCGTACATCGTGTTGGGTCCGGTGGGCGAGTAGCCCGCGTAGTACGCGGCGCCGCCGTAGAAGAGCTCCGTGCAGGTGACGCCCGAAGCGAGCGGCACAAAGGTCCTCCAGACACCGAAGTCGAGCATCTCGGGCTCCGAGTCGATCCCCATGAGGGAGCGCACGGACGAGCGCAGGCCGTCGGCGCCGATGAGCAGGTCGGACGTGAGGGTCAGCCCCGATCGCGTCACCGCGGTCACGCTCTCGGCGTCCTGCCGCACCTCCACGACGCGCTCGAGCTCGTGCACCACCACGCCGAGGCTGTCGGCGCGCGCACGAAGGATGCGGGCGAGGTCCGGTCGGTACATGCCAGCGGCGGCCGGGTACTCGTCGCCGCCGGCGCGATGCGCGTCGACCCTGAACAGCTCGGTCCCGTGCGCGTCTGGCGCGCGCAGCACGAGCCCGTCGAAGACCGAGGCGGCCCGCTGCACCTCCTCCCAGACGCCGACACGGTCCAGCATCCGCAACGCGTTGCCCTGCAGGCTGATCCCAGAGCCGACCGGCTCGGACGTGCGATACGCCTCGAGGACCTCGACGTGAATCCCAGTCTCCGCGAGCAGCGACGCCGCGGCAAGCCCTGTGATCCCTCCCCCGACGATCGTGACGGAGTTGACGGCGTTCATCGTTTCTGACCTCCTGAGGAGTTCTCGAGCGTGCCGGGGACCCCTGAAGGTCGATCGGCGACGTTGCGGATCGGTTTCACTCTACGAAGGCGGGACCGGGTGGCGGAAACAGCGGCACGAGATACCCACCATGCGCGGCCACGATAGGGAGTCCTCACAGCAGTGCGATCGGGTTCACGGGAGAGCCGACCGCACCGGTGATCCGCAGCGGTGCCGCGGTGAGGAGGAACTCGTAGCGGGACTCGGCAGCGCAGGCTTCGGCGAGCTCGTCGAGGTCCCACATCTCGCCGATCGTGAGCCCCATGTGCGGGATCACGACCTGGTGAAGCGGCTGGAAGGCGTCGTGGAACTCGTTGGGGCGGACCTCGAACCCCCAGGTGTCGGTCGCGATCGCGGCGATGTCGCGCTCGTGCATCCACCGGGCGGTGGTGAAGGACATCCCGGGAGCCGGGCCGCCGGCGTACTCGCCCCAGCCGTCGCGTTTGGCGCGCGCGAGCTGGCCGGTGCGGACCAGGACGATGTCGCCCGCGCCGACGATGCTCGTCTCGCCTTGAGCGTCGATGCACGAATCGAGGTCCTCGGCAGTGATCGCGTAGCCGTCGTCCAACTCCCCTGTCACCGGCGAGAGGTGACGGCCCAGATCGAGCAGCACACCACGGCCAGTGACCAACGGGGCGGCGTGCTCGATGCCAGTCACGAGGTCGCCGTCGGAGGTGACGACGTCGCCCGCGCGACGGCCGTTCCACGCGATGCCGTGGTCGAAGATGTGGCCGAGCCCGTCCCACTGGGTCGAGCACTGGAGCGGCATGGCGATCACGTCGTCGGCGCCGCCGATGCCGTGGGGGAAGCCCTGGTTGCCGCGTTCGGCATCGGTGCCGGTGTCGAGCATCGTGTGGACCGGGTTCGTGCGCCGACGCCAGCCCCGCTGGGGGCCGTTCATGTCGAAGGGCAGGGACAGCGAGACGCTCCGCCCGGTGTGGACGAGCGAGGCCGCCCGCAGGCGTGCCACCTCGTCGATGAGGTTGAGGGTGCCGACGGCATCGTCCTGGCCCCAGCGTCCCCAATTGGTGACGGCGTCCGCCATCGCGGCGATCGCGGCCTCCGGGGCGCTCGGATCCAGCCGTGCGGATGTGACAGTCATGTCTCTCCCTCGGGACGCTTCGTTGCGCCCAGGCCCAGTCAAGCGCACGCCGAGACGTCAGCAAAGACCGGGTACGCGATGGCGGCTATTCGTGTCCGCGATGGAGAACCATGCCCTCGCCCACAGCAGCACGCGATGTTGGGGGCATCAGTCGCGTCGATGACCGCCATCGGAACATTCCTCTGTGCCGACGGCGGCGGCGTTCCTAGGGTGAAGGCGTACGCAACGGCGCGATCCGGCTGGAGTCCCCCATGTTCATGTACTTCCCGACCAACTACGTGTGGAGCATGGCCGCGGTAGCCGCTCTCAACAACGGTGGCCTGATCGACGAGGTGGACCGAGCGTGCAAGCCGGTGCTCGAGGCGTCCCGCAATGGCGACGATGTGGGGACCGAGCTGCTCTACGCCTCGTGGGCGGCGGTCGCCGACCGGCTGGTCGCCTCGGCGGAGGAGGACGAGGCACGGGGCCGGATCATCGGCGCGGGCGACAAGTACTACCGGGCGAGTCTCTACCTCTCGCAGGCGGAGCGGTTGCAGTCACCCCAGTGGGAGGGGCGCAAGGCCGCATATCAGCGGTCGATCGACCTGCTGCTCAAGCACGTCGCGCTGTCCGGCGTTCGCTTCGAGACAGTGGAGATCCCCTATGGCGACGCGAGTCTGCCTGGCTACCTCATGCACGCGGAGCCGTCCGCCGTGGCGGCCGGAGAGAAGCCGCCGGTGGTGCTCCAGTGGAACGGTCTGGATTCGACCAAGGAGATGATGTACTACTCGCAGTTCCCGCAGATGCTCGCGCGTCGCGGCATCTCCACCCTCATGGTCGACACCCCCGGATCGGGCGAGGCGCTCAGGATGCGGGGCCTCACCGCGCGCTACGACACCGAGGTGTGGGCCTCAGCGTGCGTCGACTACCTCGAGACCAGGGACGATGTCGACGCTGACCGCGCGGGCATCGTCGGCTGGTCCTTGGGTGGCTACTACGCACCCAGGGCCGCCGCCTTCGAGAAGCGCCTGAAGTTCGTCGTCGCGTGGGGCGCCAATCACGACTGGGCGGCCGTGCAGCGCCGACGGGTCGACCGCGAGGGTGAGAACCCGGTGCCTCACTACTGGAAGCACGTGTTCTGGGTCTGGGGAGCGAGCGACCTGAACGACTTCATGGAACGCACCGAGAACATGCACCTCGACGGCGTGGTCGACAAGATCACGGTGCCGTTCCTCATCACCCACGGGGCGAACGACCGCCAGATCCCGGTGGAGATGGCGCATCGTTCCTATGCGCAGGCGGTCGGCAGCCCCCGGTGCGAGCTGAAGATCTTCGACGACCCCGAGGGCGGCACCGAGCACATCTCGATCGACCACTTCGCCTACGTCGCCGCTTTCATCGCGGACTGGATCGCGGAGACCGTGCCGAAACTGGGATCCCCCACCGCTTCCAGCGACGAGCTCAACGCCGTCGGTTCGACTCGCTAGGGCGTCGGCGGCCTCCCCTGGCGTTCTCGCGCAGCCCGCTCAGATCGAACGCACCGTCGTGACGCGCTCGGCGCCGACGTCGATCGTGTGACCCACCGTGCACAGCCGCTCGATCGCACGCTCGGCCCGCTCGATCAGCGACTCCGCCTTCTCGGCGTCGAGAGCGCTGAGGTCCGTGCGAAGCGTCGCACTCAGCGCGCTGAAGCGGTTCTGCTCCTTGTCGACCGCACCATCCACGTCGACGAAGGCCTCGAAGTCGTCGCCGAGACGGCTCGCGAGCGTGTGATCCATCGACAGGCTCGCGCATGCGGCCAGGGCCGCCTGGAGCAGCTCTCCAGGCGAGAACACGCCAGCAGCCTCCGACAGTCCGAGCCTCACCTCGGCCCCGCGCTCGTTGCGGGCGACGTAGGCATGGGTGCCCGTGCGCTCAAGGTGAAGAGGGGTGCGTGCGTCAGTCATGAAGTATGTCCATCCGGGGTAGCAGTGAGGCCATGCGTCGATCGCGCGCCGATCAGGGCGCCTCGCTGATAGTATTTTCAAATTGCAACTATTTCAAATGAGAACTATTCGAGGGTGATGAGATGACCGGTGCCTCCGACGAATCCGCCGTGAACGCATGGCTCGCTCTCGACCGCCTGCACTGCCTCGTCACCTCCGCGGTCTCGGATGCGCTCGCCGTCCGGGACTCCGTATGCACGGAGGAGCTCACCCTGCTCCAGCTGCTGCGCGAGGCAGCCGACGGCCGGATGAGGATGAGCGAGCTCGCGGACGCGGCCCGCACCACGAACAGTCGCGCCACACGGCTCGTCGATCGCCTCGAGTTCAGGGGGCATGTGGTCCGCGAGGCCTGCGGCGACGACCGGAGGGTGGTCTTCGCATGCCTCGCCGCGGAAGGGCGTCGCGCACTCGCCGAGATCGACTCCGCCCTTGCGCCTGTCATCCACGAGGCGTTCGCCTCCGCCGCGGCCCGACGGTGGGCCGCGGACCTCACCACCACGCCCTGACCGAGGCACTGCCAGCGAGATAGCCTGTCGATACGGACACACACGAGGGGGAACTCATGCATCCGGTCGCGAAGCGCTGCCTGTGGTGGGCCGTCGGGCTCGCCGGCATCGGCGCGCTGTTCATCGCGTTCGGCGCGAACTTCGTCTACGGCTTCGAGCAGCTCGCGGGGCCGAACGCCGAGCTCGCAATCTATCCCTTCGCGTTCCTTGCCCAGGTGATCACGAGCTTCGCGATGCCGCTTGCCGCGGCCCTTGTCGGCGCGGCCATCGTCATCCAGACGCTCGCACCGAAGGCGACTGCCGCATCGTCCCTGGAGGACGAGGATGGCTGGGGCTATCTCCCGCTCGACGCGTCCGAGCCCCGACTGGTCGACGAGCGCGACGCGGTCGTCGAGACACGTGGCCCGCAGGACTTCCGCATCCACCTGTGGACCGATCCGCCCGTCGCGGAGGAGGGCGCATGCGCCGCCTACGACCTCGACTCGTGCGAGGTCGGCGAGGCGATCTCCTGGGCCGGCGCCGAGGCAGGGCGCCGGACGCCGTGCTTGGCCGAGGTGCTGCTCAAGCGACGCAGCGACTCGGGCGAGCTGGAGACGATCGCGTTGACCACGATCGCCACCGGCAAGCCCGTCGTCCCGACCACCGAGAAATGACGGGACCGAGCCCACGGTCCCGGTGACGCATCGTCCGGGCGGCACTAGCCTGTAAGGCGTGAACGCACCCATCGATTGCACCTCCACGTCCGCGTGGGCCGAGCTCGAGGCCCACAAGTCCGCCTTCGCCCCCGACCTGCGCGGCTGGTTCGCCGCGGACGCCGGTCGCGTGGAGCGCATGAGCCTGCCGCTGGCCGACCTGCACGTCGACCTGTCGAAGAACCTCGTCACCGATGAGATCCTTAGCAGCCTCGTGAAGCTCGCCGAGGAGACCGGCGTCGCCGACCGCTACGCCGCGATGCTCGCGGGCGAGCACATCAACACCACCGAGGACCGCGCCGTGCTGCACACCGCGCTGCGCCGCCCCGCCGGCATGGAGCCGGGCCTGACGGTCGACGGCCAGGATGTCGACGCCGACGTCCACGAGGTCCTCGCCAATGTGGCCGCCTTCGCGGACCGCGTCCGCTCGGGCGAGTGGCTCGGCATCACAGGCAAGAAGGTCGAGACCGTCGTCAACATCGGCATCGGAGGCTCCGACCTGGGCCCCGTCATGGTCTACGAGACCCTCGAGCCCTACGCCACCGCCGGAATCGACGCCCGCTTCGTGTCCAACATCGACCCGACCGACATGGGCCAGAAGGTCAAGGGCCTCGACCCCGAGACCACGCTGTTCATCGTCGCGTCGAAGACCTTCACCACGCTCGAGACGCTCACCAACGCGCGCCTCGCCCGCGAGTGGCTGTGGACCGCGCTGGCCGAGGCCGGCGTCGCGGTCGGCACCGACGAGGAGAAGTCGGACGCCGTCGCGCACCACTTCGTCGCCGTCTCCACCGCGCTCGACAAGGTCGAGGCCTTCGGCATCGACCCCGCGAACGCCTTCGGCTTCTGGGACTGGGTCGGCGGCCGCTACTCGGTGGATTCCGCGATCGGCCTGTCGCTCGCGATCTCCCTCGGCCCGGACGTCTTCGGCGACCTGCTCGAGGGCTTCCACGCCGTCGACACGCACGTCGCTCAGACCCCGCTCGCGCAGAACGTCCCCGTCCTCATGGGACTGCTGAACGTCTGGTACGTGAACTTCCTGGGCGCGCAGTCGCACGCCGTGCTCCCCTATGCGCAGCAGCTGCACAGGTTCCCCGCGTACCTGCAGCAGCTCACGATGGAGTCCAACGGCAAGTCCGTGCGCTGGGACGGCACGCCCGTCACCACGGAGACCGGCGAGATCTTCTGGGGCGAGCCCGGCACGAACGGCCAGCACGCCTTCTACCAGCTGATCCACCAGGGCACGAAGCTCATCCCCGCGGACTTCATCGCGGTCGTGAACCCTGCCTACGCCCTCAAGGACGGCGACCAGGACGTCCACGCGCTGTTCCTCGCGAACTTCCTCGCGCAGACCAAGGCGCTCGCGTTCGGCAAGACCGCCGCAGAGGTCGAGGCGGAGGGCACCACCGGTGCGCTCGTCGCGGCCCGCACGTTCGCCGGCAACAAGCCGACCACGTCGATCTTCGCGCCGTCGCTCACGCCGCAGGTGCTCGGCCAGCTCATCGCGCTGTACGAGCACATCACGTTCACGCAGGCCGCCGTGTGGGGCATCAACGCCTTCGACCAGTGGGGCGTCGAGCTCGGCAAGAAGCTTGCGATGGAGATCGCCCCGGCGATCGAGACGGACGATGCGGCGCTCGCCGCGCAGGACGCCTCGACCCAGGCGCTGATCGCCTACTACCGGGCGAACCGCAAGTAGTCAGGCTCGTCGGCCCGCGCCGACAGTGTGAACCAATTTCAGATACGACACCCCGCGTCTGAGCCCTCACGGGCCCGGATCGCGGGGTGTCGCGCGTCAGATTGGTTCACACTGTCAGTTAGGGGTCAAGAAATCACGGACGCATGAGCGCCCCGAGCGCGACCGAGACCATCGCCGCGAAAGTCTTCTCGCGCTCGTCCGCCTCGAGGAACTCGCCCTTGACCACATGGTCGGACACGGTGCCGACCATGAGCGCCTCGACGCCCTCGGCTGCGGCGACCGCATAGAGCCCCGCGGCCTCCATCTCGACGGCCAGCGTGCCGTACGCAGCCAGGCGAGGGACGAGCGTCTCGTCGGGGTGGTAGAACGCGTCCGACGTCAGCACGGGGCCCACGCGCAGGGGCGCGCCGGCCTCATCCGCGTAGTCGGCGGCGGCGCGCAGCAGCGAGAACGACGGGGCGTGGGAGTAGTGCACGCCGGGAAGCCGGTGCGCCGTCATCGCGGAGTCGGTGTGGGCCGCGGAGGCCGCGACCACGTCGCCGAGCTGCAGGTCCATGTGGATGCCGCCAACGGTGCCGACGCGCACGAGACGCTTCACGCCGTAGTGGCGGATCAGCTCGGTCATATAGATCGTGGCCGAGGGCATGCCCATGCCCGTCGCCATCACGGACATCGGTCGACCCTGGTAGGTGCCGGTGTAGCCGAGGATGCCACGCACCTCGGTCACGAGCTCGGCGTCGTCGAGGAAGGTCTCGGCGATGCGGGCTGCGCGGCGAGGGTCGCCGGGCAGCAGGACGTCGGGCGCGAAGGCGCCCTCGGGCGCGGAGATGTGCGGTGTGGGCATGCACCGAGCCTACGCGCCGAGCAGGGACGATGCGGGCGCCGGGTCAGGCGTCGGCCGCCGCCTTCTCCCGCGCGCGCTCGAGCGCGGTCTCGAAGACCTCGAGCGGCTGCGCTCCCGACACCGCGAAGGCGCGGTCGAAGACGAAGAACGGCACTCCGTTGGCTCCGAGCGAGGCGGCCTCGTCGATGTCGGCCTGGACCGCATCGTCGTAGGCGTCGGTCGCGAGCATCGCGCGCACCTCGGCGCCGTCGAGGCCGACCTCCTCTGCCAGGCCCGCGAGGACGTCGAGGTCGTCGACGATCGCGCCGTCCGAGAACTGGGCCTTGAGCAGCCGGTCCTTCATGGGGCCACCGAGCCCCGCCTCCTGCGCCATGTGCAGCACGCGATGGGCATTGCGGGTGTTCGCCTGGATGTAGCCGTCGAAGTTGTACTCGAGACCCTCCTCGGCGCCCAGGTCGATGAGTCTCTGGCCGATCTCCTGGACTCGTTCGTCGGGCATGTTGAACTTCTTCGCCATCGCCTCCGCGTGCGGGGTGTGCTCACCGTGCAGGATCGTCGGGTCGAGCTGGAAGCTCCGCCACGTCACGCGCGCCTCGCCGTCGAAGGCTTCGATCGCCTTCTCGAGGCGGCGCTTGCCGAGGTAGCACCACGGGCACGCGACATCCGACCAGACCTCGACCTCGACCACGGGCGCTCCTCTCAGAAGTTCGACCCGGGGACGATGCCCGGGCCGAGACGTGTCAGAGGGTTCGCCCGGGGACTGGCGAACCCTCTGTGTACGGTCCACAACCGCGCGCCGCGCGAATCCATTCCCCCGGGCCGTCACCGGGCCCAGGCGGGCTTCGCAGGCGGACTCCTCAGCTCCCCCGGTACGTCGAGTACGCGAAGGGGCTGAGCAGGAGCGGCACGTGATAGTGGTCGCCGCCCGCGACCGAGAACGCGATCTCGACCTCAGGGTAGAACGTCTCGACCTGACGCTTGGCGAAGTAGATCCCGGTCTCGAAGCGCACCTGGTAGACGCCGTCGTCGAGAACGTCCGGACCCAGCTCGCGCACGCGGCCGTCCGCATCGGTGAGCCCCTGCGCGACGGGCTCCCAGCCCTCGGCACCCCGGCGAGACAGCGTCACCGCGATCCCGGCGGCGGGCACGCCCGCCACGGCGTCCAGCACGTGCGTCGTGACGTGGCTCATGCGAGCGCCTCCTCGTACGTCGTGCGCAGGCGCAGCAGCGCGATGCCCCGCAGCTGGTCGGCGACCTCGGCGATCTCCGCCGCCTCGTCGTTCGTGAGACGTCGCTCGAGCTCCGCGACGATCTCGTCGCGCGACCGTCCCGCAGCGCGGATGAGGAACACCCTCCCGAAGGCCTCCTCGTACGCGGCGTTGAGCGTCGCCAGGCGCGACGCGAGCACCGCATCGTCCGTGGACGATGCCTCCTGCTCCTTCGCCGAGAACCTCGCCTCCGCATCGTCCCCGGCCGCCTTCTCCCCGATGCGGGGGTGTGCGGCGAGCGCCTCGTCGACCTCTGCCTCGCTCATCGGCGTCGCGATCGACACCGCCGCGCGCTCCATCTCGAGCATCGAGTCGAACTCCAAGCGGGCCATCTCGTCGGCCCAGCGCTCGACACGCAGGCACGCGAGCAGGTCCTCGCGGGTCGGCTTCACCGTCACAGCATCTCCCCTGGCCTCACGGCGCGAGGTCCATTCCCTCGCGCGTAGTGTCTCCAGTATGGCAATGAGGATCGCGGGCGCGGTGCTGGCCGCCGGGGCGGGAACGCGAGCCGGTGGACCGAAGGCGCTGCGGCGCGCGGAGGACGGCACTGCCTGGGTCGAGCGCGCCGCCATCACACTTCG
The DNA here is from genome assembly GCF_002090115.1 of Demequina sp. NBRC 110054. Classification (NCBI taxonomy): domain Bacteria; kingdom Bacillati; phylum Actinomycetota; class Actinomycetes; order Micrococcales; family Demequinaceae; genus Demequina; species Demequina sp. NBRC 110054. The sequence goes on from NZ_BBRK01000006.1 coordinate 517,713, forward strand.
CGACGCGGGCTGCGATCCCGTGATCGTCGTGGTGGGCGCGCAGGCCTACGAGGCGGAGGAGCTCGTGCCCGACTGGGCCGACACCGTCGTCGCGTGGAACTGGGCCGAGGGCCAGTCGGTGTCGCTGCGCAAGGTCGTCGAGGAGGCGACCGAGCGCGGGGCCGAGGCGCTCCTCGTCACGCTCGTGGACCTGCCCGAGCAGAAGACGGAGGCGGCGCGCCGGGTGCTCGCCGCGGCGCACGACCAGACGACGCTCGCCCGCGCGACGTTCGACGGCGCTCCCGGACACCCGGTCCTGATCGGCAGGGCCCACTGGGAGCCGCTGGTCGCGATGCTCGAGGGCGATCGCGGCGCGGGGCGGTACCTCGCGGCGCACGGCGCGCGCGAGATCGACTGCTCCGACCTGGGTGGTGGGGCCGACGTCGACGAGTGAGGTCGCCTACGACCCGACGTTGTCCGCCGTGACGGGCTGGTCGCCGAGGTCGGGCAGCTCCTGGTCCGGGCACGAGTCAAGGACCGCGAGCATCGCGTCGAGCTCTGCCTGCGTGACCCACACCTCGTACTTGGTCTTCACCGCGACCTGCCGCGCCACATACGTGCAGCGGTAGGACTTCTGCGCGGGAAGCCAGCTCGCGGCGTCCGAGTCGCCCTTCTCCCGGTTGGCGCTCGCGTCGACCGGCTCGAGGTTGAGCGGGTCGTTCGCGAACGCCACGCGCTTCGCGTATTCCCACTGCGCGGCGCCCTTCTGCCACGCGTCCGACAGCGCAACGAGGTGGTCGATGTCGACCTCGCTCGCCCCGCCGCGCTCGAAGTGGATGCTCTCGCCGGTGAACGGGTCGTCGAGGTCGCCCGCGAGCACGATGCAGTCGCCGTCCATCTCGAGGCCCGTCAGCCGCAGCTGCAGTTCGTCGTTCCTGGTGTCGCAGCCGTTGCGGTCCACGTCGATCCAGCCCGAGCCGAACTCGTCGCGCTCGTAGCCGGTCTTCGCCGCGCGCCCCTTCACGGTGAGCTCGAGGGCCGCCTCATGGACACTCCCCTCGCCCCCGGACGATGCGACGGCCGGCTCGGACGCGGAGGTGGCCTGAGAGGTCGGGGCCGCGGCATCGGCCGCTCCTCCGTCACCCCCGGCGAGGCCGCTGACGGCGATCGCCACAAGGCCCGCGACCAGCAGCAGGATCGCGAACATCGGCTCGGGGCGACCCGCCGTGGGCGCGCTCGCGCTCGTGCCTGCCATCGTGTCTCCCTCCAGTGGCCCGGAGAGAATGTAGTCGCGGGAGCGGGCATCGCGGGGACCCGGTCCCGGCGCGGCGTCAGGCGTCGATCGTCCCCGTCACCGCGACGTGCGTCGCGCCGCCGATCCAGAGCTCACCGTCGCCCTCGGTGACGGAGATGCGGCCGTCGCGGCCGAGCACGGTCCCCTGGCGGGCGTCGTACGGCGCGGCGAGGACGCCGGCCGAGGTCAGCCATTGCGCGGCGGATGCGTTCAGGCTGCCCGTCACGGGATCCTCGAAGAGCCCGGCTCCCGGGTCCCCGACGAATGCGCGCACCTCGAGCGCAACGCCGTCCGGCCCGGCACCGTCGATTCCTTCTCCGTCGGCTACGGTGCCGATGCCGGTGCCGGTGCCGGTGCCGGTGCCGGTGCCGGTGCCGGTGCCGGTGCCGACCATTCGGTCCGGACCGTAGAGCCCGACGACGCCGTAGAAGCCCTTGTCCTCGCGCGCGGCCGTGTCGGGCCGCACCTCGAGGACGCTCTGCGCGTCCTTGAGGAGCAGGCCGAGCCAGCCGGGCCCGTTGTCGACCCACTCGGCGGCGACCACGTCGTCACGGTCCAGGCGCAGCCGCTCGCACGCGACGGCCACGTCCGCCTCGTCCACCGGACCCGACCGGAGCCGATCCGGGGCAGCGAAGGCGAGCATCGTCCCGTCGTGCCGAAGGGGCACCAGACCGACTCCGCACTCCTGGGTGACGCGGCCGAGCACCCGCGGCACGCCGCCCGCGTCGAGCCACGCCCGGGCCGTGCCGAGCGTCGGATGGCCCGCGAACGGGAGCTCCTCCGCGACGGTGAAGATGCGGACGCGGTAGTCGGCCGACGGGTCGGTGGGCGGCAGCACGAACGTGGTCTCCGACAGGTTCGTCCAGTTCGCGATGCGCGCCATCTGCTCCGTGGTCAGGTCCTCGGCGTCGAGGATCACCGCGACCGGGTTGCCCGTGTAGGGCCCGTTGCCGAAGACGTCGACCTGGCGGAAGGGGTGCTGGCTCATGAGCCCACGCTACGGGTGCCCATCAGGGCAGGTCGGGCGACGAGTGGCACCACCCCTGTTGACCATGGTGGGGATTGTCCGTACTGTCGTGTGGCAGGCGTCGAGTGCGATGGGGCTCTTGGCGCCGTTTCTATGCCCGGATTCAGGCGCTGCCGCGAGGCCGCCGGCTCAGCCGAAGTCCTTCGCCAGGTCCAGGACCGCCGCCTCGAACGCGTCGAGCGCGAGCGCCACGTCCGACTCGATCACCGACTCGTCCTTGTGGTGCGAGATGCCGCCGCCGCAGCGGATGAAGAGCATCGCGTAGTCCGTGAGCGACGCGACCGCCATCGCGTCGTGACCGGCCTTCGACAGCAGCTCGAGGGGCTCGCTGTCCCCCGTCGCCGCGATGCCCGCACGGATCGCGTCGGCGAGGCGCGTGCCGACGACGGTCGCCTCCGCATCGTGCCTCTCGACCGCCTCGAACGTCAGGTTGCGCGCGGCGCAGATCTTGTCGGCGCGCTCCTGGATCAGGTCCCAGACCCTGTCGCGCAGCTCGTCGGTCTCGGCACGCAGATCGAGCGAGAACTCGGCGCGGCCGGGGATGACGTTCGCGGCTCCCGGGTAGGCCTGCATGCGGCCGACCGTGCCGATCGCGCCGTTGTCGCGGGACAGCTCCTCGATCGCGGTCACGAGCTCGGAAGCGCCGAGCAGACCGTCGCGGCGCCGACCGTAGGGCATGCCGCCCGCGTGGCCGGCCTCGCCGATCATCGTGAGATCGAAGCGGCGGGCACCCATGATCCCGGTGACCACGCCTAGGGCACGGTCAGCGTCCTCGAGCAGCGGACCCTGCTCGATGTGAGCCTCGAGGTAGCCGAGCACCTGATCGCGCGGCAGCGCCGCCTCCTCGATCCGCGCGGGATCGAGCCCGAACGCCTCGAAGGCCGTGCGCAGCGTGATGCCCTGCGCGTCCTTGAGGTCCCACCACGCGTCCTGCCACGCGCCGGCGACGGCGCACGAGCCGAGCAGGGTGCGGCCGAAGCGCGTGCCCTCCTCGTCGGCGAAGCCGAGCACCTCGATGCCGAACGGCAGGTCCACGCCCTTGGCCTCGAGCCTGCCCACGACCGCGATCGCCATGAGCGTGCCGAGGATCCCGTCGTACCTGCCCGCCCCGGGCACGGTGTCGAGGTGAGAGGCGAGCATCAGCACCGGCGAGTCGTCCTCGGGCCCGGCGAGCGAGCCGCGCTGATTGCCGGCCACGTCCTGCCACGGGTCGAGTCCCGCCTCGGCCATCCACTCGCCCACGGTCCAGTTCGTGCGGGCGTGCTCGGCGGTGAGGTACGAGCGCTCGATCGCGCCGATGCGCGAGCTGTGGGTCGCGAGGACATCGCAGCGCTCGAGGATCTCCCGCGCCGAGAAGGGCACGGGACCGTCCGCATCGTCCATGTCGAGGGGACCCGGGACGATCTCGCCAGGCGAGGTCACGAGGCCTCCCCGTACACGCGGTAGGCCTCGTCGACGCCGCCGCCCGCGGGAAGGCCGAAGCCCTCGCGGCGAAGCACCGCCTCGAGCGCGGCGAGCGTGGTGAGGACCGCGTCCTGGCGCGCGTTGTAGCCCATGGTGCCAATCCTCCACACCTTGCCCGCGAGCGGCCCGAACGACGTGCCGATCTCGATCCCGAAGTCCTCGAGCATGCGCGTGCGCACGGCCTCGCCGTGCACGCCCTCGGGGATGACGACGCCGACGACGTTGGTCATCTTGTGCGCGGTGTCACCGAAGACCTCGAGGCCGAGGCCGCGCACGCCCTCCATCATCGCGCGGCCGTGGAGCGCATGCCTGGCCTGGAAGTTGCCGAGCCCCTCCTCGAGGACGATGCGGGCCGCCTCGCGTGCCGCGTACAGCATGGTCGTGGCCTCGGTGTGGTGGTTGAGCCTGCGCTCGGACCAGTAGTCGAAGACCATCGACATGTCGAAGTAGTTCGAGCGGATCGGGTGCGCCGCGACCTCGTCGCCCTCGGCGCGGATGCCGGCCTCGATGCTCTTGCGGGAGTTGATGACGCCCTCGGCCCGCGGCGAGAAGGTCGCGGGCGCGGACCCGGAGGGACCGCCCAGGCACTTCTGCAGCCCGCCGGTCGCGATGTCGACGCCCCACTCGTCGGTGAGGAACTCGTTGCCGCCGATCGAGGCGGTGACGTCCGCGTACAGCAGCGCGCCGTAGCGCGCGCACAGCTCGCCGAACCCATCGAACGGTTGCGCGACCGTGGTCGAGGTGTCGCCGTGGACCACCGCGAGGAGCTTGGGCTGGACCTTCGCCATGGCGTCCGCGATGAGCTCGTAGGGCGCGACCTGGCCCCACGGCACCTCGACCGTGTGCACCTCCGCGCCGCAGCGCTGGGCGATCTCGACGAGCAGGTGGCCGAAGCGGCCCATGACCGGCACGAGCACCTTGTCGCCGGGCTCGAGCACCGAGACGAGCGCCGCCTCGATCGCGCCACGCGCGGTCGAGTCGACGAGCAGGGTCTGCCGGTTGGCCGTGACGAAGACGCGGCGATACAGGTCCATGACCTCGTTCATCGCGTGGGTCATGAACGGGTCGTACTGCCCGACCAGCGGCGCGGACATCGCGCGCAGCACGCGCGGGTCGGCGTTGATCGGGCCAGGGCCCATGAGCAGGCGTGACGGCGGATTCAGCGGCCCCGGAAGAGTCATGGCTTCTCCAGAAATGTTGATGAGACCTACACAGTCTGGCGGATCGCGCGTTTCATGGGGATTTCGACGGCCGGAGGCCTACCCCTGCTGGTCGTGGAGCAGCTCGCGCTCCCACGTGAGCGCCGTCTCGATGAGCGCCAGGTCCGACCCCTTGGGGCCGATCAGGCTCAACCCCACGGGCCCCTCCGAGGTGCGCATCCACGGCACCGTGAGCGCCGGACGGCCCGTGAGGCCCGCGATCGCGGTCATGGACAGCGTCGCCTCTCGGACCCCCTGGAGGTACTCGATCGACGCGTCGAGGCTCGGCGCCGCGGACGGCGAGGTCGGCAGCAGCAGGATCGCGTTGCCGAGCGCATCGTCGATCTCCTTGGCGAGCTCGGCGACGTCGATCAGCGCCTCGGCCTCCTGCTCCTTGCCCACCGAGGACGCGTACTCGAAGCGCTCGAAGATGTCCTGACCGAGCGCGCCGGGGTGCTTCTCGACCCAGGCGCCGTCCGAGCGCCAGGCCTCGGCCGACTGCGTCACCCTGAACCCGGCGTAGAGGCGGCTCACATCGGGCAGGTCGACCGGCCTGAGATCGACGTGCACCTCGAGCCACTGGAGCAGCTGGATGAAGATCTGCCGCACCTCGGGCTGCGCGAGCACGGTGGCGCTCGGGGACGCAAGCACGACGTCGTCCAGCGTGACCTCCGGCTCGCCGGAGAACGAGGCCTTCGCGGCCGCGAGCAGGGTCTCGCCGTCGCGCGTCATCCACCCGACGGTGTCGTAGCGCGGCGCGAGCGGCACCACCTCCTCGAGGCTCACGGCGCCGTGCGTCGTCCTGAGACCCCACAGCCCCTGGTAGGAGGCGGGGATGCGGATCGAGCCCGCTGTGTCGGTGCCCAGGCCGATGCTCGCCTGACCCAGCGCGACCGCCGAGGCGGGGCCCGACGACGAGCCTCCGGGGACCGCGCCCTGCACGGCGCCGTTGGGCGGGGTGCCGTAGTCGGGGTTGAGGCCCGCGATCGAGTACGCGAACTGGTCCGTCTGGGCGATTCCGACGACGTCGGCGCCCGCGTCGAGCAGCGACTGCACCGCGGGCGCGTTGAGCTCCTTCGGCTCCGACTCCTCGAGATAGGCACGCACGCCTGCGCCCACGCGCTGGCCGAGCACCGAGAACAGGTCCTTCACTGCGACCGTCTCACCCGCGAGCGGCCCCTCGGACCTGCCCTCGAGCAGCGGGGCGCCGACGACGCGCCAGATCCGGGTGTCGATCGCGGCGGGCGTCGAGGACACGTGGGCGACCGCGATGCGCCATCCACCGCCGGGCCCGCCGACCGCGTCGGCCGAGTAGCGCCACAGCTGGGTCACGAGGCCGCGACCGCCCGCGACGGGGGCGTTGACCGAGACCGCGAGCCAGTCGTCGCCGGCAGGGGTCAGGCGCAGCTCCACGAGGCGGCGCGCGCCCGCGCCGCCGCGCTTGGCGCGGAACGAGGCGATCGCGTCGTGGCCGATGAGCAGGCCGGCGCCGTCGCCGCGGAGTGTCTCGTCCCCTGGCTCGAAGAACGCCGCGAGCGCGTCGAGATCGTCCGCCGCGAGCACCTGCTCGTACGCGTGGATCGCCTCGATCAGCCCGTCAGGGGCCATCGCCCCCGCGGCCACGTGGATGTTCGTCATGCCTCGCTCCAAACCGGCGCCCCCGGCGCCTCGAAGTCTTCCTTGCGGATCATCGCGTGCGCCCCGCACACGAGATCGACCACCTGGGAGATGCGCAGGTCCGTCGCCGCGGACAGGTAGGCATAGGCCAGGTGGGACTCCATGCCGTACCGGGCCGCGAGGATCGCGATCGCCGCGCGAGTGGCCTTGCGCACCGCCTCGTCGAGGTCGGCGTCGATCCCCGTGGGCATCAGATGCGTCGCCGTCTCTCCGAGCGGCCCGATGAGGTCGCCGAACGCGCGAGCCGCCTCGGCGGCCGGGATCAGGTCGAGCCTGATGCGCACCCGCAGGGACGCCTCGAGCGCGGTCAGCGCGACCTCGCCGTCGCCCTGCGCGAAGTGCGGGTCGCCCACGTACGCGAGGGCACCCGGCACCTGGACGGGGAGGAACAGCGTCGAACCGACGACGAGCTCCTTGATGTCGATGTTGCCGCCGTGCGAGCCGGGCGGGACCGAGTGGGCGCGCTCCGCGGTATCGGTCGCGACGCCCATGATCCCCAAGAACGGCGCGAGCGGGAAGGCGACGTCGCGCGGGCCACCCTCGCGGCGCGGCAACCAGCCCTTCCACACGCCGTCCTGGTCCGGCGCGATCGGCGCGAACACGGAGACGGCGTCGGCGCCGCCCGCGGGCATCTCTCCGGGCAGCGCGCCCCGGCCGTGGCGATTGGAGACGACGCCGTAGGGCACGCGCGGCGTCGCGTCGAGCAGGGTCATCGCGAGCACATCGCCCAGGCGCGCGCCCTCCACCGCGATCGGGCCGGTGACGACGTGGGGGCCATCGGCGCCGGGGTCGCGGCGCGAGGAGGTGGACAGGGCCGCGGCCTCGGCGAGCACCCTGTCCTCGGGCACACCGTGGGAGGAGAAGAAGCCGGCGGCGTCGGATCCCTGATCCGGCAGCAGGCCCTCGTGGCTCAGTGTGTCGACCACGACCTCGGCGCCCGAGTCCACCGTGAGGACCGGCGCATCGTCCCTGCACGGAAGGCGACCCCAGAACACGGCTTCGGGATCCGCGGGCAGGTACGGGAGACCGTCGGGGATGCTCTCCCCCGACCTCAGAATCCCTGCGTACTCGCCCACGTGACCCCCTCCGCCGCACAGGGCGCCCTCGTGCGGGCCGGAGCGCCCGCACCACGTCGTGTCCTACCCTGGCGCTACGAGACTACCGCCGACGCGCGACCCTGGCCCCGAGGGGCGACACGGCGCGCGCCCGTCCCCACCAGGAGGAACCGTGCTGACCCGGATGCGCGCCAACCCAGACCACAGCTACCTCGGGCTCATGCTCGCGCTCACGTTCTCCACGGGGATCATCGACGCGGTCGGATACCTCGGCCTGGACCGCGTGTTCACGGGCAACATGACCGGCAACGTCGTGATCCTCGGCATGGGTCTCGCGGGCGGCAACGACCTGCCCGTCGAGGGCCCGCTGGTCGCGCTCGCGGCGTTCATGGCCGGGGCCGCGATCGGCGGTCGCGTGCTGCGCGGCGCGCGCAAGGGCTGGACCGGGAAGCACACCGCGCTGTTCGGCGGCGTCGCCGCGGTACTGATCGCGGGCGTGGTCGTCGCGATGACCGTGACGATCGAGCAGGGCACGATCGCCGCGTACGCCGCCACCGCGTCGCTCGGCCTCGCGATGGGATGCCAGGCGGCGACCGCCCGGCACATCGCAGTCAAGGACGTGACGACGGTCGTCGTGACCTCGACCATCACGGGCCTCGCCTCGGACTCGGTGCTCGGCAAGGGCGGCGGCCAGCCGTGGGCGCGCCGCGCGGGCGCGATCGTCCTCATCGGCGCGGGCGCGCTGACCGGCGCGCTGCTGCTCAAGGTCGACTTCTCGGCGGGTCTGATCCTGTCGGCGCTCATCACGGTCGTCGTCCTGGTGCTGGGCCACATCACGCGTCCGATGGGCCACCGCATGCCGTACGACGGCGCGATCAGCCAGTAACCGCTCCGCGCTGTCGGGCGGTGCGACACACCTCCCGACAGTTCGAACCACTCCCACCTGCGACACTCCGGCGACACGCCGCGGTGCGCCTCGACGCGCTCGTGTGTCGCGACTCAGATTGGTTCAAAGTGTCCGCGACGGCTTGGCCCAAAGTGTGAGCGGCGGTTTGGCCCAAAGTGTGAGCGGCGGTTTGGCCCAAAGTGTGAGCGGCGGTTTGGCTCAAAGTGTCCGCGGCGACGCGCGATCGCACGGGGACGATGCTCCGCTCACCTAATCTACCAGGCCTTACTATCAATCTCTCGCCTTGAGCGAACATGACTCAACTTTGACTTGAGTCGAGGCCGCTCAAGTCTTATAGTGAGGGTGAGCGACGGACCCGCGGGGGCCACCAACAGGGGCCGGCCGACCGGGTCCGCCGCCACCGTCGGGAAGGACCCGACGCACACAGACGACTCACAGGAGGTTGAGGACCATGGCACGAGAGGTGATGCGCAAGGCGGCTCCGGCCACCGCGACGAAGGTGTGGCAGGACGACATGGATCGCATGCTCCGGCAGTTCTTCGGCGACGCTGACGCCTCGCTCGCGGGCGCATTCTCGCCTGCCCTGGACGTCAAGGAGACCGACGACGGCTTCACGCTTCACGTCGAGCTCCCGGGCGTCAAGGCCGAGGACGTCGAGGTCTCGCTCGAGGACAACGTGCTCACCGTCGCTGGCGAGCGCAACTTCTACGACGAGACCGAGGGAGAGGGCTACCGCCGCATCGAGCGTCGGTTCGGTAAGTTCCACCGCGCGGTTCGCCTGCCCGACAGGGTCAGCCCGGACAAGGTCGAGGCCACCTACACGGACGGCATCCTCACGGTGAACGTCCCGAAGGCCGAGGAGGCCAAGCCCCGCAAGATCACCGTCGCCAAGGGCGCGTAAGCGGCCTTCGCGACCGTCACGCTCGTCGGAGCCGCCCCCCGGCACCGGCGGGCACCCTCGCCCCGATCCGCTTCACCCCCCGAAGCGTCGACCGAGGCAGCAAGGCCCTCGGGGATCGCACCCCGGGGGCCTTTGCGTGCCCGGGCGCATGCCGCGTTCAGCCGGAGTCGGGCCGGTGCAGCTCGCTCTGGTCGCGCATGATCTGGCGCGTCGGCGTGCCGCGCTCGACCCCGTAGACCGTGCCCGGGAAGTCGAGCTCGCGCTGCACGCGCCAGATCTCGTCGTGCCGGTCGGGAGGCAGGACCAGGGCGGGATGACCGACGGCCACCCAGTGGATCGGCACCATGGTGCCGGCCTCGAGCATCGTGTTGACCTGGACGACGCCGCCGATGCGGATCTCGCACCCCTCCCCCACGCGCGCTCCGGGGAATACCGACGCGCCGGTCGCGACGAAGGATCCGCTCCCGATCGTCGCGCCTGAGACGTGCGCGTGCGGACCGACCATGACGGCGTCGCCGATCCTGCACGCGTGCCCCGCGCGGGACTTCACCACGGCGTTCTCCAGGACGATGCTGTCCTCGCCGATCGTGACCGGACCCTGTTCCCCGCTCACGACGGCGCCGTGCAGGATCCGCACGCCGGGGCCGAGCGTCACGTCTCCGCTCACGACCGCCGACGCGGCGACCGAGGCCGTCGGGTCGATCTGCGGGCTCGTCCCACCGTGGTCGAGGATCATCGTCAGCCTCCCTGGTCAGGCACTGGTCCGAGCCCTTACCGCGGCCACGGAGACGGCGCGCACGCACCCGTCCCTGTCAGGGTACGACCGGACGCAGCGGGGGTCCCGGGCAGCACCCGGAACCCCCGCCTCGCACCCCCTCGTCAGACTGCCGACCAGCCCCCGTCGGAGGGCAGGATCACGCCGTTGAGGTTCACCCCGTCGTCAGAGAGCAGGAACGTGATGGATGCCGCGAGCTGATCGGCGGTGGTGGGCGGAGGCGCGACGACGAGCGCGCCCATCACCCTGTCCTGACCGAGCTCCGAGTCGAAGCGCGCCTCGATGTTCGTGATGACCCCGCCGGGAGCGACGGCGTTGACGCGGATGCCGCTCGGGCCGTACATGAACGCGGAGCTCTTGGTGAGGCCGACGACCGCATGCTTGGAGGCCGTGTAGGCGACGCCGGCCGCAGAACCGCGGAGCCCCGCCTCGGAGGCAATGTTGACGACCGACCCCTTGCCCACCTCGAGCATGAGGGGGAGCACGGCGCGCGTGAGCTTCATGAGACCGGTGACATTGACCGAGAACACCCGCTCCCACACCTGGTCCGAAACCTCGTGCAGCGGCGTCATGTTGTCCATGATCCCCGCGACGTTCGCGAGCGCGTCGACCTTGCCGCCGGCCGCCTCGAGCACGCGGGCGATGTCCTCGTCCTTCGTGACGTCGGCCGTGACGACGGTGACGTCGCTGCCGTCGAGCTCCTTGGCGAGGCTCTCGAGACGCTCGGCGGAGATGTCGAGTGCGATCACCCGTCCGCCCTCGCGGGCGACGCGGGACGCGGTCGCGCGGCCGATGCCGGATCCCGCGCCGGTGACGACCACGGTCTGTCCCGTGAACCGTCCCTCGGTGATCCTCTCCTTCCATTCGGGCAGCTCGTCCGCGCCGTCGGTGAGCGTCGATACATCGTCGGGGGTGACGGGCTCGCTCCCCTCGACTGCCTGCTCGGGCGAGCCACCCTCGGCGGCTGCGGCCTCGGCCCTCTCGATCAGCATGTCGAGCGTCTCCTGAGTGAAACGCCCACCGGAGATCTTGATGAGCTTGTTCATGGAGAAGCGCTTGACCGGCGCCATCGCCTTCTCGCTCTGACCTGACTCCGCGAGCATCTGCCGGATCACGGGGCCGCCGTAGGGGTCCTTGAACCAGTCGGCGATCTTGGTGTCGCCTGTGAGGTGGGTGTGCGTGGTGGACATGGGGACTCGTCCTTTCGGTTGGTCAGGGGCGTGATGCCGCGTGCATGGCCGCGAGGTAACCGAACACCGTCGCCGGGCCGATCGTGGAGCCGGCACCCGGGTAGGTGCGGCCCATGACCGATGCGGTGGCGTTGCCGGACGCGTACAGGCCGGGGATCGGCGCGCCCTTGGTGGAGATGACGCGGGCGTGCTCGTCGGTGAGCAGCCCGCCCTTGGTGCCCAGGTCGCCGGGGACGACCTGCACAGCCTGGAACGGACCCTTCTCAAGGGTGCCCAGGTTGGGATTGGGGTGGACCGTCGGGTCCCCGTAGTAGTTGTCGTAGGCCGTGCGCCCGCGCTCGAAGTCCTCGTCCACGCCTGCGCGGGCGAAACCGTTGAAGCGCTCGACGGTCGAGGTGAGCACCTTCGGATCCATCCCGAGCTCGGACGCGAGCTCCTCGAGGGTGTCCGCCTCGACGAGGATGCCGGCCTCCTTGTACTTCTTGGTGCCGGTGAGGAACGCGTTGAAGAGGTAGCGATGCCGGTGGCGGCGGTCGATGATCATCCAGCACGGGATGGTCGGCACGGTCCTGTGGTGCTCGAGGATGTCGTGCCCGACGTCGATGTAGCTGGCCGACTCGTTGGTGAAGCGTCGTCCCTCCTGGTCCACGAAGATCGTGAACGGCATCGACCGCTCAGCCACGAGGAACTGTGCGTCCTTTCCCTCGGGGTCGGGGACCGAGGCCCCCCACCACGCATCGTCCATGAGCGCCACGTCGCCGCCCGCGTCGATGCCGACCTGGATGCCGCTGCCGACGTCGCCCTCGGGCGCGGAGGTGTAGCCCTCGATGCCGTGGTTCTCGAGGCGCCACTCCTTGTTGCGGGCGAAGCCGCCGGTTCCCAGGACGACGCCCTTGCTCGCCTTCACGCGGAGCATGCCCGACGGGGTGGTCACCTCGGCGCCGACCACGGCGTCGCGCTCCTTGATCAGCGCGGTCACGGGGCTCGAGAGCATCACCTCGGTGCCCTGATCCTTGACGATCCGCATGAGGGCGCCGGTGTACCCACCGCCGAGCCCGTACAGCTTCTTGCCCGTGACGAGACCGCCCATGGTGCGGAAGAAGAACTTCGCGCCGCGGATGAAGCCGTCGGACGTGGACCACGCCCTCGAGATGAGCCACACGTCGTCGGTCTTGATCGGGATCGGCGGAAGCATGTCGGCAGTGCGCCACGTAGCCGCGTCGTCTCCTAGGCGCTTCGCGTCGAAGGGCTGCGCCTCGATCGATCGGCCGCCGGCCATGCCGCCGGGCTTGTCCGGGTAGTAGTCGGGGTAGTCCTTCGAGGGCGCCCACTCCAGCCCGAGCGATTCGAGAAGTCGGTACACGCGGGGCACACCTCGGATGAACGCCTTGCGGCGTTCCAGGGACGATGCGGGGCCGACGTCGCCGATCGTCTCCTCCATGTAGCGCAGGACCGCCTCCTCGGAGTCCTGCTTGCCGAGCGCCTCCATCCCGGGGTGCCCGGGCATCCACAGCCCGCCTCCCGAGATGGCGGTGGTCCCGCCCCACATGTCGGTGCTCTCGACGACGAGGACCTTGAGCCCCTCGTGTGATCCCGTGACCGCGGCCGCGAGCGCCGCGGCGCCGCTTCCCGCGACCAGCAGATCGACTTCCTTGTCCCACTCGGGCATGTATGCGTTCCCTCCGCAACCGGACACCGTTGTCCGGTTGCTAGCCTAGCCGCATGGCCACCTCTCGCGCCAACCCCGGCCCGCGCGCCGCGGCGGCGAACCGCCGCTCGCTGATCGACGCGGCCCGCGCGCTGTTCGACGAACGCGGTGTCGAGGTGCCGCTCGTCGAGATCGCGCGCCGGGCGGGCGTCGGCCAGGGAGTGCTGTACCGCCACTTCCCCGACCGCGCCTCGCTCGTATTCGCGGTGTTCGACGAGAACATGACGCAGCTCGAGTCGCTCGCGCAGGAGCACGGCCCCCTGCCCTTGCGGAGGCTCGGCCACGAGATCTCTCACCGCGTCCAGGGAATCGCCCCCCTGATGAGCTTCGCGACGAGCACTCCCGACGACCCCCGCCTCGGCGCGCTCGAGGGCCGCATGAGGGTGCTGCTCGAGCAGTCGCGCGACAGCGCCCACAAGGCCGGACACCTTCGATCGGAGGTCACCATCGAGGATCTCCTCCTGGCGATCTCTATGCTCGCCGCGCTCGCCTACACGGTGCCGCCCGACCAGCGGGAGTCGCGCGTCGAGCACGCATGGGAGCTGATCTCGCGCGGCCTCGAGAGCCCCTGACCAGGCGACCTACGGCAGGCTAGTTACCAGGTGCGGTGGGTCACCCGTCCCGCGCTCACGGTAAGCGCGACGTACATCCCCCGCAGGGTCGGCATGTCCGCGGCGAGCGGGTCCGCCTCGAGCACCGCGAGGTCCGCGGCTCCGCCGACCTCGAGCCGCGACGCTGACCAGGACGCCCTGAGCGCGGTCAGCGGGTCGAGCGCGTTGCCGGGCTCCCACGGCTCGCGCGCGTCGCGCGTGCGGTGCACCGCAGCGGAGATCGCGAACCACGGGTCGAGCGGCGCCACGGGCGCGTCGGAGCTGAACGTGAGTACCGCGCCCGCGTCGTGAAGCGCGCGGTAGGGGAACGCGCGCTCCGTCCGGCCGACCCACAGGCGGTCCGTCACGTCGCGGTCGTCGAGCGCATGCTCGGGCTGGACCGACGCCCCGATGCCGAGCGCGGCGAAGCGCCCGAGATCCTCGGTGGTGACCATCTGCGCGTGCTCGATGGTCCCCTTCGCGCCCGATGCCTCGAACGCGTCGAGCGCCCGCTGCACCGCCAGGTCGCCGATCGCATGCAGCGCGATCCGGAAGCCTGCGGCGTCGGCGTCGCGCATCACCCGCTCGAGCTCGCCCTCCCCGTAGACGGCGTGGCCATGGCCGCCGTCGGCGTAGGCGTCCACGCACAGGGCGGTCCCGGAGTTCAGCGCGCCGTCGGCGAACAGCTTGAGGGCGCCCACGGTGACGAGCCCGTCGGTGTCGGGCACGACGGACCCCGTGCGCTCGCCGCGCGCGATCGACAGCGGGAGGTGCTCGGGGTACACGTTCGCGGTGACGCGCACCGCGTTCAGCCCGCGTCGGAAGCGGCCCGCCCACACGCTCGGGTTATCGGCCATCTCGAGGTCCGTGATCGAGGTGACGCCGCGCGCGGCGGCGGCAGCGATCGCCGCGGCGATCAGCTCGTCCTCCCCCTCGGCGGCCTCCTTGTCGACGGCCTGCTCGACCGCGAAGGCGGCGCCCTCGCGCACGATGCCTGAGGAGGGAGCCCCGAAGCGCGAGGCGGCGGCGTCGTTGATCCAGACCGTGTGCAGGTCGTGGGAGACGACGACGATCGCGCGTCCGTCCTGGCCCGCGGCGGCGGCTGCTGCATCGAGCATCTCCCCCGTCGGCGAGTGCGACCACAGCGCGTCCTGGAAGCCTCGTGCGACGAAGGCGGAAGTGTCGGTCACGTGTTCGCTCGCGAGCGCGACCCTGATCGTCTCGGCGACGTCCTCGGGCTCGCGGGCTGCGGACACGTCGGTACGTGCGAGGTGCTTGGCCCACATGGTGAAGTGCGCGTGATGATCCACGTAGCCGGGCGTCGCCCAGCGGCCCTCAAGGTCGACGACCTGGGCGTCGCGGTCGACCTCTGCCTGGCCCGTGGGGACGATGCGCACGATGCGATCGCCCTCGATCGCGATATCGACCTCACGCTCGGGCCCGTCCAGCAGGCGGACCGCTCTCACCAGCAGCGTCACGCGCTTCTCCTCGTCACTCATGGGGGACGAGGGCGACACTACTCCGGCCGCGGGACGGCGCGGGACACCAGGGAGGTCAGGCGGAGTCGCGCTCGATGAGCTCGATCGGCAGGATCGTCGACCACGGCCGCTCGTTGCCCGCGAGCACGTCGATGAGGATGTCCGCGGTCTCCCACCCCATCGCCTCCGAGGGCTGCTTGACGGTCGTCAGGGGAACCGGGCACATATCCGCCGCGGGGCTGTCGTCGTAGCCGACGACCGCCACGTCCTCGGGGATGCGACGGCCCGCCTCGATGAGCACGGGCATCGCCGCCGACGCCATGAGGTCCGAGGCGATGAACACCCCGTCGACCTCGGGGTACCTGGCGAGGAGCTCGCGCGCGGCCCGAGCACCCCCCACCGCGGTGAAGTCTCCGCTGATCGCGGGACCAGGCTCGAGCCCCGCCTCCGCGACGACGCGCCTCCAGCCATGCGTGCGCTCGTTCGCGGACTGCATGTCCTCGGGACCCGTGATGGCGGCGATCCGGGTGCAGCCTCGCGCGACCAGGCGACGGCCCGCGACCGCGCCGCCCTCCTCGTTGTCGACGTCGACCACCCACGTGTCGATCGCCTCGAGCCCCGGCCGACCCCCGAACACGAGGGGGATCGCGTCCCCGATGCGCTCGAGGAAGTGGTTCGAGGTGTGATGCGAGACCACGACCGCGCCGTCGACCGCACCGCCCATGAGGTAGCGCGAGTTCTTCGCTCCGGGATCGGAGCTGGCCACCATGAGGTTCAGCACGTAGTCCGACTCCTCGAGCCTGCGGTCGATCCCCGCGACGATCGAGGCGAAGAACACATCGCCGAAGAACCTGGTGATGTCCTCGGGAACGACGAGCGCGATCGCGTGGCTCTGCGCGCTCGCGAGCGAGCGTGCCGCGCGGTTCGGCACGTAGCCGAGCTCGGCGATCGCCGCCCGCACCGCCTCGACCGAGGACGGATTGACCTTGTCGGAGCCGTTGACCACGCGCGAGACTGTCGCACGCGAGACGCCGGCACGGGCAGCCACCATCTCGAGCGTAGGCGCCGTGTGGCGCAGCACGCTCATCTCCATCTCGCCGTCAGGGTCAGGCATGGGCCCATGATGCTATAGAGCCCATGCCTGCCCCAGCAGGAAACGTCGGTCGTCACCGGACTAGCCCTTGACGGCGCCCTGCATGATGCCCGACACCAGCTGCTTGCCGGTGAAGATGAAGAGCAGGAGGAGCGGCAGCGTCGCGAGCAGCACACCCGCCAGCACGAGCGAGTAGTCCACGAAGTAGTTCGCCTGGAGCAGCGACAGCGCCACGGGCAGCGTCGGATTCTGCGGGTCGAGCACGATGAAGGGCCAGAAGAAGTTGTTCCAGGTGGTGACGAACGTGAACAGCGCGAGCATCGCCGCGGCGGGGCGCGCAGCCGGGAGACCGACGTGCCAGAACGTCCTGATCATGGAGCAACCATCCACGCGGGCCGCCTCGATGAGCTCGGTCGGCAGCGACTGGGACAGGTACTGCGTCATCCAGAACACACCGAAAGCGGTGACCAGCGCCGGGATGATGACCGCGCCGAGCGACCCGGTCCAGCCGAACTTCTGCATGAGGATGTACAGCGGCACCACGCCGAGCTGCACCGGGACCGCCATGGTCGCGATCACGGCGACCAGCAGGGGGCCCGAGCCCTTGAAGCGCAGCTTCGCGAACGCGAAGCCCGCGAGGGTGGACAGCACGACCGTGCTGACCGCGGTCGTGGTGGACACGATGATCGAGTTCGACAGCGCCTTCCAGAAGTTGACCGCGGGGTTGGAGATGACCTCCGCAGCGTTGGCGAGGAAGTTCCCGCCCGGCCACCAGGACATGTTCTGGTCGTAGATGGTCGACTGGTCACCCGAGCCGATAAGGAACGACCAGTAGAACGGGAAGATCGCGGTGGCGAGGACGATCGCCAGTCCGCCGTAGACGAACCAGGACGGGCGCCCGGAGGAGATGGACGTAGAGACCTTGCGGCGTGCCATCACTTGCCTCCCTTCGAGGCGGAGTTCTGCTTGGCGGGCTTGGCCTTCTTGGCGACGTTGTCGCTGGCGATGAGCCGCTGCGTGAGGAAGAAGTTGACGAGGCTGATCGACACGATGATGAGGAAGAGGATCCACGCGACGGCGGCCGCACGGCCGAAGTCGAACTTCACCCAACCGGTGTTGTAGAGGTACATCGTGATCGTGAGCCATTGCTTGTTGGCTCCGCCCAGGCCGTACGTGTCGTACATGCGAGGCTCGTCGAAGATCTGGAGCCCGCCGATCGTGGACGTGATGATGACGAAGACCATGGTGGGTCGGATCTGCGGGATCGTGATCGACGCGAAGCGGCGCATGCCGCCCGCTCCGTCGATCGCGGCCGCCTCGTAGAGGTCACGCGGGATGGCCTGCATCGCGGCGAGCAGGATCAGCGCGTTGTAGCCGGTCCAGCGGAAGTTCACCATGGTCGCGATCGCGATATGGCTGGGGATCACGTCCGTGTGCCACAGGATCGAGTCGAGCCCGATGTCGTTGAGGATCGAGTTCACGAGCCCGTACTTGTCACCGAACATGTTGGAGAAGATGAGTGCGACCGCCACCGGGGCGACCACGTACGGCAGCAGGACTCCCATGCGCCAGAACGTCTTCGCGCGCAGGTTCTGGTCGAGCATGGCCGCGATGAACGTCGCGACGATGATCTGAGGAACCGACGACAGCAGGAAGATCGAGAAGGTGTTGCGCAGCGCGATCCAGAACTCGCGGTCCTGGAGGACCCACACGAAGTGGTCCAAGCCGATGAACTCACCGGAGTTGCGCACCTGGTCCCAGTCCATCATCGAGATGAACGCGGTGTAGAGGATCGGGAAGAGTCCCGTGACGGCGAAGACGAGGAAGAACGGCGCGATGTACAGGTACGGCGAGTACTTGACGTCCCAGCGGCCGAGTCGCTGACGCCAGGTCAGCTGCGCGTGGCCGCCGTCCCGACGCTGCTCGTCGGTGGGATGGTCGGGGCGCTGAAGGGTGGAGGTCATGAAGGGTCCTTCGGGGTGACTGCAGCGGCACGGGCCGCCCCCTCCCCTTCAGAGAAGGAGGAGGCGGCCCGTCCTCGCGGCGTGATTAGCCGAGCGCGGCGATCTCGCTGAGGGCCTGGTCCCAGGACGTCGTGGGGTCCTGAGATCCGTCCTCGGTACGGGTCAGCGCGTTCTGGATGATGTCGTTCACGTCGAAGTACGACGAACCCTTGAAGGGCGACACGGTGATCGCGTTGGCACGGTTGGAGAAGATCGTGCCGAGCGAGTCGGTGTTGAAGAACTCCGCCTTCGTGGGCGAGTCACCCGAAGCGAACGCGTCGTTCAGCGCGGTCTCGTCCTCAAGCGCCGAGTTCTGGCTGGGGAAGGTGCCCGCGTTGGCGAGGGCCTTGAGCTGCTGCTCGGGGGCCGTGAGCCAGGCTGCGAACTCGATCGCTGCGTCCACGTTCTCGCCGTCGGCCGGGACGGTCAGGTAGGAACCGCCCCAGTTGCCGCCGCCGCCGGGGAAGACGTCCGCGACGTTCCAGCCGGTGCTGTCAGGAGCGGCACCCTGGATGACGCCGAGCATCCAGCCCGGGCACAGCATCGTCGCGAAGTCCTCGTTGGCGAGGGCCGCGTACCAGTCGTCCGACCACTGCGAGAGGTGGGCCGAGAGGCCTGCAGAGGCGTCGGTCACCATCGTGAAGGCGTCGGCGACCTCGGCGTTGTCGGCAGCGATGAGCTCACCGGTGTCGGGGTCCTCGTACGCGGCCGCGACCTGGTTGATCACGCCCTGGTAGATGGCGCCCGCCGAGTCGAACCACGCACCGCCGGTGGCGTCCACGTAGTCCTGGCCGACAGAGAAGTAGGTGTCCCAGTCACCCTCGAGCAGCGCGGCGACCTCGGCCGGGTCGGTCGGGAGGCCGGCCTCCTCGAAGAGAGTGGCGTTGTAGCAGACGGCCTCGGGGCCGATGTCGGTGCCGTAGGCGACCAGGCGACCCTCGGAGTCGGTGGCGGCCTCGGTCTTCCAGTCGAGCCAGCGGCCGTCGACGTCCGCGGAGGTGAGGTCCGCCAGCAGGTCCGCGTACTCCATGACCTCGGGCATCCAGTCCACCTCGATCGCCTCGACGTCGGCGAGGCCGCCGGCGCCCAGCTTGGCGAAGTAGTTGGTGCGCGCGTCGTTGGAGGTCGCGGCGACGTTCGCCTCGATCGTCACGTTCGGGTGCAGCTCGGTGTACTCGTCGAGAAGCTCCTGCGTGTAGCCGAAGTCGTTGAACGTCGAGATCGTCAGCGTGATGGGCTCGTCGCTCATCGCGTCATCTGATGCCGAGTCCGAGGACGACGGGTCGGAGTCGCCACCGCCGGAGCAGGCGGCGAGGGTCAGGGCGAAGACGGCTGCACCCGCAGCGATCCCCGCCTTCCTGGTGCGTGGTGTGAGGCTCACTTTCACTCCCTTGTGAAGTAGGTGCAAAGACGATTCCCGAGAGTGGTGCACCCCTCTGTGGGAGCGCTCTCACGAATCGCCTTGAACCTACGCCCACGCCCAGTGCCGGGCAAACGTTGCAAGCGTTTGCAGGCCTGTGTCGAAACACAATCGTTACCAAAACTGCACGCGCAACCGGTTTTCTCGTGAGAGCGCGTTCACGTGCTTGCGAGAGCGCTCTCACGTTTCCAGAAGCGACAGCTCATCCCGCGTCGTCGTCCTCCAGCCGGTGCCGGTGGGGACGGCGCCGCACCCGACCCTTTCGCACGTCGCTCCGGCGTGGAAGGCTCTGCCTATGGCGAACCTCGCGCAAGGGACAGGGACGATGCTCGTGCTGGCGTGCGCGATCGCGCTCGCCGGGTGCGCGGCACCGATCGACCACGGCGATCTCGACGCCGCCGACAGCCCCGTCGCGCGCTACGACTGGGACGCGGGAGGCCCGCGCGAGACCGCGCTCCTGACGGGCGTGCTCGAGCTCCGCGACGGCTGCCTCTACGTCGTCGGGACCGGCGACGCGGCGGACCTGACCACGGTCCCCGTGCTGCCCCGCGAGCTCACGGCCTGGGATGCGGAGCTCGAGACCCTGACGTATGCGGGCGTGGAGTACGCGATGGGCGATGCCGTCGCGGCCGGCGGCGGGTGGGGCGAGCCGCACGACGGTGTGGACCTTCCCGACGCCTGCGAGCCTGACGAGTGGGGCGAGGTCATGTACGTCCAGGACGAGTCGCTCGCGCCGTAGGACCAGCGCCGAGCCGACGCCGCATGCGCACGCACTGTCCGCGCGACAGCCTGCGCCCACGCACCGACGCCTCCAGCTCCCGTGCACCGCGCGCATACCAGCCGTATACCGGAGCCTCCGATTCTCAAATCACGTGCATCGGCACGTGTCCAGGGGAATCACAAGGGGAAAGATCATGAG
The DNA here is from genome assembly GCF_002090115.1 of Demequina sp. NBRC 110054. NCBI lineage: Bacteria > Bacillati > Actinomycetota > Actinomycetes > Micrococcales > Demequinaceae > Demequina > Demequina sp. NBRC 110054. The sequence goes on from NZ_BBRK01000006.1 coordinate 538,392, forward strand.
CATCGTCAACTTCAGCCAGAGCCCGCAGGGCTACCCGCAGTTCCGGGTCGATGTCGGCGCCATCGCGACACCGATCATCGCCACCGGCGCCGCGCTCGCCGTCGCGGCCGGGCTCGGCTTCGCGTTCGCCGCGAGTCCTGACGACGTCGCGCCGATCTGCGACGACCTGTCACCCATCGCGGGCGTCGCCGTCTGCTGACCCCTTCTACCCTTCAGCAGTCGGCCCCGGCCGCGGCCCGCGCGACGCGGGTCGCGGCCTCGACCGCACTCACGAGAGGCTGGCGCGCTCCCTCCACCATGAGCTCGTCGCAACGGGCGTCGCCGAGGGTCACCCTCAGCGCAGACTCCGCCTCCGCGGCATCGCACGGCACCCGCCACCGGTAGGTCGACCAGCGGGAGCCCGCGGCTCCGAGCAGCCGGGCGCAGTCCTCGGGCGCGTCCGCGTGACCGAGCACCGCGGCGACGCGCAGCGCCGGGGGCAGCGGTGCCTCCCATCCAAGGAATCCGAGCACCTCGAGGACCTCGACGGTCAAGGTCGCCGAGGTGTCGGGACGCCCGCACCGCAGCGAGATCGATGCGACGGCGGGCAGCAGCACCGCGAGGCGCAGCCCCCTGCCGAAGGCTCGCCAGCGTTCGACGAGCGCAAGGCACTCGTCCAGATGCTCCCGATCGGGCGCCACGAGCGCGCGAGAGAGCGCCGCGTTCGTCTCAAGGCGCAGCTGCGCCTCGTCGAACCGCTGTCCCTCGCACAGCGCGAGGCCTCGCACGGTCTCCTCGTCGACGACGCGGCTCATCGCTGCGTCGTCCTCGAGCGCGAAGGAGGCGACGAGGGCAACCTCGGCGACCCCGGCGCGGAGGTTCGCCTCGATCGCCCCGAGCCCGCGCCCCGCGGCCTCGTCCGCGGCACGCCGCCCCTTCTCGACCGCGTGCGCGTAGCGGCCTCGCTCCGCCTCCATCGCCGCGCTCCAGTAGTCGACCCAGAGCGTCTCCGCCACCTCGCCGGTCTCCTCGAAATGCGCCCGCGCTCGCGCGAGCCCGCGGTCGGCGCCGTCGAGGTCTCCGCTGAAGCCCGCGACAGCGCCGGCGAGCAGCTCGACCTCGCCGCGCAGCCCCGCGGGCACCTCGACGCCGTCCGCGGCCTCGAGGGAGCGCGTCACCCACGAGCGGAGCAGCAGCAGACGGCCGATCGACAGCAGGGCCCAGTTGCCCCGGCCCGCGAGCCTCATGGCAAGCCGCACGTCTCCGCGCGCGAGCGCCCGGTCGAATGCCGCGCGGGCATCGAGCAGGTGCGACTCGAGCTCGCTGGTCCACTCCGCCGTCGCGCCCTGGACCCCCTGCCCGACCCTCTCCACGAGCGCGGCGACCCATTCGCCGTGGCGCGTCTCCCACGCGGTGAGCGCGTCGCGCAGGTTCTCGCGCCCGAACTCCCTCACGGTCTCGAGCAGCGTGTAGCGGTCCCGCTCCCTCTCGACCACCGACCGGTCGACCAGGTCGGCCAGCACGGCGGGCACATCGTCCTCGTCTAGTCCGTCGCCGGAGCAGACCGAGGTCGCGGCGGCCAGCCCGATCGGTCCCACGAAGACGGACATCCTGTCGAGCAGCGCGCGCTGCTGCGTGCTCAGCAGCTGATAGCTCCACTCGGTCGTCGCGCGCAGGGTCCGATGCTGGGACGGGCCTCCGAGGTCGCCATCGGTGAGCAGCCGGAAGCGAGCATCGAGACCCTCGTCGAGGTCGGCCGCCGACATCCCGCCCAGGCGCGCCGCCGCGAGCTCGAGCGCGAGAGGCATCCCGTCGAGTCTGCGGCAGACCCGCACCAGGTGCGCGGCCTCGGCCGCATCCGGGACGAGCGCCCCGCCCGCGCGCCCCGCGCGTTCGAGCAGCAGGCGGCCCGAGGCGCTGGCGACGAGCGACTCCGCTGTCTCCTCCTCGGGCAGGTCCAGCGCGGGGATCCGCCACTTGTGCTCGCCGTACACATGCAGGGGCACGCGGCTCGTCGCGAGCACCCGCAGCTCCGGACATCTCGCCAGCAGCTCCTCCGCGAAGGCGGCCACGGGCTCGCTGAGGTGCTCGCAGTTGTCGAGCACGAGGAGCCCGGGCCTGTCGCGGAACCAGGCCGCGAGCGCATCGCCCGGATCGCTCTCGTACTGCTGGGGCATCCCGATCGCTCGGCCCACGTGGATGGGCAGCGCGGCCGGGTCGGACATGCCCGCGAGCGGCACCCACCACACCGCACCGTCGCGCGCGAGCGCGTGCGCGATCCGCAGCGCGACCCGGGTCTTGCCCGCGCCGCCGGGTCCCACGATGGTGACGAGCGGCTCGCTCTCCACGAGCTCCGTCAGTCCCTCGACGTGCGCCTCTCGACCGATCAGCGCCGTGCGCTCCCTCGGCAGTCGCGTCGCGGGACTCGGCCGCGCAGGCACGTCCGGCGTGGGGGACTGAGGAAGCTCCTCGCGGAGCATCCTCAGATGCAGCGCCGCCAAGTCGGGTCCCGGATCCAGGCCGAGCTCCTCCGCGAGGCTCTCGCGGAGCGTCTCGAACTCCTGCAACGCGGTCGAGCGCCTGCCTGCGCGCCAGAGCGCCTCCATGCGGAGCGCGGCGACGCGCTCGTCGTGCGGCTCGTCGCGCGCGAGCGACTCGAGCTCGGCGAGCGTCTCCTGTGGCGATCCTTCCGCGATGCGCTCGGCGCACCAGCCCTTGCGAGCCTCGCGGTGGAGCGTGTCGAGCCTCGCGGCCTCGGCCCGCGCGAAGGTCTGCGCAATCCCGGCATAGGGCTCGCCGCGCCAGCGCACGAGCGCGTCCGCGAACGTCGCACCCGGCTCGCCGTGCATCGCGGCAGCGACCGCGGCCTCGAAGGCACCCACGTCGGTCGCCTCGTGCTCGAGCGCGAGCACGTAGCCCGAGGCACGCGTCAGCAGCGTCTGCCACTCATCGCCCTCACCGGGCTCGAGGAGCCTCCGCAGCTGCGAGATGTAGGTCTGCACGATCTTGGAGGCGGACGCCGGCGGCTCGTCCTCCCACAGCGCGTCGAGGATGCGCTCCACCGGGACGATGCGGCCGGCGTGGATCGCGAGCAGCGCCAGGAGGGCCCGGCGTCCCTCTCCCTGGACCGCGAGCAGCTCGCCGTCCCGCACGATGCGGACGTCCTCGAACAGCTCGATCGCGGGCGCGGCGGAATCCGCCTCGGCGTACGCCCGCATCGTCTCGACCATGAGCGCCCCCAGTCACGGCGCGCCTCGCGCCGCCTCCCCCTGTTGACACATCCACTGTAAGTCTTGAGAACGATCCGCGCAGAGGTTCCGGTCGACCGTGGCGACGGGGAACCCGAGCCTCGCTTGCATCGTCCGGGGGGACGTGGCGCGTCAGCGGACGAGCGTCGCCTGTCCCAGGACCCGCGTGCCCGCGTAGACGACGAGGCTCTGACCGGCCGCGATGCCGCGGGTCGGCTCGTCGAGGTGGACGACGATGCGGTCACCCTCGCGGGTGACGACGCCGGGCAGCGGGACGCCGTGCGCGCGCACCTGCGCCTCACAGCGCGTCGGCGCGTCGGCGGGAACGTCCGGCGCGAGCCACACGGCCTTCTCCCCCACGAGCGTCGAGACCGACAGCAGCGTCTCCGGACCGACCGTGACGACGTTGCGGGCCGTGTCGACGCCGGTCACGTAGCGCGGCTTTCCGTCGACTGCCGGGTTGCCGAGCCCGAGGCCCTTGCGCTGGCCGACCGTATACGCGTACGCACCCGTGTGCGCGCCGACGACCTCGCCGTCCTGGTCGACGATCGCTCCGGGACGCTCGCCCAGCTCGCGCTCGAGGAAGCCCTTCGTGTCGCCGTCGGCGACGAAGCAGATGTCGTACGAGTCCGGCTTGTTGGAGACTCCGAGCCCACGCGCGGCGGCCTCGGCGCGCACCTCGGACTTCGAGGCAACCGCGCCCAGCGGGAACATCGAGCGGGCGAGCCGATCGGGGCCCATCACCGCGAGCACGTAGGACTGGTCCTTGGCCGCGTCGGCCGCGCGATGGAGCTCGCGCACGCCGTCCTCGCGCAGGTCGATCCGCGCGTAGTGGCCGGTCGCGACCGCGTCGAAGCCGAGCGCCGACGCGCGCTCCAGAAGCGTGTCGAACTTGATGTGCTCGTTGCAGCGCACGCACGGGTTCGGGGTGCGGCCCGCCTCGTACTCGGACAGGAAGTCGGCGACGACGGTGTCGTGGAACTCGTCGCTCAGGTCCCACACGTAGTACGGGATGCCGAGGATGTCAGCGGCGCGGCGCGCGTCGTTCGCGTCCTCGATCGAGCAGCAGCCGCGGCTCCCAGAACGGTAGAGGTCGCGATTGCGGCTGAGGGCCATGTGGACCGCGGTGACGTCGTGACCCGCGTCGACGGCGCGCGCGGCCGCGACGGCGGAGTCGACTCCGCCGGACAGGGCTGCGAGCACGCGCATGGGGACCTCTTCGGATCGTTCGGGGACCCGACAAGTCTACGTGGAGCCCAGGGTCCTCCCCCGTGCTGCCGCCGGCGGCCGCGTGCCCGACGTGCGCCCTACGTTCCGCTCGTTGTCGTCTCTGAGCTCTCGAACTCCCCCAGGTTCGTCTCGGCGTTGCCAGGCCTCGCCATCCGGACCATGCGGAGAGCCCCCTTGGCGAGCAGCGCACCCAGCAGGGCGCCTACGACGGCGAGAATCACATCGTCCACCGAGGCGACTCGACCGGTCGCGAGCGCGAATTGCGCGGTCTCGATCGCGATCACGAGCACGAGCCCCGCGAGCACGCTGCGACCGATGCCCCAACGCGCGTCGATCGCCAGCAGGAGGCCGAGCGGAACGAACATGGCGACGTTGCCACCGATCTGGACGAACGGCACCTGCCACCACACGCTGTTCGCGATCAGCTCCACGATCTCAGCGAAGGGGACGAGCGAGACGGAGCGCGGACCGGCGTCGAACGTGGGCGAGAGTGTGAGCGAGGCGACGCAGAGCACCCACGCGAGCAGCCCCCCGGAGCGGAGGATGCGAAGCACCGGACGGGGCCGACGACGCTGGGCCGGGATTCCCAGCACCGCGAGCGCGACGAGCGCGAACGCGCACCCGCTGAGGATGAGCATCGACTGCAGCTCGCCACCGAAAGCGCGCCACAACTGCACCATCCGAGCCCCCGATCGACGTCGCCCCTGCGTGAAGGCTAGATGCCCCCTTCACCACACGATGCGATCGACACACGTCAGGCCTTCCGCGCCCCGATGCGGCGGCCCAGCTCGGCCGCATCGCGGGTCACCTCCTCGACGAGCGTCCCCCGCCGCTCGTCGTCGATCCGCGCCGAGTCGAAGGTGACCGCGATCGCCGCGATCGGCCAGCCTGCGTGGTCGCGCACGGGCACGGCGACCGAGGCGAGGCCCGCGGTCACGGAACCGTCCTCCCACGCGAATCCGCGCGCCCGCGTGAGCCGCACGAGCTCCTTGAGCTCGCGGTAGGACCCCGGAGACCCCTCGGGCGCCGACTCGAACGCAGCCGTCGACGGAAAGGTCGCGCGCACCTGGGCGTCGGGCAGCGCGGACAGGATCGCGCGCCCCGAGGCGGTTGCGAGCGCGCTGAGCCTCACCCCGACGTCGGTGATCAGCGTGGGGCGGCGGGGCGCGCGCTCCTCGACGATGTAGACGACGTCCCGTCCCTCGAGCACCGCGAGGTGCGCGGACTCCCCGACGCGGTCGACGAGCCCCGCGAGCACCGGGGCGCCGAGCCGGGCGAGCGGCTGCTGCCGCGAGTAGCCAGACCCCAGCTCGTAGGCCGCGACGCCCAGGCCATAGCGCGACTCCTCGGGCAGATGGACCACGTAGCCGTGCTCGACCATCGCGGACAGCTGCCGGTACAGGGACGCGCGAGGCACTCCCAGAGCCGAGGCGAGGTGCCCCGCGGTCACGGGGCCGCGTTGGCGCGCGAGGTGGGTGAGGATCGTGAGCGCCTGGTCGACCGCGGGGGCCGCCGGGCGCGCGCCACCCGCCCCGCCAGGGGCCTCCCGATCCTCCGCCACGGCTCCAGTCTCACATATGAGACACAGGCATAGCGAAGCGCGACCGAAACGCGCCCCCGGGGCCCTTTCATGAACCCATGACCCTCATCGACGCCACCGCCCTCGACCCGGCGGTCCACACCGTGACGCTCGGCTCCGGCGCGCCCTCGCCCGCCGACGTGGTCGCGGTCGCGCGACACGACGCGCGCCTCACGATCGATCCCGCCGCGCTCGCGGCGATGGCCCAGTCCCGCTCGGTGATCGACGCGCTCGCCGCCGATCCGAAGCCGCACTACGGGGTCAGCACCGGCTTCGGCGCGCTCGCCACGACGTTCATCGACCGCGACCGACGCCGCCAGCTCCAGCTCAGCCTGGTCCGCTCGCACGCCGCCGGCTCGGGCCCCGAGGTCGAGCGCGAGGTGATCCGCGCCCTCACGATGCTGCGCCTGTCGACGCTCCTGACGGGACGCACCGGCGCGCGCCCGGACGTCGCCGAGACCTACGCCGCGATGCTGAACGCCGGCATCACGCCGGTCGTGCACGAGTACGGCTCCCTGGGCTGCTCGGGCGACCTCGCCCCGCTGTCCCACGTCGCTCTCGCCGCGATCGGCGAGGGCCCGGTGCGCGACGGCCACGGCTACGCGATGGACGCCGCCACCGCCCTGCGGGCCGCCGGCATCGAGCCGCTCGTGCTCGAGGAGAAGGAGGGCCTCGCCCTCATCAATGGCACCGACGGCATGCTCGGGCAGCTGCTGCTCGCGCTCGCCGACCTCGACCGCCTCGTGACGACGGCCGACGTGACCGCCGCCATGAGCGTCGAGTCGCTGCTCGGCACAGACGCAACGTTCGCCTCCGACCTGCAGGCCCTGCGCCCGCACCCCGGCGTCGGCGCCTCGGCGCACAACCTCACTCGCGTGCTCGAGGGCTCCGGGATCGTCGCGAGCCACCGCGGACCCGACTGCACCCGGGTGCAGGACGCCTATTCGCTGCGCTGCGCGCCGCAGGTCGCCGGCGCGGTTCGGGACACGATGGCGCACGCGTGGCTCGTGGCCAACCGCGAGCTCGCGTCCGCGGTCGACAACCCCGTCGTCATGCCGGACGGCCGGGTCGAGTCGAACGGCTCCTTCCACGGCGCCCCGGTCGCGTACGTCCTCGACTTCCTCGCCATCGCGGTCGCGGACCTCGCGAGCATGTCCGAGCGCCGCATCGACCGGATGCTCGACCCGTCCCGCAACCACGGCCTCACGCCGTTCCTGGCGCACGAGGTCGGCGTCGACTCGGGCCTCATGATCGCGCAGTACACCGCCGCGGGCATCGTGTCCGAGCTCAAGCGCCTCGCCAACCCCGCCTCGACAGACTCGATCCCGTCTTCCGCGATGCAGGAGGACCACGTGTCGATGGGCTGGCACGCCGCACGCAAGCTCCGCACGGCGATCGATGGGCTGAGCCGCGTGCTCGGCATCGAGCTGCTCGCCGCCTCGCGCGCCCAGGCCCTGCGCGCCCCTCTCGAGCCCTCCCCCGCCACGGCGGCCGCCGCCGCGCTCGTGGCCGAGGCCGCCGCGCCCGGCGGGGACCGCTTCCTCGCGCCCGAGATCGACGCCGCCGCGACCGCAGTCCGCGAGGGCCACGTGCTCGCCGCGGTCGAGGAGACCATCGGCCGCCTCGCCCGCGCCTGAGCGACCACGCCGACCACGCCAGGCCCGCCCCGATTGCCAGCCCACCCCGACGCCCAGACCCGCACCAGCCGACACCCCGCCCAGGAGATCGCATGACAGCCACCGACACCGCCCGCATCGTCCGTGCCGCTCGAGGCACCGAGCTCTCCGCCAAGTCCTGGCAGACCGAGGCGCCCCTGCGCATGCTCATGAACAACCTGGACCCCGAGGTCGCGGAGCGGCCCGAGGACCTCGTCGTCTACGGCGGCACCGGCCGCGCGGCGCGCAGCTGGGAGGCGTACGACGCGATCGTCGCGACCCTGCGCGACCTCGAGGCCGACGAGACCCTCCTGGTGCAGTCGGGCAAGCCCGTCGGAGTGTTCCGCACGCACGAGTGGGCACCCAGGGTGCTGATCGCGAACTCCAACCTCGTGGGCGACTGGGCCACGTGGCCCGAATTCAGGCGCCTCGAGGCCGAGGGACTCATGATGTACGGCCAGATGACGGCCGGCTCGTGGATCTACATCGGCACGCAGGGCATCCTCCAGGGCACGTACGAGACCTTCGCCGCGGCCGCGCGTCAGCGCGCCGAGCGCGAGGGCCGCGATCCCTCGACCGCGACCCTCCGAGGGACGCTGACCCTCACGGGAGGCGCGGGCGGCATGGGCGGCGCGCAGCCGCTCGCGGTCACGCTCAACGAGGGCGCGTGCCTGATCGTCGACGTGGACCGCTCGCGCCTCGAGCGCCGCGTGGATCACGGCTACCTCGACGTCGTCGCCTCGGACCTGGACGATGCGATCGCCCGGGCGGTCTCGGCGCGCACCGAGGGCCGGGCACTGTCGGTCGGCGTGGTCGGCAACGCCGCCGAGGCCTTCCCCGAGCTGCTGCGCCGCGGGGTTCCGATCGACCTGGTCACGGACCAGACCTCGGCCCACGACCCGCTGTCCTACCTGCCGATCGGCTACACCGTCGAGGAGTGGCACCACCGCGCCGCGGCCGACCCCGAGCGGTTCACCCTCGACGCTCGCGCCGCCATGGCGAAGCACGTCGAGGCCATGGTCGGGTTCAAAGACGTTGGTGCCGACGTATTCGACTACGGCAACTCGATCCGCGCCGAGGCGAAGCTGGGCGGCTACGACCGGGCCTTCGACTTCCCCGGCTTCGTGCCCGCCTACATCCGACCCCAGTTCGAGGAGGGCCGCGGCCCGTTCCGCTGGGCCGCGCTGTCGGGCGACCCCGAGGACATCGCCAAGACCGACAAGGCGCTCATGGAGCTCTTCCCCGAGCACGAGTCGCTGCACCGGTGGCTCAAGGCCGCGGGCGAGAAGGTCCACTTCGAGGGTCTTCCGGCACGCATCTGCTGGCTCGGCTACCAGGAGCGACACCTCGCGGGACTCAAGTTCAACGAGATGGTCGCGAGCGGCGAGCTGTCCGCGCCGATCGTCATCGGACGCGACCACCTGGACTCCGGATCGGTCGCCTCGCCGTACCGCGAGACCGAGGGCATGAAGGACGGCTCGGATGCGATCGCCGACTGGCCGCTGCTCAACGCCCTGCTCAACACCGCCTCGGGCGCGACGTGGGTGTCGCTGCACCACGGTGGCGGCGTGGGCATCGGCCGCTCGATCCACGCGGGCCAGGTCATCGTCGCCGATGGCACCGACCTCGCGGCGGAGAAGATCGCGCGGGTGCTGGTCAACGACCCTGGCACGGGCGTGATGCGCCACGTCGACGCCGGCTACGACCACGCCAAGGACGTCGCCCGCGAGCGCGGTCTGCGGGTGCCCATGATGGAGGCGGGCGAGTGACGGCTGTCGAGACCGACGAGGCCATCCACGAGGGGGCCGGCACCGTGACGCGGGTCCTCGATCCCGTCGCGGCGCTCGCAGAGCTCGCGCCGATCGGCCGCGACGAGGCGCGAGGCGGGTGGTCGCGCCACCTGCTCGACGACGCGGACCAGAAGATGCGCGAGTGGTTCTTCAACACGGCAGTTTCACTGGGTTTGGATGTCGAAGGCGATCGCAACGCCAACCAATGGGCGGCATGGAGCCCGGAGGGAGCGACCGGCCCCGCAGTCGGCACGGGCTCCCACCTGGACTCCGTGCCGGGCGGAGGACCGCTCGATGGCCCACTCGGAGTCGTCTCGTCGCTCGCCGCCGTGTCACGCCTCATGGACGAGGGTCACCGGCCCACTCGCCCGATCCGCATCGCCAACTTCGCGGAGGAGGAGGGCGCGCGCTTCGGCGTGCCGTGCCTGGGTTCGCAGCTGCTGTGCGGCGAGCTCGCCGCAGAGCGCGTCGGGCCGCTCACCGACAGCGCGGGCGTCTCCGCGAGCGAGGTGCTGCGCGAGGCCGGCTTCGACCCGCAGACGATCGGCGCGGACCCATCTCGCCTGGCAGATCTCGCGATGTACGTCGAGCTGCACGTCGAGCAGGGACGCCAGCTCGCCCCGCTCGACGCTCCCGTGGGCCTCGCGACGGGCATCCTCGCGCACGGCCGCTGGCGGGTGACGATCACGGGCCGTGGAGACCACGCGGGCGCGACCGAGCTGGACTCGCGTCACGACCCGATGCTCGTCGCGTCATCCGCGATCCAGGCGGCGCGCGCCCGGGCGCTGCTCGCGGATCCCCGGACGAAGGCACGTGCAACGGTCGGCAAGCTCCAGGTGGTGCCCGGGGGCTCGAACGCGATCGCATCCGAGGTGCGGCTGTGGCTCGACGCTCGCGCCGAGCATGACGACGAGGTGCGCGCCCTGGTGGCCGACGTCGTCGCGGACGCGCGCAAGGCCGCGCGCGGCGAGGGCTGCGAGATCGAAGTCTCCGAAGAGTCGTTCAGCACCAGGGTGACGTTCGACGTCGACCTCACCGACCGACTGCACGCGGCGATCTCCCCTCACCTCGGAATCGTCCCTCGTATCCCCACGGGCGCGGGCCACGACGCGGGCATCCTCGCCGGGTACATCCCGACGGCGATGCTGTTCGTCCGCAACCCGGACGGCGTCTCCCACTCCCCGCACGAGGGTGCCTCCGACGACGACATCCGCGCCGGAGTGGGCGCCCTCACCGACGCGCTGCGCGCGCTCACGAGCCCGGAGCACCCATGAGGATCGCGTGCCGCCGCCTGGTCCTGCCGGAACAGGTGCTGAGCGACGTCGTGATCGACCTGGACGACGCGGGCGTCGTGACGGCCTGGCAGCAGGACTCCCCTGGCAGACCCGCGGATCTCACGGTCGGCCTCGCCGTGCCGGCGTTCGCGAACACGCACAGCCACGCGTTCCACCGGCGCCTGCGAGGGCGCACCCACGCAGGCGGCGGAGACTTCTGGCGCTGGCGCGAGGTCATGTACCGAGAGGCCGCCGCGATGGACCCGGACCGCCTGCGCGCGGTGGCCGCGGCGGTCTACGCGGAGATGGTCGCGGCCGGCTACTCCGCTGTGGGCGAGTTCCACTACCTGCACCACCGTCCCGACGGCCTGCCCTACGACGACCACGCGATGGAGATCGCCCTCGCGGAGGCGGCCGAGGCCGCGGGGATCCGGCTGACGCTCCTCGACACGCTCTACCTCCGGGGCGGCTTCGGACGGCCGCTCGAGGGCGCGCAGCAGCGCTTCACCGACGGCTCGGTGTGCGGCTGGCTGAGGCGATGGCACTCCCTTCGCGAGACCCTGGCCGCCTCCCACCCGGACGTCACGCTGGGCGCGGCGATCCACTCGGTGCGCGCCGTCTCGGCCCAGGACCTCGGCGATGCCGTGGCCGGGCTGCCCGCCAACGTCCCGCTGCACGTCCACCTGTCCGAGCAGACGCAAGAGAACGAGGACTGCCTCGCCGCCACCGGGCTCACCCCGACCGCGCTGCTCGCGCGCGCGGGCGCACTCACCGAGCGCACCACCGTCGTCCATGCGACCCACCTGACCGACGAGGACGTCGCGACGCTCGGGGCCGCCCGGGTGTCGGTGTCGATGTGCCCCACGACCGAGGCGGACCTGGGAGACGGCCTCGGACGCGCCGCGGACCTGCAGCGGGCGGGTGCGCGCCTCGTGGTCGGCTCGGATCAGCACGTCGTGATCGACCCGTTCGACGAGCTCCGTCGCCTCGAGGGCGGAGCTCGGCTCGCGTCGCATCGTCGCGGCGTCCTCTCCCCCGCCGCACTGTGGCGCGCGGGCGGCACCGACGGCCACGCCTCGGTGTCCTCGCAGTCGTCCCGAGCACAGGCGCTGCGCGTGGGCCACCCTCTGGATCTCGCGATCCTCAACGCGCAGTCGGCCCGCACGGTCGGCTCGGAGCCCCACGAGCTCGTGCTGTCCGCCGCGGCGGACGACGTGATCGGCACCGTCGTGAGGGGCACGTATCGCGAATCTGCGAACCTGCGCGCCCGCGCGGTCGCCGCCTACCTGGTGACGGAGACCAGCCATGTCTAGTCAGGCGATCCTGAACATCGGGACGCTCGCCACGATGGACGACGGCGGAGGGCCCATGGGTCTCGTCCACGACGCCGCCGTCGTGATCGACGGCGGCAGGATCGCGTGGGTCGGTGCGTCGTCCGAGGCTCCGGTCGCGGACACGGCCTTCGACGCCGAGGGCGCCGCGATGATCCCCGGCTTCGTCGACTCGCACACGCATGCGGTGTTCGGCGGCGACCGGTCGGCGGAGTTCGACGCGCGCATGTCCGGCGCGACCTACACCGCGGGAGGGATCCGATCGACGGTCGCCGCGACGCGGGCCGCCTCCTCCGAGGAGCTCGCCGCCCGAACACAGCGCCTGCTCGACGAGGCGCTGCGTCAGGGCACGACGACCGCCGAGATCAAGTCCGGCTACGGCCTCGACGTCCAGACCGAGCGCAGGCTGCTCGAGGTCGCGGGCCGCTTCACCGACGAGGTCACGTTCCTCGGCGCCCACGTCGTGTCGCCCGACTTCGCAGACGATCGGGCCGGCTACGTCGACCTCGTCGCAGGGACGATGCTGGAGACGGTCGCTCCCCTGGCTCGCTGGATCGACGTGTTCTGCGAGGAGGGCGCGTTCGAGGTGTCCGAGACGAGGCGCATCCTGGAGGCCGGCGCGAACGCAGGGCTGGGGCTCAGGGTTCACGCGAACCAGCTCACCCAGTCGGGCGCGGCCGCTCTCGGCGTCGAGATGGGTGCGGCGAGCATCGACCACTGCACCTTCCTGTCCGACGAGGACGTCGACGCGCTCGCGGCCTCGGATACCGTCGCGACCTTCGTGCCCGGCGCAGAGTTCTCGACGCGCCAGCCCTACCCCCGCATCGACCGCCTGCGCGACGCGGGCGTGACCTGGGCGATCGCATCGGACTGCAACCCCGGATCGTCGTTCACGACGTCGATGCCGTTCTGCATCGCGCTCGCGGTGCGAGACATGCACATGACGCCGTCGGAGGCGATCCGCGCCGCGACCCTGGGTGGCGCCCAGGCGCTGCGACGGACTGACGTGGGACGCATCGTCCCTGGTGCGCGAGCCGACCTGGTCCTGCTGGACGCCCCCGACCCGGTCCACCTGGCCTACCGACCCGGCGTGCCACTCGTCTCGCGCGTGTGGCGCGACGGCGTCGTCACCGACCGCTGGGAGCGCCGGGCAGGCTGAGGTCAGCGAGCAGGCCCGAGCCGGACTCGCGCGCGAAGACCGGGATCACCTCGAGCGGCGCCGCGGCCTCGACCCACGCGCCGCCCTCGTGCACCGCGCCGTCGTGAAGCCCTCGCCACCGTGCACCCTCCGGGAGGTACACCGCGCGCGACCGCGCCCCGGGCTCCGTCACGGGCGCGACGAGGAGCTCGTCGCCCATCATGAACTGATCGGCAAGATCCCAGCACTGCTCGTCGCCGGGGAAGTCGTGGAACATCGCGCGCAGCACGGGCTGGCCGTGCTCGTGCGCGTGCCGCATCGTCTCCCGCACGTACGGGCGCAGGTCCTCGCGCAGGCGGACGTACGCCGCGAGGACCTCGTAGACCTCCTCGCCGTAGCTCCACACCTCATTCGAAGCCCCGCTGACCAGGCGCGGTGAGCCGTCGGCGGCCACCACCTGCTCCGTGGGCTTGCGGTCACCGTGCAGCCGCATGACCGGGCAGAACGCGCCGAACTGGAACCACCGGATGAGCAGCTCGCGGAACTCGGGGTCCTCGATGTTGCCGCCGTGGAACCCGCCGATGTCGGTCGTGAACCAGGGGATGCCCGCGATGCCCATGTGGATGCCCGCGGCGATCTGGCGACGGAAGTCGGTCCAGGTCGAGTGGACGTCACCCGACCACGCGAGCGCCCCGTAGCGCTGGCTGCCGGCCCACGCGCAGCGGACCAGGTTGACCACGTCCGCCTGGCCTGCCGCGACCTGCCCGTCGTAGAACGCTCGCGAGAACAGCTGCGGGTAGATGTTGGCGACCTGGACCGCCGGGCCATCGTGATAGCGGTAGTGGTCGAAGTCGTAGACCGCATACTCGGGCTCGGCCTCATCGAGCCAGAACAGCCTGATGCCATGGTCGAAGTAGTTCCGCTTGCACAGCTCCCACACCTTCGCGCGGGCCGCAGGGTTCGTGGCGTCGAGGAACGCACTGGGCCCCTCGAAGGACATGTGGACGTTCGGCCCCCGCTCCGTGCGCACCAGGCCGTTCATCCGTGCGAGCTCGGCGAAGTTCTCCGACTCGACAGAGACCTGCGGCCACACGGAGACCATGAGCTCGATCCCGAGGGAGCGCAGCTCGTCGACCATCGCCTTGGGGTCGGGCCAGAACTCCTCCTCGAAGCGGTAGTCGCCCATCTTGGGCCAGTGGAAGAAGTCCGCGACGATCACATCCATCGGCAGGCCGCGACGCTTGTGCTCGCGGGCCACGTCGAGCAGCTGCTCCTGGTTCCAATAGCGCAGCTTGCACTGCCAGAACCCGAGGCCGTGCTCGGGCATCATCGGCACGTGGCCCGTCGCGTCTGCGTACGCCGCCGTGATCGCGGCGGGCGTCGCTCCCGCGGTGATCCAGTAGTCGAGCTGGAGCGCCGACTCGGCGACCCACTCGGTCCGGTTCGTGGCGAACGTCGCCTTGCCGATCGCGGGGTTGTGCCACAGGAGCCCATAGCCGCGGCTCGACAGCACGAACGGCACGGTCGCCTGCGAGTTGCGGTGCGCGAGCTCGAGCGTGGTCCCCTTGAGGTCCATGAGCTCCTGCTGGTACTGGCCCATGCCGTACAGCCGCTCGCCGGCGTTCGGCTCGAAGGACGCGGTGACCTTGTGCGCCCCACCAGGGATCCCCTGGAGGTGTCGCGCCTCGTACTTGAGGGAGCCGCCAGGCTCGAGCTCGTGCAGCAGCACCGTGCCGTCGGTGTCCGAGTAGTCGATGCGGCACTGGGAGACCGCGTAGCCGGCCTGGAAGTCGAAGGACTGGTGTGCCGTCAGCGTCGCGACGATGCGCCCGTTCACCACGGTCGCGATGTCGCCTTCGACCGTGATCACGGGCGCGGTCGGCACAGGAGCGAGCAGCGCATAGTCGGTGTCGACGATCGCGCCCGCGCGCGTGCTGCGCGTGCGCAGGCTGTCGGAGCCCCATGCCTGGACATAGACGGTCTCGCCGTCGCCTTGCCAGACGACGCCGTCGGGACGGACCTCGAAGTCGGCCACGTTGCCTTCCTCTCCTGCGTGGGCCGCGGCCCGCGCGACAGCGGGCAGCGGCGCCTGGATATGTGAGGGACTCCGCTCACCCTAGCGGGACGGCGGGCCGCCGCCCTTCCCGCGATGGGCCTGCTCCGGGCCATACTTGTCGGACCCGAGCGACGAGCGAGACGAGGAGGAATGATGGCGCGCATCCTTGTCGTCGACGACGACCCCGAGCTGACCGACCTCCTCGCGACCGTGCTGACGCTCGCGAGCCACGAGGTGAGCCGCGCCCCCACGATCGCCGAGGCGAAGGAGTCGCTGCGGCCGGGCACCACCGACCTCGCGCTCGTGGACCTCGGCCTGCCCGACGGCTCGGGTCACGAGCTCGTCGAGCACCTCGCCTCGCGCTTCCCCGCGGTCGGCGTGATCGTCGTGACCGCCGACGGGCGCGAGGACGAGCATGTCCGCGGCCTCAAGGCCGGAGCGGACGACGTCGTGGGAAAGCCCTTCCGCGTCTCAACCCTCGTGGCGCGTGTCGAGGCGGTGCTGAGGCGTCGCGGACCCCAGGCCGAGACGCCCGATGTGATCGAGGTCGGCGACCTCCGCATCGACTGCGACGCAGTGACCGCCACGCGCGCGGGCGAGCCGCTCGACCTCACCGCCACCGAGTTCCGCCTTCTCGAGCACCTCGCGCGCCACCGCGGCACCGTCCTGTCCAAGGCGCAGCTGCTCGAGGAGGTGTGGGGCTACGACTTCGGCGGCGACGGCGCCGTCGTGGAGCGGTTCGTGTCGACCCTGCGGCGCAAGCTCGGTGAGCCCTCCCCCATCCACACGGCGCGCGGCTTCGGCTACTCGCTGCGGGAGCCGCGATGAGCGCGAACCGCTCGCTCCAGCGCACGCTGGTCCTTCGTGTCGCGGCCGCGACCGCCGTCGGCCTCGTGCTCGCGACGGGCGCACTGCTGTGGGCCCTCGCGATCCACCTGCGCAGCGCGGTCGACAGGGATCTGGAATCGGCGCTCGAGCTCGTCGCCACGGCCGAGCGCAATGCCGAGGGCGACGCCACCGTCAACGGCACGCGGCTGTCACGTCTCCTGCCGGGACGCGCGCTGCTCGCGGTGGTGTCGACCGAGGGCGAGATCCAGGTGCTCAGTGCCGACGCGGTCGCCGTCGACGCGCTTCCCACCGAGGCACGCGACTCCGAGGACCCGTTCCCCTTCACGGTCGGCACCACGCACTACCGGGGAGTCATCGTCGAGGCCGACGCGCTCGAGCTCGCGTGGGCGGACGACGCCGCGTCCCCGATCGAGGTCCAGCGCGTCCTGCTCGCGCTCGACATCAGCGCCGACCGCGCGACGGTGCGGACCGTGTCCCTGATCGCGATCGGCGTCGACGCCGCCGCGATGCTGTTCCTGGTCGTCGTCTCGCGCGCGATCGTCGTGAGCTCGATGCGCCCACTGCGGCAGATCGCGAGCGCCGCGGGGCGGATCGCACACTCGGGCGTCGACGAGCCGATGCCGAGGGGCACCGGGTTCGACGAGACCGAGGCGGTCGCGCGCGCCGTCGACGACGCGATCGCGCGACGCACCCGCGCGGAACAGGCGATGAGAGACTTCGTGGCCGACGCCTCGCATGAGCTGCGCACCCCGGTCGCGAAGATCCAGGGCTGGTCCGAGCTCATGCTCTCTGGCGCGCTCGGCGAGGATGCGACGCGAGACGCGCTCGCGACCGTGATCGGCTCCGCCGAGGAGCTCACCGAGGTGGTCGACGAGCTCGCCCTGCTCGCCTCCCTCGACTCCGTCCCTCGCACCGAGCGGGAGGCGGTGAGCCTGGCCGACCTCGCTCGCGACGTCGTCGCCGAGGCCGAGATCGTCGCCGAGGACCGCGCCCTCCACGTCGCCGACCTGACCGCCGCCCCCGCGGACAGCATCGTCCTGGGAGACCGCACCGCGCTCACCCGCGCCCTGCGCAACCTGGTCGGCAACGCCCTCCAGCACGGCGCGGGCGACGTCTCGGTGACGGTGGCGACAGACGGGAACGACGCGGTGGTCACGGTGGCCGACGACGGACCCGGCGTCCCCGCGGAGGTGGCCGCGAGGATCTTCGATCGCTTCTACACGACGTCGCCCGGGCAGGGCCGCCATTCGGGACTCGGCCTCGCGATCGTGCGCTCCGTCGCCCGCGCACATGGAGGAGACGCATCGCTCCTGGAAACCGACCAGGGCGCGAGCTTCGAGGTACGCCTGCCGCGATCGTCAGCAGATCGTCAGGTAGACGTCAGCCACGCGTGAGGCCCGCCCCCTGAGATGGAGGCATGACCTCCTGGCGCCTCCTCACAGCCTCCCTCGCGGGCATCGCCGTCATCGGCCTCGGCGTCGGCGAAGGCGTCGCCCGCGCGACGCTCGATCACCGGCTCGCTCGCGCCGATGACGCGACGATGTCGGTCGAGTTCGTCGGCACCTCCGCACTGTGGTCGCTCGCGACGAGGACCATGCCGCTGCACGTGCAGGTCGAGGTGTCGGCGCTCGGGGAGGTCATCGCCGAGAGTACCGACGCGACGCTCTCCGACGTCGAGTCGACGGACGGAATGCTCGGCCTTGTCTTCGACGACGGCCTCGGCCCGATCCCGGGCCCGACCACGGCCTGGGTGAGCCTCGCCGCTGAGGACGGCGTCATCGAGGCGACCGTCGTCTCCATCGGTGTCGGCGAGCTCCAGTTCCAGCCCGGCGTCGTGCTCGGCGACGACCTGGTGTTCCCCGTCTCCCTGGGACAGGGACGATGCGACGCGGCCGCGCCGATCGACGACGTCACCGTCACCGACGAGGCGATCGAGCTGAGCCTGACCGCGAGCGCCTCAACCCTGTCCTGCCTCACGAACCTGGAGGAAGCATGACCAGACTCGCCCGTACCCTCGCCGGCCTGAGCGCCCGCCGACCGTGGCTCGCGATGCTCGCATGGCTCGCGTTCACGCTCGGAGTCGCCGTGGGCTCCGCCGCGTGGGGCCCCGACTACGCGGACGTGGTCGGGGTCCCCGGCTCGGACTCGGACGCGGCGGCCGCACTGCTCGCCGAGGCGCCCGAGGGCGCCGGCAGCCGCCTGGTCGCCGTGGCGCCCGACGCCCTCACGGACACCGCCACCGCCGCGGAGCTCGCGGACCTCACCGCGTCGGTGAGCGCCGTGCTGGACGTGGACGTCGTGGATCCCGTCGCCGACCCGACGTCCGCGACGACGGCGGGTGCCCAGGTGTCCTCCGACGGTCTCGCGGTGAGCATCCCGCTCGATGTGGACGTGGACGCGCTCACGGAGGAGCAGCAGGATCTCGCGCTCGACGCCATCACGGCGTCTCAGGATGCGGGCTGGCAGGTCGCGTACTCGGGAGAGCTCGGCCGCGCGCTCGACTCCTCGCCAGAGCGCCTCAGCGAGATCGTCGGCATCGCGGCAGCGATCCTCGTGCTCACCGTCGCGCTAGGCTCGCTCGCCGCGATGAGCGTCCCCGTCATCGCCGGCCTGCTGTCGGTCGGCGCGGGCCTCGGGCTGCTCGGCCTCGTCACCCATGTCGCGGACATCCCGGAGATCGCGCCGACGCTCGCGACGATGGTCGGCCTGGGGGTCGGCATCGACTACGCACTGTTCCAGGTCGCTCGCCTCAGGCAGGCCCTCGCTCGCGGGGCCGATCCTCACGAGGCGGTGCTGGCCACCGCCGCGTCTGCGGGAGCGGCCGCCGCGTTCGCCGGCATCACCGTCGCCCTCGCGATCTGCGCGCTCGCCCTGTCGGGGGTGTCGTTCATCGGCTGGCTCGGCTACGCCGCCGCGATCGTCGTGCTCATCGTCGTGACCGCCTCCCTCACGTTCACCCCTGCCCTGCTCACGGTGCTCGCGCCGCGGCTGCGCCCGTCGGAACGCCGCGCGGCGCACGCCGGCGCCGGGACCGCACGCATGGCGCGCGCCGTCGTCCGCCGCCCCTGGGCCATCGGCCTCGCGGCGCTAGGCGGCCTGCTCCTGCTCGCCGTACCTGCAGCGTCCCTCCACCTGGGCATGTCGGGACCCGGCGACCGCGCCGAGGGCAGCCAGGCCCGCACGTCGTACGACCTGGTGAGCGACCACTTCGGAGAGGGCACCAATGCGACCCTCACGGTCGCCGTGCAGCTCGACGACGCCGCGAGCGGCCCGTCCGACCCGAGGCTCCTCGAGATCGGCGCCTCGCTCGCCTCGACGGAGGCCGCGGCGGTCGGCACGCTCATCCCCCTCACGGGCGATGCGACGGTCGCCACGGCGCAGGTGGTCCCGACCGAGGGGGCGAACGCCGAGTCGACGGCGGACCTGCTCGACGACATCCGAGCGATCGAGGCACCCGACGGGACGACGATCCACGTCGGCGGCGTCACCGCGACCCGCATCGACCTCGCCGACCGCGTCACCGAGCGGCTGCCGTGGGTGATGGGCGCCGTGGTGCTCGTCTCGACGCTCGTGCTGATGATGGCGTTCCGCTCGCTCCTCATCCCGCTCAAGGCCGCCGTCCTCAACCTCATCTCGGTGGCCGCGTCGTACGGCGTCGTGGTCGCGGTCTTCCAATGGGGCTGGGGCACGTCGCTGCTCGGCCTCGACGGGCCCGTGGCGATCGACAGCTTCGTGCCGATGATCCTGTTCACCGTCCTGTTCGGGCTGTCCACCGACTATGAGGTCTTCCTGGTCTCGAGCATGCGGGAGACGTGGGAGCGCACCGGGGATCCGCGGGAGGCCATCGTCGAGGGGATGCGCTCGTCGGGACGCGTCATCACCACCGCCGCGCTGATCATGATCGCCGTGTTCCTCGCGTTCGTCGCCAACGACGACCCGACGATCAAGGTCTTCGGGGTCGGCCTCGCCGTCTCGATCCTGCTCGACGCCACCGTCATCCGCATGGTCCTCGCCCCCGCGGCCATGACCGTGATGGGCGCACGTGCCTGGACCCTGCCCGCCTGGCTCGACCGCATCCTTCCGTCCTTCGATGCCCACGGCTCCGAGGACGAACCCCACCCCGCACCGCTCGCCACCATGGAGGTCACCCGATGAAGTACACCCGCTTCGCCGCCGCCGCAGCCCTCGCGCTCGCGCTCACCGCATGCGACCGACAGATCGACGCCGCCGATATCGCCGACATCGACGGGAGCCCCCTCGCGTCGTTCGCGGCCGACGGCTCCGGCCGCGACGCCGTCGAGGACGCGCTGGCCGACAAGGCCGATGCCGTCGGGACGCATCTGCCGACCGGTGACGGCTCGCTGTCGGTCACGATGACCCAGCCACGGGAGCTGTCGATCTCCACGGAGGCCACGGTCGAGTGCGACGCCACGGGGCGGACCTACACGGCGTCGACCTCGGCCGCTGGCGAGGTCAGGGACGCGACCTTCTCCCTCACCGCGGCGCGCTACCAGGGAGCCGGCGACTACACGTTCGTCGGCAGCCTCGAGGTCACCGCCGACGGCGAGACCACCACCGTCCCGGTCACCGCGCAGGGCACCGTCGCCGACGACCTGTCGGGCACGGTCACGGTCGACACCGAGAACGCCTCGCTCACTCTCGGCTGGACCTGCGGATAGGACCCCCGTGGTCCCGGCGCCCTCACCGGGACCACGGGCCTCACGCTCCTGCGCGGCTCACAGCCCCGCCGCGCGGGCGCGCTCCACCGCCTCGGGCAGCGCGTCGAGCGCGGTATCGACGTCCCAGTCCGCCGTGGTCCATCCGAGACTGAGGCGCACCGCTGAACGCGCCTCCTCAGGCGTGTGGCCCATGGCCTGCAGGACGTGGCTGCGCTCGACCACGCCCGCGGTGCACGCCGATCCGGAGGACACGGCCACGCCCGCGGCGTCGAGCAGCATGAGCATCGCCTCGGACGAGGCCCCCGGGACCACCGCATGGACGATATGGGGTGCGCAGCCCTCCCCCGCACCCCGCACGACGGCATCGGGCACGGCGGCGCGGATCCCGTCGGCGAGGCGGGCCGCGAGCGCTGCGACCCGGTCCCGCTCGGCCTCCCGGTCGGCGACCACCTCCTCGAGCGCCGCGGCGAAGGCCGCCGCTCCCGCCGCGTCGACCGTGCCCGAGCGCACCTTCCTCTCCTGCCCTCCGCCGTGCAGCAGCGGGACGAGCGGGGCGTCGCGCCTCGCGATCAGCGCGCCGACCCCGACGGGACCGCCGAGCTTGTGCGCGCTCACCGCCATCGTGGTCAGCCCCGACGCGGCGAAGTCGACCGGCTCGTAGGACACCGCCTGGACCGCGTCGCAGTGCATCGGCACTCCCGCATCGCGCGCGGCCTCGGCGAGCGCTGGGATCGGCTGGACCGCGCCGACCTCGTTGTTGACCCACATCGCAGTGGCGAGCGTTGCGCCCACAAGCGCGGCAACGAAGGCCTCGTGCTCCACGGCCCCCGTGCCGTCGACCGCGATCTCGGCGACGTCCGCATCGTCCCTGTCGGCGAGCCACCGCGCAGGGTCGAGCACCGCGTGATGCTCGACCGCGGTCGAGACGATGCGACCGACGCCACCCCTTCCCCACCACAGCCCCTTGATCGCGAGGTTGTCGGCCTCGGTGCCGCCGCTGAGGAGGATGACCTCGCCCGGGTGGGCGCCCAGGGCTGCGGCGATGCGCTCACGCGCGTCCTCGACGATCGCGCGACGACGCCGACCATCCCCGTGAAGCGCAGACGGGTTGCCGACCGCGTCGGAGGCCTCGAGCCAGGCCTCGCGCGCGACGGGGCGCAGCGGCGAGGTGGCGGCGTGATCGAGATAGTGCACGTTCGCACCCTATGCCGCGCGGGACCTCAGCCGTCGAGCAGGCGCTCCTTGAGGCGCGTGACGACGGCGGAGGCGCCACCCGCCTGGGTCCACCAGGCCTCGACGCCGCCGGGGTGGGCGTCCCACGTGTCGAGCACCTGCTCGATCGCGTACGCCGGCGCGCGCAGCACCTCCTCCGGGATCTCGGCCACGTTCGCCGCGCCGTCGCCGATCCCGAACTGACGGGACATGCGGGCGATGACCCCGGGCATGGCCTCGGTCGTCAGCACGTAGTCCTCGACGATGTGCCTGCGCTCCACGCCGATGAGCGCGAGCGCGAGCGCCACGGTGACACCCGTACGGTCCTTGCCCGCCGAGCAGTGCACGAGCGCGGGGCCGTCCGACTCGGAGATCAGCGTGACCGCCTCGACGAAGCGGGCCGCGGCGTCCGCCTCGAGCATGCGCGCGTAGAGCCCTCGCATCGTCCCTCCCGCGGCCTGCGCCTGGATCGCGGCGTCCGCGAACACCGGCACCGCGACCACGGTCGTCGTCGAGGCGAGCGGGTGCCCGTGCGAGCGCTCGCCGTCGTCCCGCAGGTCGACGACG
Organism: Demequina sp. NBRC 110054; assembly: GCF_002090115.1. Lineage (NCBI taxonomy): Bacteria > Bacillati > Actinomycetota > Actinomycetes > Micrococcales > Demequinaceae > Demequina > Demequina sp. NBRC 110054. The sequence goes on from NZ_BBRK01000006.1 coordinate 560,979, forward strand.
AGGGCCGGCGGCCACGGCTCGTGCCCCTCGGGAGTGACGTCGCCCTCGTGCGGCGCGTCCGAGCGCCACAGCACACCGGAGCGGATCCCCGGCACGGAGGAGGCGACGTCACGAAGGTTGGCGAGAGTGTTCATGCCTCGAGTTCACCACCTCGCGGGCCGGGCGCATAATCGGCCGACCGTCCCGGTTCCGGGCCCGCACGCGCGGGTAGCGTGGAGGAGGACGCCGGGGCGGGGCGCCGCGAGAGACGCGAGCGCATCGCCCGGCGAGAAGTGGAGACCCATGGCCACCTGGCTCATCACCGGCTGCTCGAGCGGCATCGGACGCGCCGCCGCCGAGGCCGCGGCGCTCGCGGGCAACACCGTGATCGCGACCGCGCGCAGGCCCGAGACCCTCGACGACCTCGTCGCGGCCTACCCCGAGCGCGTCCGCGCCCTTCAGCTCGACGTCACCTCGGACGAGTCCGTGGCGGCCTGCGTCGAGGCCGCGCTCGACCTCGTGGACAGTATCGACGTGCTGCTCAACAACGCGGGAATCGGCTTCTTCTCCACGATCGAGGAGTCCTCTCCCGAGGACGCCCAGGCCGTCATGGACGCCAACTTCTGGGGAGCGGCCAAGGTCACGACCGCGCTGCTGCCGCACATGCGCGAGCGCCGCTCGGGCCACATCCTCACGATCTCCTCGATCGCGGGCGTGCGCGGCTCGGCGGGCCTCGGCTACTACTGCGCATCCAAGTTCGCGGTGTCGGGCTTCATGGAGGCGCTCGCCGCCGAGGTCGAGCATCTCGGCATCAAGGTGACGCTGATCGAGCCGGGCCCGGTGCGCTCGCTGTGGATCCCCTCGGGCGCGAAGAACGAGGACATCCTGCCCGACTACGCGGCCGTGATGGAGCCCTTCTGGGCGCGCATCCACGCCCTCCCCGGCAACCAGCCCGGCTCGCCCGAGGCGCTGGCCGAGGCCATGCTCACGCTCGTCGACGCCGACGTGCCGCCGCGGCACTTCATCGCCGGGCAGCACGCTCTCACCCAGACCCGCGCGAAGCTCGAGCGCTTCGGCGCTGAGGTCGACGCGTGGGAGGACCTCACCATCTCCGTCGACCGGCCGAAGGGCTAGGCGGAGGGCACGGAGCCACGGGCCCTGCACCAGAGTCCAGCGCAGGACGCACGGGAGCCCGGGACCGACGGTCGGTCCCGGGCTCCTTCATGCGTGGAGCCAGGTCAGCTGTCGCGCTGAGACCTCGCCTTCGCCGTGAGGCGCTCGACCAGCGTGGCGAGCGAGTCGCTCACCTCCTCGGTCGTGGAGACCCACGCGGTCCGCGGGCTCTCCTCAGCGTCCTCGATCGCCAGGTTGAGCTTCTGCTTCTGCGCGGCCGTGAGGTTGTTCTTGGCCAGCCCGCTCGTGCGGAACTTCACGGCTGACGCGATGGTGCTCGTCAGCTCGCGGTAGGCCGCGCGCTTCGCGACAGCCTTGGTCGTGAACCCCTTCAGGACCTTGGCGAGCGCTTCATTCGCCGCCTCCGTGGTGGACACGCCCGCCGAGCGAACGGCGGCGGTGTCCTCGATGGCGGCCGCGAGCCTCTTCTGCTGAGGCACGCTGAGGAAGCGCGACAAGGACCCGTCGCGCAGCTTCTCCGCAGCGGCGATGGTGCTCGTCAGCTCGCGGTAGGCGGCGCGCTTGGCCACCGCCTTGGACTTGAGCTGCTGCACCTGCTCCGTCAGCTGCGACGTCTCTTCGAGCCGAGCCTCCGACGTGCCCTCGACACGGACCGCTCTCGCCGCGACGATCCATGCCTTGAGGTCCGCTCGCTGCTTCGTCGTGAGGAACCGCGCGAGGGAGCCATCCCGCAGCTTCACGGCCTTGGCGATGGCTTCCTTGAGCTCAGCCTCTCCCGACGTCCCACCGGAGCCGAGCTCGCCACCGTCGGCGACGGTGACCGCGAGGGCGAACTCCGTCGCGGTGGTATCACCCGCGACCGTGAGGATCTGCTCGCCCGAGAGGCCCTCGGGGATCGTCACCGTCACGGAGGCCGTGCCGTGCTCGTCGTACGCGTCGGTCGGCAGGGTGTTCGTCACCGGGAAGGTGCCGAGAACCGTGCCGTCGAGGCTCACCACGACGTTGGCGTCGGTGAGGTCGGTCTCCGCCGTGAACATGAGCGAGCTGAGATCGAACGAGAACTCCTCGCCGGCGGTCGCCTCGAGCGAATCGGCGCTGACGCCGATCGCCCGCTGGTCGTAGTCGGTGCCGATCTGGTTGCCGGCCATGAGGTAGTCGACCATCGAGTCGAAGTCGACGCGCGCCGAGTCCTTGGCGTCCGTCCCCTCCGCGAAGGTGGTGAAGTTGTCGCCGCCGCTCGCGAGGAACGAGTTCATCGCGACGGTGTACTCCGCCTCCAGGTCGATCGCCTCGCCGTCGAGCCACATCTGGAGGATGCGCTCGCCGCGATCGGCGTCGGGGTCGTAGGTGTACTCGAAGCCCTCCGAGACACCCAGCTTGAGGAACGGACGCGACGAGCCGTCAGGCTGCCACTGCTCCTCGAGAACCGCCTTGATCTGCGCGCCCGTGAGGGTCTCGGTCCACAGGGTGTTGCCGAAGGGCTGCACCGTGTTGGCCTCCTTGTAGCTGACGGTCGACGGGTAGCCGCCCGTGCCCGCGGCCTCGCCGAGCATGTCCGCTCGCAGACCGCCCGGGTTCATGAACGCGATCTCGGCGCCGACGTCCTCGGTCGCCCACAGCTGGGCGTCAGCGATGGCGTTGCCGAGGGTCGACTCGGCACCGCGGGTGCCGCCGTACGAGCCGCCCTCGTTCCGTGCCCGGTAGAGGGGCTCGGTGATCGTGCCGATGGTCTGCGCGCCGAGATCCTCGGCGGCCTCCTCGGCGGCGTCGACGATCGCCTGCACCTCCTCGTCGGCCGGGTACACGAGCTCGCAGTCCTCGGTGCACTCGGGGTCCACCTGCTCCGCGAGATCCACCGTGGCGGACTCGATCGAGGCGATCTCGCCGGCCTCGTTGTCGAAGGTGAAGATCAGCTGGTCGAGGTACATGCCGTACTGACCCGCCGAGACGACGGGACGCTCCGTGACGGCGCGACCCTCGTCGATCCACTCCTGGACCGGCACCATGTGGCTGTACGCGAGGTGCGTGTGGCCGGAGATCACGGCGTCGATGCTCGGGTCGAGCTTGGAGAGCATGTCGCCGAAGTTGTTCGACGTGTCGACCGCGTCCGCGTACGCCGTGGTCGGCGCGCCCTCGTGGACCAGGAGGACGATCGCGTCGACGCCCTCCTCCTCGAGCACCGCCGCTGACCGGTTGGCCGCGATGGACTCGTCCTCGAAGGTGAGACCCGCGATACCCGACGGCGACACGAGCGACGGGGTGTCCTCGGTGACGACTCCGATGAAGCCCATCGTGACGTCGTCGGACACGTCCGTCGTGCCGTTGTCGAAGGTGACCATCCAGGTCTCGGGGAGCGCGGCAGATCCGTCCGAGTTCCGGACGTTCGCTCCGAGGTACTCCCACTCGGCGCCGCCGTAGGGGTTCGTCACCTCATCGTAGTCCGCCATGATGCGGTCGACGAGGTCGTCGTATCCCTGGTCGAACTCGTGGTTGCCGACGGCCGAGACGTCGAGGCCCATGAGATTGAGGGCGTCGATGGTCGGCTTGTCCTTGGCCACGAAGGACTCGAACGTGGACGCGCCCACGAGGTCGCCCGCTGCGGTGAAGACCGAGTTCGTGTACTCCGACTCGAGGGTCGAGACCGCACCCGCCATCACGGCAGCGCCGGCCTCGCCGTTGCTGAGCGTCGGCAGGATGCGACCGTGGAAGTCGTTCGTGCCGAGCACCTGAACGGTCGTGGTGTCGCCGAGCTCCAGGCCGACGAGCACCGGGTCGTGGTCCGAGGTGCGGTACATGTCCTCCGAGTACAGGCCCGCGATCGCATCCTCGGTCATGTAGTCCTCGTTGTAGCTGAGGGCCGGGTTCTCGTCCGCGTTGATGTGGAACTCGGTGGCTCCGGTGACCTGCTCGTTCATCGACTCCGAGGCGAAGGCGTAGTCGAGCGTGCCCCACTGGCCGTCGTAGACGTACGAGTAGTCGCCCTCGCTGAGGTTGACGTAGCCCGCCTCGACGAAGACCTGGATCGGGTCCTCCATCGCGTAGGAGTTGAAGTCGCCCATGAGGAGGACGTCCTGGTCGCCGTTGCCGGCCTCGCCCGCCTCGATCCAGTCGACGAGTGCCTGAGCGGCTGCCGCGCGGGTGGCGTTCCAGCAGCCCGCGCCGTCGCCCTGGTCCTCGTCGGCGGAGCCGTCGCTCGGGCACGAGCCCTTGGACTTGAGGTGGTTGGCGACGACAGTGAAGTCCTCGCCGGTGCCGAGGTCCGTGAAGGACTGCGCGAGCGAGGGACGGTTGCGGTCGTCATCGAAGTCCTCGTCCACGGTGGAGTCCATGACCGTGAAGTCGCCCGCGAGCTCGACCGCGTCGGTGTTGTAGATCATGCCGACGCGGATCGCGTCGGTGCCGAGCACGCCGGTGTCGACCGAGTCCCACACCTCCGCGCCGAGCAGGTCGTTGAGGCCGTCCGCGAGGTCCGCCGCGGGGTCCACGCCGGGCGTGTTCTCGAGCTCCGCGAGGCTGATCACGTCGGCGTCGAGGGCCTCGAGCGCGAGCAGCAGCTTCGCGCGCTGCTTGCTCAGCTCCGACTCGCTGTCGGCACCGCGGCACTCCATGTCCTCGGAGGCGCCGCAGATGTCGTCGCTGCCGTTGTCGACCGTGAGGAAGTAGTTCAGCACGTTGAATCCGGACACCGTGAGCGAACCGCCCACGTCCTCGGGCTCCGTGGGGCGCACGTTGTTCGACACGAAGTCGTACGAGGCGCCGAGCGAGCCCTCGGCACGCACGCGCCAGGTGTTCGGGGACGAGCTCGAGGAGCCGCCATAGGTGTAGTTCATGACTCCGACGAGGCCCGTGACCGAGTCGCCGCCGCGGAGGGAGTTGTCCGCGGTGAGGCTCTCGCCGCCCAGCCCGTACACGATGGGCCAGTCGTTCTGGGTGTTCGTCGCGTCGTCGAGCTTGATGCGGTTCAGGTCGTTGGCGGCCTGCACCTCGTTCGCGGCGGTGCCCGGCATCGCGACCGTGGTCGGCTGGTCCAGGCGGTCGCTGCCGCTCAGCACGAGCTCGCCGAAGCGGGCCTGCTGGTAGTACTCGGTGACGAACAGCTCCTGAGCGAACTCCACGAGCATGCCCTCGTAGCGCTCGAAGTAGTCCTCGGACGTCACGGGGAGCGAGACGGCCGCGGGCGTCACGGTGCTGCCGGAGGACACGACCGTGACCTCGGAGACCGAGCCGATCTGGGTCTGCTCGTAGTACTCGCTGACCGTGCCGGAGACCGTGACCAGGTCGCCGAGCTCGGGAGCGGTGAGGGTCGACGGGTCGTCGAAGGCGCCGGGCGCGTAGACGAAGACGCCCTCGGAGGTGGCGGCGTCGCCATCGGCGTCCGCGTCCTCCTCCTGGACGAAGAAGCCGTCGAGGGCCGGGTACAGGCCCACGACGACGGCCTCGACGGTGACCGTCTCGCCCGCCATCGGCGAGTCGGCGCTGTCGCCCTGGATGTCGTGGATGAGGGTGACGGAGGCCTCCTCGCCGCCGTCGCCCTGGTCGCCGCCGTCGCTCGCGTGCGCCCAGGTGCCCGCGGTGCAGTCGGTGGTGTGGGCTCCGAAGCCCGAGATGTCGTCGTACGAGCTGGAGGTCCAGCCGGCGAGGTCGTAGGTGTCGGTCGCATCGGCGTCGCCCTCGCAGACGTCCGCGTCGCGGTGGATGGTCATGTTGGTCATGGTCGCCGCGGCGGAGGACCAGTACTCGTTGCCGGCGATCTGACCCATCGAGTCGACCACCTCGGTGCCGTACTTGAGCACGATCGAGTCGTTGCCGTTGAAGTTCGCGGTGCCGCTCGCGAGCGTGATGGCGCCGAGCGAGCTGAGACCGAGCGCCTCGCTCGAGTGGCGCACGACGAGGGTCTCGCCGGAGGCCAGGGTGCCGGACAGCGCCTGAGTCGACGTGGCGGACGTGTTGGCGTTCGAGTACATCTCGACCGTGTACCCGGACAGGTCGATGCTGTCCGCGGTGCCGTTGTAGAGCTCGTAGCCCTTGTTGTTGCTGGATCCCTCGAGGTACTCGGTGATCAGCAGGTCGGTGAGTGCGTCCCCGGTCGCGGCCGTGGCTGGGACGGCCACAGCGGCCATTCCCCCCATGGTCAGCAGGCCGACGGAAAGCAATGCGCGTGCACGCATGTTGGTTCCCCCGTCATGACAGTGTCAGTTGGCGTCCTCCATGGACGCTCAACAACCTAGGGTGACGGGGAGCTGTGCAGATGTCGGCCTGATGGACATCGGATGAAATTCGTGAATCGGACACGCGAACTTCTCACGGCCCGGGGAACCGTGCCGATGCGGGCCGCCAGAGCGGGGGCGGCCCCTCCTATCCCAGGAGCCCCAGCATGTCGGAGTCGCGGGGCACCACGAGCGGCAGCCGGCAGCCGCCCGCGCGGATCGTGACGTCGACGGCGTCCGGGTAGAGCGGGTGCGGCGCCGTCTCCACCGAGTCGACCGCGGCGAGCGGCATCGTCAGCCGCGACGCCGACATCGTCGGCACCGTTCCCTGGATGAGCCACGAGTGACGACCGAGCAGCTCGAGGATACGGTCGTCGCCCGCGAGGATCCCTCCGCTGAGCGTCACGGGCGAGAACACGTGCCGCATCCGCACGATCGCACCGTCGAGGCCCGACGTCTCGGGCCACAGCCGCCGACGCCCGTGGCACGCCCACGCCTTGACGTCGCGATGCTCCGCGCGGAGCTCCTGGAGCTCCCCCGCGATGCCCTGCTCGACCACGGAGAGGTCGACCTCGCGGCCCCGCGTCGCCTCGAGCACGGACTCGCCCCACATCCCCGGCTCTCGCGAGCGGAACTCGGGGCGCAGCGCCTCGACGAGCCTCCCGACACCACCACGCGGCGAACCCGAGTGGCGCATCGAGATGGAGCTGCCATCGCGCGCGTGCAGCGCGACCCTCCCGTGCAGGAGGTTCACGGTGTCGTGGATCGCGACGAGTTCGTCGAGCGCGATCCGATCCTCCGAGTAGCCATGGGTGATGTCCGCGTGGCTGCCCTCGACGCCTCGGCGCGTCAGCACGGTGACGGCGTCGTCATCGATCACGACGAGGTGGTCGTAGAGGTCCATGTCGGGGCGCGCGTCGCGGTGCTGGATGTCGCGCGGCACCTTGAGCACCAGGCGGACGGCGTCGAGGTCGAGCGGATGGTCGCGATACAGAGGAGGGATGTCGTCAGGCGTCTCGACCGGATCGATCCACGGCCCGAACCGGGCCCATTCGTCGGTGTAGACCTGTTGCTTCTGCATGGCAACCTCACCTCCCCCGGGGCGACGCCGTCGTCGCTCCGGTGCTGCCGCGCAGCCTCAGCGGGGTCCGAGGCCGCGCACGGTCCTCTTGTCTCCAGGGTACGCCGGACCCCCTTGCGCGGCACGGGCCCGGGAAGCATACTTCAATCGTGGTTGAATCAAGAACTCTTGAAATGATGTCCCGAGACGACGCGGCGCCGCTTGCGACCGAGAGCGCCGCGCTGCTCGCGGCGATCGCCGACCCGCTCCGGCACAGCGTGCTGCGGTTCCTCGACCGCGAGGGCGAGCAGTGCGTCTGCGACATCCAGGCAGCGATCCCGATCGCGGGAAACCTGCTCAGCTACCACCTCAAGACCCTGCGGGACGCGGGACTGGTGAGCACTCAGAGACGGGGCCGCTGGGTGCACTACCGCGTCGCCGACGACGCCGCCTCACGGCTGTCCGCCGCCCTGCCCCTCACTCTCGGGAGCCCGTCATGACCTCTCCGTCCGCCGACACCTGCTGCACGCCCGCCGCCGCATCCGCACCGCCGTCCGCGACGCCGCTGCCCATGGCCCCGACCCAGGCGAGCGCATGCTGCGACACCGCCCCCGCGGCCGCATCGTCCTGCTGCGACTCGGTGACCGCTCCCGCATCCTCCTGCTGCGGCGAGGAGGACGCGGCGCAGGACGACCCGGCTCATCCACACAACGCCTCGCATCCAGGCAGGCTTCGGGCCGGCCTCGCGGCCGCCGCGCTCGGGGCACTCGCCCTCATCACGGTCGCCGACCAGGCCTGGGCAGGGCTGCTGACCGCGGTCGGGCTCGACCTCGACACCGCCGCGGGCGGCGCCGTGCACTTCGCGCTGTACGAGTCGGGCAAGATCCTGTCGCTCATCGCGCTCATCGTGTTCGCGGTCGGGTTCCTGGGCACGTGGCTCACGCCCGCACGCGTGCAGGGCCTGCTCAGCGGGCGTCGACGAGGCGTCGGCCACGGGCTGGCCGCAGGCCTCGGAGCCCTCACCCCGTTCTGCTCGTGCTCGTCGGTGCCGCTGTACGTCGGGATGACGCGCGCCGGGGTGCCCGCGGGAGTCGGGATGACCTTCCTGGTCGCGAGCCCTCTCATCAACGAGGTCGCGCTCGTGATGCTCGCGTCTCTCGTGGGCCCGGCGATCGCGCTCGCCTACCTCGTGCTCGGGCTCGCGATCGCGCTCGGCGCCGGCACGCTCGTCGGCGCGCTGTCGTCGCGGGGAGCCGCCGCCCCCAGGACGATGCTCGCGCTCGCGACCTCGGAGCCGCGCCCGTCGTTCGACGACCGCCTTCGCGCCGGGGTCAAGGAGACGCGGACCACGATGCGCAAGCTCTGGCCCTACGTGCTGCTCGCGATCGGCCTCGGCGCCCTGGTGCACGGCTGGGTGCCGACCGACCTGATCGCGCAGCTCGGCGGCTCGTGGTGGGGCGTCCCCGCGGCCGTGCTGATCGGCGTCCCGCTGTACTCCGGGACCGCGACCGCGGTGCCGCTCATCGCCCCGCTGCACGCCGCAGGAGTGCCGATCGGCACGCTCATCGCGATGCTCATGGCGGTGGTCGGGCTGTCGGCCCCCGAGCTGCTCATGCTGCGCAAGGTGATGGAGCGACGCATGCTCGCGATCTTCTTCGGCGTGGTCGCGACCGGCATCGTCGGCGCGGGCTACCTGCTCAACGCGCTCACCTAGGAGCGACTCGCGGGGCTCGCGACCATCGCTTCCCGCGGGCGGCCGCACGTTCCCGGAGCGCCGCCCGCGGGGTCGCGGGACTCAGGAGCCCTGACGCTCCTTGAGCCGTGCGATCGCCTGCGGAAGCACGTCGTTGAGGTCACCCACGACGCCCAGGTCCGCGATCTCGAAGATCGGGGCGTCGGGGTCCAGGTTGACCGCCACGATCGTGCCCGAGGCCTGCATGCCGCCGCGGTGGTGCACCGCGCCCGAGATGCCGCAGCCCACGTACAGCGCGGGGGTCACCGTCGTACCGGTCTGCCCGACCATGTGCTCGTGGGAGATCCAGCCCTCGTCGGTCGCGTCGCGGGTCGCGCCTACCGCGCCGCCGAGGACCTCGGCGAGCTCGCGCACGAGCGTGTAGTCACCGTTCGTGCCGCGGCCGCCGGAGACGACGACGCGGGCCTCGGACAGCGGCACGCCCTCGGGGCGCTCGACGGGGTCGACGTGCACGAGGATCTCAAGCGTCTCGGGCTCCTCGAACGCCACCTTCGCGACAGCGCCCGCGGCGGGGGCGTCGGCCGGGGCGGCCTGGGTCGTGTTGGGGCGCAGCGCCACGATCGCGTCGTCCGAGACGATGCGGGTGGTGACGTTCCACGTGGCGGCGAAGACCGTCTGCTCGGTCTGCACCTTGCCCTCGACGATCTGAGCGCCCGAGGCGTCGACCACGACGCCGGCGCCGGTCTGCAGCGCGAGCAGCGCCGCGAGCTCCTTGTTCAGGAAGGTGGACGTCACCAGCACCGTGCGCGCATCGGTCGACGCGGCGCCGAGCGCGGCGGCGCGCACCTTCGGCAGGCGCGCCGTGCCCCCGAGCTCGACCCAGCGGACCTCCTCGGCGCCGTGCGACGCGAGGGAGGCGACCGCATCGTCCCCGGGCTCCTCGCCGATCCACACGGCGACCGGGCGACCGAGCGCTCGGGCGAGCGTGAGGTTCTCGAGCGTCGGGCCCGCGACCTGTCCGTCCCGGTGCTCGACGAGCACCGCCACCGTCATGGCGCTCATGCGAGGCCCCTCTCGATCAGGAAGTCTGCGAGGACGACTCCGCCGTCGCCCGTGTCGGTCACGACCTCGCGGCCCTCGCGCGGCGGGCGCTCGGACGCGTCGACCACCTCGGTGCGCGCGGCGGCCGAGCCCACGGCGGCGCCGTCGAGGCCCAGGTCGGCGAGCGACCACTGCGCCACGGGCGCCTTGCGGGCCGCCATGATGAGCTTGAAGTTCGGGTATCGAGGCGTGTTCGCCTCGTCCGTCACGGACACGACCGCGGGCAGCGGCGCCGACACCGTCTCGTGCGCGTCGGGCATGTGGCGCACGATCGTCGCGGTGCCGTCCGCGACCTCGAGGCTCGACGCGAGCGTGAGCTGGGCCCAGCCGAGGTCGGCCGCGAGCGCGGTCGGGAGCATCGACGTGAGGCCGTCGAGGGCCGCCATGCCGGTGATCACGAGGTCGAGCGGCTGCTCGTCGTGCACCTTGCGGATCGCCGCGGCGAGCACCTTGGCGGTGCCGAACACGTCGGCGCCCGCGATCTGCTCGTCGGAGACGTGGATCGCGTGGTGCGCCCCGAGCTGGAGCGCCTTGCGGACCGCGGCCACCGCATCGGGGCCGCCGACCGTGAGCGCGTAGACCTCTCCCTCCCCCGCCGCCTCGACGAGCTGCAGCGCGGCCTCGACCGCGTTCTCGTCGAGCTCGTTCATGGAGCCGTCGTCCGCGGTGCGCGTCACCGAGCCATCGGTGAACGACCGCTGCGACTGAAGGTCCGGCGTGAACTTGACCGTCACCAGAATTCGCATGGGTTCCAGCCTAGTGGCGCTGGGGCGGACGCGTGCATGCCCCCAGGGGCTCAGGCGGAGGGCGCGTAACGGACCTCCGTGATCCGCGCCTCGCCGCCGAGCGCCTCGATCCCGAGCATCCGGCCCGTGAAACCGCCAGCGACCTCGGTGGACAGGTAGCGGCCGTCGAGCGTGGCGATCTCGAGGAAGTCGCCGGCGCGCACGACCCCGAGCGACACCTGGTCGGGGCCGCTGCTCTCGCCCAGCCTGAGCTCGGAGGCTCGCACCCGGATCGCGAGCGCGTCGTCCTGCTCGACGGGGATCTCGCCCAGGACCTGATCGAACGGAGCGCTGACCGCGCGGGCGCGGGCGACGCCTCCCACGCGCTCGACGCCGCACCAGTGGCTCGCGTCGAGCCGCACCGACAGGCACGCGTCTCCCTGGACGATGCGCGCGCTGGCATCCCACGACAGGTCGCCGACGACGGCGCACAGGACGGCGCCCTGCTCCCCGTCGTCCGGCGCTCGCCCAGGTGCGAGGGTGAGCCCGTCGGCGGGCATCGCGAACGACGCCGGGACCACGGACGGTGCGGCCCACCGGGGGTCGAGCATCGTCCCTGCGAAGCCGTCCGACCAGGAGCGGTCGACGTCGGGGACCTCGAAGCGGTCCTCGACCACGACGGGCCAGTCGTCGATCCAGTCGATGCCCGCGAGGTAGGTCTCCCGTCCGAGCACGTGGAAGCCCGGATGCGATCCGGCCTGACGGATGCCGAGGTGCACGAGCGCCCACGCCCCGTCCGCGAGCTCGACCAGGTCGGCGTGACCGACCGCCTGCACCGCGTGCGGGGTGGACCGGTGGCTGAGGATCGGGTTCGCGGGATGCGCCTCGAAGGGACCACGGGGTGACCGCGAGCGCGCGACCGAGACGCCGTGGCCCAGGTGAGTGCCGCCCTCGGCGACGGCCAGGTACCACCAGTCGCCGCGACGGATCAGGTGCGGCCCCTCGGTGTCCGCGAGGCCCGTCCCCTGCCACACGACCGTCTCCTCGCCGAGCCGCTCGCCGGTCGCCGGATCGATCGGCACCTGGTGGATGCCGGGCGGGGCGAAGCCGCGCCACGTGAGCAGGCACGTGCCGTCGTCGTCCCACGCGAGGTCGGGGTCGATGCCGAGCGTGCCGGGCACCCGGACCGGCGCGGACCACGGACCCTCGGGCCGCTCGGCGTGCGTGATGAGCTGGCCGGCGGCGACGTCGCGGATGCTCGTGGTCGTCATCCACAGCAGCCCGTCGCGGTGGCGCAGCGTGGGCGCGAAGATGCCCTGGCTCGCCCCCGCCGCGCCCTGCTCGGCGTTGATGACCGCGGGGTCAGTGAGCGCGTGACCGACGAGCTCCCACGTCACCAGGTCCGAGGACCGGTGGATCGGGACGCCCGGGACGTACTCGAACGTGGACGTCGCGAGCAGGTACTCGTCGCCGACGCGGCAGATCGACGGGTCGGGATGGAAACCAGGCAGGATCGGCGTCTCGCTCATGTGGTCAGCCTCTCACCCGGGCCGCGAGCCCTTCCCTCACCAGCGCGCGTCCTCGTAGCCCATGAACGGGTCGACCGGGCTCTCGCCGCGGAAGTCGTCCTCGCCCGTGAGCTTCGCGACGACCGCGTCGACCGTCTGGTCGTTGGCCGCATACGCGTTGACGTACGTGCGCACGAACGGCACGTCCTGCAGGTGGTACGGGCTCCCCAGCGACACGAACAGCGTCGGGATCTCGGTGAGATACCTGGGCAGGTTGCCCGCCGTGAAGGTCGCCCAGTGGAGGCGCGCAACGGTCTCGTTCGAGCGCGGCTGCACGTCCGCGACGTAGATCACGGCGTCGTAGTTCTCGAGCAGCTCGGCGCCGTTGACGCCGCCGTCCACCCCGACGCGCTTGAACATCGTCGATCCGGGAGGCCCGTCCTCGAACAGGGTCGCCGCGAAGCCTCGCTCATTCAGTTGCGCGGTGAAGCGCTCGGCGGGCCCGGTGAAGGACAGCAGGCCCCGCAGCGAGTACACGAGGACGCGCTGGTGGCGCTCCGTGTCGAGCGGCAGCAGCCCGGCCTCCTTGTCCTTGACCAGCGTGATGCCCGCGTCGGCCTGCTCGCGCGACCACGTACGGTGCTTGGCCGTGTCGATGCCGTCAAGACCGGGGACGAGCTCCTCGGGAGACTGTCCCGCGTGGAGCCCGAGCGCGGCCTTGAGCGCGAGCACGCGCGTGACCGCCTGGTCCACGCGAGCCTGAGAGATCACGCCGTCGCGCACACCCGCGAGCATGTGCGCATGATCTGCGGCGTAGTCCGGGGTGAAGAGGAACATGTCGCAGCCGGCGGCGACCGCGGCGGGCACGAGCTCGGCGCGGGGCATCTTCATGAGCATGCCGCCCATGAGCGACGCGTCGGTGATCACGACGCCGTTGAAGCCCATCCGCTCCCGCAGCAGCTCGGTCGTGAGCTCCGGCGCGAGCGACGCGGGCAGGATGTCCTCGTCCGCGATGCCGGGGCGGAGCGCCCGGCTGTAGGCAGGGAGCGCGATGTGCGCGGCCATGACCGACAGGGCGCCCGCCTCGATCGAGGCGCGGTAGGCGGCCCCGAAGGTCTCCTCCCACTCCTCGACGCCCAGCGTGTTCACGGTCGTGACCAGGTGCTGGTCACGGTCGTCGACGCCGTCCCCGGGCCAGTGCTTGATGGACGCCGCGACGCCGTGATCCTGCAGGCCCTTCACGAACTCCACGCCCATGCGAGCCACCCGCTCGGGGTCCGAACCGAAGGCACGGTTGAGCACGATCGGGTTGCGCGGGTTGACCTGGATGTCGATGATCGGCGCGAAGTCCCACGTGACGCCCAGCGCACGACCCTCGACCGCGGCGACCTCGCCCATCCGGTACGCGCACGAGTCGTCGCCCGTCGCGGCCGCCTGGAGCGGCGTGCCGACCTGCGTGGCCATGAAGCTCGCGCCGTCCGCGCCATTCTCCAGGTTGCCAGCGATCAGCGGAGGCACCGCGCTCGCGGCATGGAGATGGCGGTTGAGGCTCACGGCCTCCTCCACCGGAGCGGCGCGGCGCATGAAGCCGCCGGGCTGGCTGACCGCGATGTCGGCGTCCACGCCCGCGGGGTCGTTCGCCATGAGGAAGAACAGCTGACCGACCTTGTCCTCGAGCGACATCGCGTCGCGGGTCGCGACGACCCAGGCCTGCGCGTCCGCATCGAGGTGGAAGGGCGCCTCGCCGAGGCGCACGGGAGCGGTGTCGGACATGGTCTCCTCCTTGGAGCCGATCGTGAGCGAGCCCACGAAGGTGATGCCGCGCTCGGCGAGCGAGCCGGCCGCGCGAAGTCCGGGGATGACGACGTCTGCCTCGTCGAGCACGGCCGGGTCGCCGATGCCGACGGCGGTCATGCCGCCGCCTCGGGCGGCCTGGACGCCCGCGATCGCGTCCTCGAAGACAACGCAGTCCGCGGGGTCGACGCCGAGCGCCTCGGCGCCCGCGAGGAACACCGCGGGGTCGGGCTTGGCCTTCGTGACGACCGAGCCGTCGATGATCGCGTCGAACAGGTCGCGGATGCCGAGCCGATCGAGGATGAGGGGCGCGTTGCGACTCGCGGAGCCGAGCGCGGTCGGCACGCCCCGTCGCTTGAGGTCCTCGAGGAAGGCGAGCGCGCCCGGGAGCATGTCGTCCGGGGTCAGTGTTGAGATCGCCTCGACGTACTGCGCGTTCTTGTCCGTGGCGAGGCGGACGGCCTCCTCCTCGGAGACCTCCACTCCCCCTAGCCCCAAGACGATGCGGAGCGCGTCCATGCGGCCGACGCCCTTGAGCAGCTCCTCGTCCTCGTCCGCGAGCTCGAACCCCAGCCCGGCCGCCATCGCGCGCCACGCGATGAAGTGGTGCTTGGCGGTGTCGACGATCACGCCGTCGAGGTCGAAGAGCGCGGCCTTGGCGGCGATCGCGGTCGTGGTCATGACGCCACCGCGGCGGACGAACGGCGGGCGATCTCCTTCGCGAACACGGCGGCCGAGGCCTTGGGAGTGCGCTCGAGCGTCGCGCGGTCGACGCTATGGAGGCCGAACCTCGGCCCGTAGGCGAAGATCCACTCGAAGTTGTCGAGCAGGGACCAGTGGCAGTAGCCGAGCACAGGGACGCCGTCGGCGATGGCCTCGTCGAGGCTCGCGAGCGCGGCAGGCAGGAACGCGCAGCGCTGCTCGTCGTCCGGGGTGTTGAGGCCGTGCTCGCTCACGAGCACCGGCACGCCCGAGGCCTCGTGGCAGTAGCGGACCGCTCCTCCGAGGGACCGCGGCTCGACCTCCTGCTCGCCGGCGTGGGCATCGACGCGCCCCTCCGGCCCATAGAGGAGCTGCTCGTAGTTCTGCACGCCGACGAAGTCATCGTCCTTGACCAGACGCAGCCAGCGGCCATAGCACTCCTCGCGCACCGCGTCACGGGCCTCCTCGCCGCCGGGAAGGGCGACGTCGTCGGCGACCGCGAGCGACAGGCCGACGGGCAGATCCGCGCGGCGCGCCTTGATCGCGGCCTTCGCCGCGAGGTGGGCCTTCTCGAAGCCGTCCTCGAACGCATCGAGCTCGTCGAGTCGCTGAACGTTGCCGGCGCGGTAGCGCTCGACCCCGGCCGCCTTCGACGCGGCCTCGAGCGTGACCTCGTGCCCCTTCCAGGCCTCGGGAGGAAGGAAGCCTCCCGCGAGCTGACGCTGGAGGTTGGGCTCGTTGAGCGTCACTGCGATCGCGATGCGGTCGCCGATGCGGTCCATCACGACGCCGCAGAAGCGCGCGAAGTCGTCCGCCGCCTCCTCGACGAGCCACGAGCCGCGAGCGCCGAACCAGTGAGGCGACGTGAAGTGGCTGAAGGTCACCACGGGCGCGAGGCCGCGCTCAAGGCAGCCGTCGATGACCGCGTCGTAGTGCGCGAGCGCGAGCTCGTCGACGACGCCCTGCTCAGGCTCGACGCGGCACCACTCCACGGAGAAGCGGTAGGCGTTCAGACCCATCGCGACGGCGAGGTCCAGGTCCTCCTTCCACCGCTCCCAGCTGCCGCACGCGGGCCCCGAGGGCTCGGCGAACACGGTCGGCGTGACACTCTCAAGGAACGAGGTGTCCGACGTGGTGTCGCCGCCGTCGGTCTGGTGACCGGAGACCGCAACTCCCCACAGGAAGCCAGGGGACGTGCTGACGCTCGACATGGGTGGTGCTCCTTCCGTGACGCTCGCTCGCGCGGCGCCGACATCTGTGTGGTGGTTCAGGCCGCTCCGGCCTGCTCCTGCTGCTGCGCCTGGATCTCCTTGAGCCTCAGGCGGTCGGCGCGACGCTGCTCCTGAGCGAGCGGATCCGGCACCGGAGAGGCGAGCAGCAGGCGCTGCGTGTACGGGTGCTCGGGGGCCGACGTGACCTTGTCCCCGTCGCCCCATTCCACGAGCTCGCCGTGATAGAGCACGGCGACGCGGTGAGACATCTCGCGAACCACGGCCAGGTCGTGCGAGATGAAGAGGTACGCGACCCCCGTGCGCTCCTGGATCTCGAGGAACAGCTCGAGTACACGGGCCTGCGTGGAAAGGTCGAGCGCCGACACCGGCTCGTCGCAGATGATGAGCTTCGGGTCGAGAGCGAGCGCCCTCGCGATCGCGATGCGCTGGCGCTGGCCGCCCGAGAACTCGCGCGGCATGCGGTCCGCGGCGTCAGCGGGGAGCCCCACGGTGTCGAGCAGCTCCTTCACCCTTGCTGCCGCCTCCGTCTTCGAGGTCCTGCGGATGATCATCGGCTCGGTGAGCGAGTCGCCGATCGTGAGCGAGGGGTTGAGCGAAGAGTAGGGGTCCTGGTAGACGACCTGGATGTCGCGGGTGAGCTCGCGGCGACGCTTCTTGCTGGGGTGGCTGATGTCCTCCCCGTCGAAAGTGATCGTGCCGCCGGCGACCGGGGCGAGGCCCAGGATGGCGCGGCCGATCGTCGTCTTCCCCGAGCCCGACTCGCCGACCAGTCCGACGGTCTCGCCGGGCTTGATGTCGAAGTCGACGCCGTGGACCACGCGGATCGGCTTGGCGCGCATCCCGCGGCCGGGGTACTCGACGACCAGATCGTCGACCTTGAGCAGCGGCTCGGTCATGACAGCTTCTCCATTCCGAGGGTGCCGGTGCTCGCCATGCCCGGCAGCGGCGCGCGCGGCGCACCCGTCGGGATCGCGGAGAACAGCGCCTGCGTGTACTCGTGGCGCGGGTCGTCGAACACCGCCTGCGTGGGGCCGTTCTCGACGATCACGCCCTGGCGCATCACCGAGACGCGGTCGCAGATGTCGGCGACGACGCCGAAGTTGTGGGTGACGATGAGCACGGCCATGCCGAGCTCCTCCTGGAGATCCCGCAGCAGGTCGAGCACCTCGGCCTGGACGGTGACGTCGAGCGCCGTGGTCGGCTCGTCCGCGATGAGCAGGGCGGGATGGGAGGCGACCGCGCCCGCGATGAGCACGCGCTGGGCCATGCCTCCCGACAGCTGATGCGGGTACGAGTCGAACGTCCGCTGCGGATCGGGGATGCCGACCCTGTCGAGAAGGGAGATCGCCCGCTCGTGCGCCTCGGCCTTCGACATCCCGAGCACCGAGCGCAGCGGCTCGGTGAGCTGCGACCCGATCGTGAACGCCGGGTCCAGGTTGGACATCGGCTCCTGCGGGACGTACGCGATGCGGCTGCCGCGGTACCTGTTCATGGTCGCGTCGCTCGCGTCCGTGAGGTCCTCGCCATCGAAGACGATCGAGCCGGCCATCACCTTGCCGCCCTTGGGAAGCAGCCCGAGCACCGAGAACGCGGTCTGGGTCTTGCCCGAGCCTGACTCCCCGATGAGCCCGTGGGTCTCGCCCTTGCGGACCTCGAGGCTCGCACCCCTCACGACCGTCGCGAAGCCCGTGCCGGCGGGGTAGGCGACCGCGAGGTCCTTGACCTCGAGGAGCACCTCGGCTTGCCGCTCGTCCTCGTGACGCATGATCTCGGGAGCCGGGCTCTCGAGCGCCCAGGCCGCCTGGCCCTTCACCTTCTTGAGGTCGGACGTTCCCTCGAGCTCGTCGCGCAGCGCGGTGCCGAGCAGCGTGAGGAAGATCATCGTGAGGCCCAGCGCGAGCGCGGGCCACAGCACCAGCTGTCCGGCGCGAGTGATGTTGTAGAAGCCCTCATTGAGCATCTGACCCCACGTCGGGTTCTCGGGGTCACCGAGCCCCAGGAAGTCGAAGCCGGCCTGCATGCCGATACCGGCGGCGATCGTGCCCGCGGTCAGCAGGATCACAGGAGCGCGCACGGCCATGAGCACGTGGCGGCCGATGATGCGGCCGTCTCCGAGGCCCGAGGTGCGGGCCGCGTCGACGTAGAGCTCGTTCCTGACCGACCTGACCGAGTTGTAGACCACGCGGTAGTACACGGGCGAGATGAAGACACCGAAGATCGTCATCGTCCACCACATCGACGGACCCATCACGGAGCGCGCTGCGATCAGCACGATGATCGAGGGGATCGACATCGTGAGGGCCGTGAACCACGAGCCCATCGTGTCGATCCAGCCGCCGTAGTAGCCGGCGATCAGCCCGGCACCGACGCCGATGACCGTGCCGACCGCGGCGACGAGCAGACCGCCCGCGAGCGACAGCCCGGTCGCGACGAGCAGGCGGGACAGGATGTCTCGACCCGCCGAGTCGCCGCCCAGGAGGTAGTCCCCGCCGGGCTCGGCGAAGATCATCTTGAGGTCGGTGGCCGTCGGATCGAACGGCGCGATGAACGGCCCGATGATCGCGATGATGGCGATCAGGGTGAGGAAGACGATCGAGATGCCGCCGAGCGGGTGCGTGATGAGCCGCTTGAGCAGGCCTGCGCGAGGCGCGCGGGTATCCGTGGCTGCGGGTGCGGGTGCGGAGCTCATGAGAGTCGGACCTTCGGGTTGACCCACGCCTGCGCGACGTCGACGAGGGTGTTGACGATGATGACGATCACGCCGGTGATGACGACGATGCCCATGACGACCGGGATGTCACCCTGAGAGGTGCTCGACAGCGCGAGCGGGCCGAGACCGGGGATCGAGAAGAGCTGCTCGACGATGACGGCGCCGCCGAGCAGGATCACGAACTGGAGTCCGAGGATGCTGAGGGCGGGTCCCGCAGCATTGCGCAGCACGTGCTTGTACACGACGCTGCGGTGCGAGAGCCCGCGGCTGCGCAGCGTGCGCACGTAGTCGCGCTCGAACGCGTCGAGCATCGAGCCGCGGACCTGCTGCGCGACTCCACCGATCGAGCCGATCGTGAGCGCGAGGACCGGCAGCGTGATGCTGAGCAGCCACTCGGGCACGGAGTCCGAGGGCTTGGTGTAGCCCGTGGCCGGGAACCAGTCGAGCTGGATCGCGAAGACGAGGACCAGCACCATCGCGACCAGGAAGCCCGGGATCGCCTGGCCGATGACGGAGAGGATCTGCACCGCGCGGTCGAGCCAGCCACGCTTGGTGGCGGCGAACGCACCGAGCACGATCGCGATGATCGCGGTGAGGACCACCGAGCCGACGGCGAGGGTGCCCGTCACCTGCATGCGGGTCGTCACCGCCTCGATGACGTCCTGGCCGGAGAACCACGAGAGACCGAAGTCGCCGCGAAGCGCAGAGGTCACCCAGTCCCAGAACCTCACGAGGACCGGCTGGTCGAGGCCGAGCCTCTCCTCGACCACCTGGACGGCGTCCTCGGTGGCCGACTGGCCTGCGATGCGGCGCGCGGTGTCCGTGCTGCCGAACTGCAGCAGGAAGAACGTCAGTGTCGCCAGCGTCGCGATGAGGCCGACTCCCGTGACGATGCGCCTTCCGATGAAGCGGAGCACGATGACCCTCCTTGTGTGGGGGAAGCTGCGGAGTGATGGTGCCAGCGGGGCGGGTGGGGGCTCCCGCCCCGCCGGCGGTGATCAGGGTCAGGCGGTCGGGACGATGTCCCAGAGGTTGGGCACGGCCTGGCCGCTCTTGAGGGTGACGGAGGTGCCGTCGGCCGTGACGACCACGCCGATGTAGCGGTAGAACGGCGCGAACCAGGCGTTCTCGACCAGGTACTCGTTCATCTCCTGAGCCGCGGCGTCGCCGTCCTCTCCACCCATGCGCATGCGGTCGGCGAGAGCGTCGAGCTCGTCGGTGCTCTGGTGGTAGATGTTCCACGCCGAGTCGACAGAGACCGCGAGCTTGTAGGTCGCCCAGGACTCGGACTCCTGGTTGAGGCCGAACTCGAACGCGGCCCACTTGCCACCGAGCAGATCGGAGATGAACGACTCACCGGCGGTCTCGTACTCGACCGTGATGCCGGCCTCGGCGAGGTTGCCCGCGATGAGCTGAGCCTCGGACTCGGGCACGAAGCCGCTGAGCGGCATCGTGATGGTGATGCCATCCGGGTAGCCGGCCTCGGTCAGCAGCTCCTTGGCCTTGTCCACGTCGTACTCGTAGTACGTGTCGAGGGCCTCGTCGAACGCGGTGGTGCCGTCGCCGAAGATCTGTGCGGTGACCTCGCCGTAGCCGGACTCGATGCCGGCCAGCAGGCCCTCGCGATCGAGCGCGTAGTTGATCGCCTGGCGCACGCGCACGTCGGCGAGAGCCTCGTCCACGACGCCCCACCGGTCGGCCAGGATCAGGCCCTTCCAGTTGAGGGTCTGCGTGTTGATCGTGTAGCCCGCGGACTCGGCGTCCGTGATCTGCGACGTCGAGTTGAGGTTCGCGACGTCGACCTGGCTGTCGCGAAGCGCGTTGAGCAGCGCGTTCGCGTCGGCGTAGTAGTTGATGACGATCGAGTCATAGTGCTGGTTGTCCGCGTCCCAGTAGTCCTCGTTGGCGGTGAACGTGTAGGACGAGCCGATCGTGGACGACTCGGAGTCGAGGACGTACGGGCCCGAGCCGACGGGAACGGTCTGGATGTCAGCGGACTCGAAGGCGGACTCGGCCTCGATGAGGCCCGAGTTCTGGCTCAGGTAGCTCAGCAGGGCCGGGTCGGGCGAGGCCAGCGTGATCTCGACCGTCGTGGCGTCGACGGCAGTGACGGAGTCGATCGAGGCGAGGTTGCCGCTGTTCTCCGACGCTCCGTTCTGGAAGCGCGTGAGGTTCTCCACCACGAGGTCCGCGTCGAGCGTGGATCCGTCGCTGAACGTGACGTCGTCACGCAGGGTCAGCGTGAGCACCGTCATCGAGTCGTCGTATGACCAGTCGCTGGCAAGGCCTGGCTCGATGGTGCCGTCGGCGTTCTGCCGCAGCAGGGTGTCGTACACGGCCGACAGATAGAGGGCGGTGTTGCCCCAGGCCGCGTCCTGCGCTGACCAGGTGCTCACGTCGACGACGGCGCCGATCGTGAGCAGCTCGGCGCGACCTTCGACGGCTGCGGCGGATGACGATTCAGATGAGGCGGTCGAGTCGTCGGTCCCTCCCGACGAGCACGCCGCGAGGGCGAGTGCGGCGACACCGGCGAGGGCGCCGGCCTTGGCAGTGCGGAGCATCGTTGCTTCCCTTCCTCAGGACGCGTCTACCTTGACGCTGCGATGACGCTAGCACGCAAAATCTAAGTCCGCAAAGAA
Organism: Demequina sp. NBRC 110054; assembly: GCF_002090115.1. Classification (NCBI taxonomy): domain Bacteria; kingdom Bacillati; phylum Actinomycetota; class Actinomycetes; order Micrococcales; family Demequinaceae; genus Demequina; species Demequina sp. NBRC 110054. The sequence goes on from NZ_BBRK01000006.1 coordinate 582,463, forward strand.
TTTAGATCACGATACTGATACGCTCTCATCCATGGCTGGGCAACGAGGCGAGTACAAGAAGAGCGCCAAGCGTCGCGAGGAGATCCTCGACGCCGCATTCGTCGTGTTCTCCCGATCGGGCTACAACGCCGCGACCATGAGCGAGATCGCCCGCGAGGTCGGCATGAGCCAGCCAGGCCTCCTTCACCACTACGGAAGCAAGCTGGAGCTGCTCCAGGCCGTCTTCGAGCGCCGCGACCAGATGGCGCTCGACATCCTCAGTGGGCGCCGCGACATCGAGTTCCTGCGCGGCCTCGTAGAGATCAGCCGCCGAAATCACGCGAAACGCCACGTACTTCGCCTCTACACGGCACTTGCCGGCGAGGCGTCGAATCCCGACCATCCCGCACGCGGCTACTTCGAGCAACGATTCGAGCTCGTCATCGGAGAGACGGAGAAGGCCTTCGCCGACTGCGCCGAGCTCGGATACCTCAAGGAGGGCGTGGACCCGCACCTCGCGGCCCTCACGTCGGTCGGGCTCACCGAGGGCATGCAGCTCCTGTGGCTCACCGGCTACGAGGAGATCGACATGGGTGAGGTCGCGCGCACCCACATCCAGCAGTACCTCTCCGTGGATCTGTGACCCTCTTAGACCGCTCAGATTTTCCAAAAACTTTGCGACTTGAAGATTTTCACCTCGTTACGTAGCGTGGTCCTCCAGGCGCCGCAGGGACGCGTGCGCACGCAGAGAGGACGATGATGACCGAGCAGCACCACATCGAGTCGCTGAGGCTCTCCCGTGAGGGACACGAGACCGCGACGACCGCCGAGCCTCTTCTCACCTGGACCCTCGCGTCGGGCTCCGCCGCGCAGACCGCCGCCGAGCTCCGGGACGCCACGGGCGCGAAGCACCGCATCGAGGGCGCGTCGACGCACCGCGTCGCCTGGCCCTTCGCGCCCCTCGCGCCGCGCGAGCACCGCACCGTCCAGGTGCGCGCCCACCTCGCCGACGGCGCGACCACGGAGTGGAGCGGACCCCTCCTGGTGCGGGCGGGCCTCCTGGACCCGAGCGAGTTCGCCGCCGCGTTCGTCGGGCTCGCCTCCCCCGAGCGGGTCGCGCAGCCCACGCTCCTGCGCCACGAGTTCACGCTGCGCGAGACGCCCGTCGACGCAGTCCTCCACGTGACCGCGCTCGGCGCCCACACGACGTCCCTCAACGGTGCGCGCGTGGGCGACCACGAGATGGCGCCCGGCTGGACCGCATACGACCAGCGCGTCGTCGTCGACACGCATGACGTCACGTCCCTGCTGACCGAGGGCGCGAACGCCTTCGGCGTCTCCCTCGCGGGCGCGTGGCGGACCGAGGCGTATGGCTTCTTCGGACGCCCCGAGCGCGTTTACGGCGACCAGCCCTCCTACGCAGCGCAGCTCCACGTGCGCTATGCCGACGGCTCCGAGGAGATCATCGCCACCGGACCCGAGTGGCGCGCCCGCGGCGATGGCCCGATCACCGACTCCTCCCTCTACCGCGGCGAGACCGTGGACCTCCGCCGCACCGTGCCTGACTGGGGCCTCGCCGGCGCACCCCTCGACGGATGGGCGCCCGTCGCGGTCGAGCAGGTCGACGCGCGCGTCGAGCAGAAGCTGTCACCGCCCGTGCGCGTCACGCAAGAGGTCGCAGTCGCGGACGTGATCACCACCCCGTCCGGCGCCACAGTGCTCGACTTCGGGCAGAACCTGGTCGGCCGCCTGCGGCTCGAGGTCGACGGGCCCGAGGGAACCGTCGTGTCGATCCGCCATGCCGAGGTCCTCGAGAACGGCGAGATGGGCATGCGCCCGCTGCGCGACGCCGTCCAGACCGATACGTTCACGCTCCCCGGCGGCCCCGTCGTGCTCGAGCCCACCTTCACCTTCCACGGCTTCCGCTACGCCGAGGTCTCAGGATGGCCCGGTGACCTGGACCCCACCGCGGTCACCGCGCGCGTCATGCACTCCGACATGCGCCGCACCGCTGAGTTCGAGTGCTCCGACCCCCTCGTGAACCGCCTTCACGAGAACGTCGTCTGGGGCATGCGCGGCAACTTCCTGTCCGTGCCGACCGACTGTCCGCAGCGCGACGAGCGCCTGGGCTGGACCGGCGACATCCAGGTCTTCTCACCCACCGCCTCGACGCTCCACGACGTCGACGCGTTCCTCGCGGACTGGCTGGTCGACCTGAGGCTTGAGCAGTCCAAGCACGACGGCCTCGTGCCCTTCGTGATCCCCGACGCCCTGCGCGACGACGACGTCAAGCCGACCGCCGCCTGGGGCGACGCCGCGACAGTCGTCCCGTGGACCCTGTGGGAGCGCTACGGCGACCTCGATGTGCTCCGCGACCAGTACGAGTCGATGCGCGCGTGGGCCGACAGGCTGATCGCCAAGGCCGGCGAGGACAGCCTCTGGGAAGGCTCCATGCAGTTCGGCGACTGGCTCGACCCCGACGCCGCGCCGGACAACCCGGGCGGGTCCAAGGTGTCGCGCGACATCGTCGCGACCGCGCACGTCTTCAAGTCCGCGCGCATCGTCTCCAAGACCGCGGCCCTCCTGGGCCACGAGAACGACGCTGCGACGTACGGCCGCGTCGCTGAGGAGGTCGCCGAGGCGTTCCGCTCCACCTACATCACCCCGGCGGGCCGCATGATGTCGGACGCCCCGACCGCGTACGCGCTCGCGATCGGCTTCGACCTGGTCACCGACCCCGAGCTGCGCCAGTCGCTAGGCGACCGCCTGGCCGAGCGCGCTCGTTCCAAGGGATACCGCGTCTCGACGGGCTTCGTCGGCACGCCGCTGATCCTGGGCGCGCTGTCCGCGACCGGGCACGCGGACGCGGCGGGGCGCCTCCTGCTCCAGACCGACAACCCCTCATGGCTCTACACCGTGTCGATGGGTGCGACCACGATCTGGGAGCGCTGGGACTCGATGCTTCCCGACGGTTCGATCAACCCCGGCGAGATGACGAGTTTCAACCACTACGCCCTCGGCGCGGTCGCGGACTGGCTGCACCGGGAGCTCGCGGGCCTGTCCTTCGCAGCTCCGGGAGGCTCGCGCCTGCGCGTCGCCCCGACGCCCCTCGCGGGCATCGACTGGGCCCGGACGACGCAGGAGACGCCGCTCGGCACCGCGTCGACCGCCTGGCGGGTCGAGGACGGCACCCTCACGGTCGACGTCCTCATCCCTGCCGGCACGGTCGCGAGCGTCGAGCTTCCCGGCGCGGAGCCCGTTGAGGTCGGAGCCGGATCACACTCGTTCTCCGCGCCCATGAACGCACCCGAGGCGCCGTCCGGGCCGTACTCGCTCGCCACGGAGCTCGCGACGCTCGTCGACGATCAGCGCGCTGTCGCCGCGATCCGCGAGGAGCTGACTGGTTTCGCTCCCGGCTACGCCGCAGGGTTCTTCGACCGCACCGCGTGGACCGAGGGCTGCGCGCTGGGCGATGTGCTCTTCGGCGTCCCCCCGCACCTCAGGGCGCAGCTGGACGCGAGGCTCGGCGAGCTCTGAGTGCGGCACTGCGCGTCATCTCCGCGGGCGGCGGGCACAATGAGGGCATGAGCATCGTCCCTCCCCCGCAGACCGCGCCGTCCCCCACGCCGCACCGACTGGGGGTGCACCTCGTCGAGGGGGGCGTCTCCGTCGGCGTCATGGCCGCCCACGCGACCGCGATGCACATGTGCGTCTTCCACGAAGACGGCTCCGAGACCCGCTACGCGCTCAACGGGCCCCAGAACGGGCTCTGGCACGCGTTCATCCCCGGCATCGAGCAGGGCGCCAAGTACGGGTTCAGGGCGACCGGCCCGTGGCAGCCGCGCAAGGGGCACCGCTACAACCCGCACAAGCTCCTGCTCGACCCGTACGGACGCGGCATCGAGGGCCGGATGGCCCGTTCGCCCGAGCCGGGCGCGAAGGCGCTGCTGTCCAACCGCTCGGACATCGACACCGCGCCGTTCATGCCGCGCTCGGTCGTCACCGCTCCCCCGTCGGGCGAGTGGCAGACCCCGCTGCCGCACGTTCCCTTCGAGGACTCGGTGATCTACGAGGTCCACGTGAAGGGCTTCACCAAGACGATGCCGGGCGTGCCCGAGGAGCTCAGGGGCACCTACGCGGGCCTCGCGCACCCCGTGGCCATCCAGCACCTCAAGGATCTGGGCATCACGAGCGTCGAGCTCCTGCCCGTCCACGCGTTCGCAGACGAGCCGCACCTCGAGCGCGAGGGGCTCACGAACTACTGGGGCTACTCGACCATGTCGTTCTTCGCCCCGCATGCCCCCTATGCGACGCGAGAGGCGCGCGACAAGGGCGCGCAGGCCGTGCAGGACGAGTTCTGCGGGATGGTCGACCTGCTGCACCAGGCGGGCCTCGAGGTCATCCTCGACGTCGTGTACAACCACACTTCCGAGGCGGGCTGGGGCGATCGCACGATCTCGTGGCGCGGGCTCGACAACCGCACCTACTACCGCGCGCAGACGCACGCGCCCCAGCACTACGACGATGTGACGGGAACCGGCAACACGCTGGACTTCGCACACCCGCGCGTCACCCAGATGGCGCTCGACTCGCTCCGGTACTGGGTGACCGAGATGGGGGTCGATGGATTCCGCTTCGACCTGGCCGCGACGCTCGGCCGGACCGGTCAGGGCTTCACGCCCGACCACCCGTTCCTCGTCGGGCTCGTGACGGACCCCGTGCTCAGCGGTGTGAAGCTCATCGCCGAGCCGTGGGACGTCGGTCTTGGCGGCTGGCAGGTCGGCAACTTCCCGCAGCCGTTCTCCGAGTGGAACGACCGCTTCCGCGACTCGGTCCGCTCGTTCTGGCTCACGACCGGCGCGGGGGCGCACGGCAACCGTCACCACCCCACGGCGCCCGAGCTCGCGACGCGCCTCGCAGGCTCCTCCGACCTCTTCGGGCACAGCGACCCGCCGGGCATGCGCGGCTGCATCGCGTCGATCAACTTCGTCACCGCGCACGACGGCTTCACCGCGCACGACCTCACGGCCTACAGCCGCAAGCACAACGAGGCCAACGGCGAGGACAACCGCGACGGGACCGACAACAACCGCTCCTACAACCACGGGATCGAGGGCGCGACCGAGGACGAGGCGATCAACGCCGAGCGGCGCAGGTCCATCCGCAACCTGCTCGGCACGACCCTGCTCGCGGCGGGCACGCCGATGCTCCTGGGCGGGGACGAGCTCGGGCGCACCCAGGGCGGCAACAACAACGCCTACTGCCAGGACAACGAGATCTCGTGGTTCGACTGGAACCTCGAGCCGTGGCAGCAGGACCTGAAGGAGTCGATCGCGCATCTCATCGCGCTGCGCCGCGCGCACCGCGTCCTGCGACCGCGTGCGTTCTACGAGGCCGTCGAGGAGGTGCTGCTCGACAGCCCCCTGCGACCCGAGGCCGGCTGGTTCCAGGCCGACGGCACGCACGAGAACGAGGACTGGTGGGAGGACCCCGCGACTCGCACGGTGCAGTTCATGCGCTCGCTCCAGGACCCCCGCGAGCCCGACGCGCTGCTGGTCATCAACGGCTCGCGCGGCCCCGCCGACGTGGTCATCCCTCCCGACGAGGGCACCGCCTGGATCTACTCGTGGGACAGCGCGCTCGACAACGTCAAGGACCTCGAGCCGGATGTGCTCCAGCCGGGCGACACGTTCTCGATGGAGCCGATGGCGATGCGCCTGTTCCTGTCGAAGGTCGACTGAGCACGTCCGCGTCCGCGCGGCCCTGATCCGGCGGAAGCCACACGCGAAGCGCCCCGGTCCGACCCCTCGCGGGGCCGGGCCGGGGCGCCGGTGCGTGGAGCCGCTAGTCCTGCCCGCGCGTCACCCTCATCGACAGCGCCACGCCCAGGCCGAGCAGCCCGATCGCGAGCGCGACGAGCGAGGCCAGCCCGAACCCGGTGAGGGCGAGAGCGTCCGCCTCGTCGGCCGAGGCCGATTCCGCGAGCTCGTCCGACGCGGCGACGGCGTCCGAGCCGTCGTCGGATCCTGAGGACTCCGCCGCATCGTCCGTGGCGTCGTCGCCGGTGCCGGCGGTCCCGTCCTCGACCGCGAGGACCGTGATCTCCTGCGCCGCGAGCACCGCGCCCTCGCCGTCCCGCACCTGGAGGTGATGCGTGCCGGCCTCGGTGTCGGCCGGGATCGTCACCGTCACCGCAGCCGCGCCGTCCACCGGCGTGATCTGGGCGAGCCGCTGGTAGACGCTCGCGATGCCGACCTCGAGGTCGCCGTCGGGAAGGCCCGACATCTCGAGCGCCACGACGTCACCGGGCATGAAGGCGCCGCCCTCGCCCGAGCCGGTGCTCGCGATCACGATGACCGCCTCGGGCCGGAGCTCGAGTGCCGCGATGGCCGCGTCGATGTCGGCGGCCGCGGCGTCGACGGCCTCCTGCGTGGTCGACGAGGACGCGAGCACGATGCCGCCCCGCTCGAGCGCGAGCGCGAGCGCCGCCGCCGTGTCCTCGGTGTACGCGGTGGTGTCGATCGCCTCCCCCGAGGCGAGGGCCGCCTCGAGAGCGGAGGTGTCCACCGTGCCGTCGGCCACCCGGACCAGCGACACGTCGTCGACGTAGGTCCAGTCGCCGCTCACGATGTCGGCGGAGAGCCACACGCTGACCGTCGAGGCCTCCGAGATCGTGAACTGCACCGACTGCGTGTCGTGGTCGGGCCAGCCGGGCAACGCGAGCGCGACGGTGCTCGTCGTGGAGCCGTCCCAGACGCCGAGCTCCCAGGTGGTCTCTCCCGCGCCGCCGAGGTTGTCGTTGCCGCCGGACGAGGTCGCGGACAGCGCGTAGGTTCCTGCGGGCAGCGCCGCCACCTCCTGCGACGCCGACAGCCAGAAGGCGGGGCCGGCGCTCGCGTCGGACCAGCCGTTGAGCGCGTAGGAGCCCTCGATGTCCGAGTACTCGGCGACCCACGAGCTCGACACCGCGCCGTCGGGCCAGCTGTCGTCGGACTGAAGGCCCGCGGTGATGGACCACGGCGAGACGTCCGAGACGCCCTTCTCGAAGCCGCCGTTGACGATCCAGTCCTTGGCCGTCACCGTGATCTCGGCCGTCGCGGTCCAGCCGCCCTCCGTCGTGCCGGTGACCGTGTACACGCCCGCGGACGTGATCAGGTCGAGCACGTCGTTCCAGGTGACGGACTCGGTGGTCTCCGAGTCGTCGTAGGCGACGACGGTGACCGTGTCCGGCAGGACGATGCTGTCGCCCTCCACGAACGAGAGCGTCACCGGTGCGACGGTCGGGTCGGGGATCGTGCCGTCACCCTCGACGAGCCCGTCCAGGGCCGCCTGGAGCTGATCGGCCGCGCCGTCGACGGACTCCTGGCTCGGGGCGTCCGAGCCGAGCACGAACGCGGCCCGGCTCAGCGCACGATCGAGCGCGAGGAGCGAGACGGCCGAGTAGCCGTCGCGGTCGACGGCCTCACCCTGCGCGACGAGCGCCTCGAGCGTGCCGAGGTCGGCGTCGGGAAGGTCGGCGCCGAGCGCGAACGACACGTCGTCGAGCGTGCCCCAGGCACCGCCGCTCATGTCCCAGTCGATCCAGATGTCGACGGTCCCGCCCTCGGACACGCTGAGCAGCGAGGTCGTGGGGTTCTGCCACACGGCGTAGCCCTCGAGCGTCGCCGACGCGGTGACCGTCGAGATCCCGGACTGGGCGCTCACGACGATCGTGTCGTCCGGTCCGGCGTCGCCGCCCTGGACGTATGCCGAGAGCCGGTACGTGCCGGCAGGGACGTCCGTGAGCGTCTGGGAGATCTGGAAGGAGAAGGCGCTGCCGCTCCACCAGTGCGTGGACGCGCTGCCCGTGTGCGGGTCGGTCCACGCGCCGATCGTGTAGCCGCTGCCCTCGCCGGTCCAGCCGGTGCTGCCGTCCTCGAAGCCGGGGTTGGTGACGAGGTTGTCCCCGACCGCGTCCGGGTCGAGGACCTCGATGGTCGCGGTCACGTCATAGCCGCCCGAGGTCTCGCCCGTGGCCGTGTAGAGGCCCGCGCCATCCATCCACGACACGTCGGTGCCCCACGTGACGGTCTGCGACTCGGAGGTGCCGTCGGTGAAACTGACGAGGACCTCGCTCGGCAGCGTGATCGCGTCGCCCACCGAGACCGCGATGCTCGGCGACTCGACCGAGTCGACCTCGCGCGGCGCGACCGAGCCGGTCACCGCGTACTCGTACACGCTCAGCGACTCGAGCGGGTAGCCGTCGAAGTCGAACAGCGCCTGGTTGTCCCACGACGATCCGCCATACCAGAGCCCGGCGTCGTCCGGGTCGTACTCGCCCGCGTAGCTGGTCGCCCAGCCCGAGCCGAACTCCTCCCACAGGAGCTTGTTGGCCGCCACATCGTCCGCGTCGCCCACCGGGAGCCACGCCGGCTCCCAGTAGAAGGTGCCGAGGCCACGGCCGTCAGATACGTCGGCGACGGCCTGCATGACGTCGCGGATCGCGAGCGCCTGGCCCTGCACCGAGATCGAGTACTGGTCGTAGGACGTGCGGATCGTGTTCTCGTGGCCGTCGCCGTCCTCGAGCGTGTACGCCCACGACACCTCGGCGACGGCCACGTCCTTGTCGAAGTCGGTCGCGATCGCGTCGAGCGTGCTCGTGAGGTTCTCGAGCGTGCCGTGCCAGAACGGGTAGTACGAGGTGAGGAACACGTCGTAGTCGACGCCGCGGTCCTCGAGCGCCTGCGCGTAGCTGTACTGCTGCCCGCGCTCGGGGTTCGTGAAGTGGACGGCGACCTGCGCGTCGGGCACGGTCGCGCGCACCGCGCTCGAGCCCGCGGCCACGATCGTCGCGAAGTCGTCCCAGCCGCCGAGCTCGACGATCTGCTCGGTCGAGTTCCAGGTGTTCTCGTTGCCGATCTGCACCATGCCGACGTCGACGCCCTCGGCGACCATGCCCGCGAGCGTGTCCGCGGTGTACTGCTCGACCACGGCGGCGCGTCGGCCGACCGTGTCGAGCGAGGTCCAGATGGCCTCGTCGATGCCCTCCCACGAGTCGAGCGAGTCGAGGTCCTTCCACGCCTTGGGCAGCTGCTGCTGGCCAGGGTGCGCCCAGAAGTCGGAGTAGTGGAAGTTCACGAGGACCCGCATGCCTGCGTCGGTGGCGCGCTTCGCGATCTCGGTCGCGCGCGCCGCGTCGACGTTGCCTCCGCCGTAGCCGTTGCCCTCGGAGTCGTACGGGTCGTTCCAGACGCGCACGCGCACCCAGTTCACGCCGTGATCGGCGAGGACCTCGAACAGGTCCGCCTCGTGACCCTCGTCGTCATAGAAGACGACTCCGGACTCCTCGAGCGAGAGGACCGACGACACGTCGACGCCGTTGATCCAGTCCTCCCCCATCCCTTCGACCTTCGGGACGGTGATCCCCGCCTCGACGGGGTCGTCCTCGGCCGCGGTGGCGACGGTCGCGGCCGCGCCGCCCCCGATCGCCATCGCCGTCAGTGCGGCGGCGGCCACGAGGGCCCTCCACCGGGTGCGCGTCGTCATTGACTCAGGTTCCCTTCCGGTCATCATCGATCGAACTGCTGAGGGGACTGCACGGGCGCGAGGTGGTGCATGGCGGCCCCTGGCACAGCACGCCCAAGGCTCCCGTCACGGAGCACTCTGCGTCAGGGGTGGGGCAAACCCCGGGATCAGCCCTTCACGGATCCCGCGGTCAGGCCGCCGACGATGTAGCGCTGGAGCACGAGGAAGAGGATCAGGACGGGGACCGCGGCGATCACGGTGCCCGCGGAGAAGATCCCCCAGCGCGCCGTCAGCTGGTCCGAGACCCACTGGTACATGCCGACCGCGAGCGTCCAGTTCTCGTTGGAGACGAGCACGATCTTCGCGAGGATGAAGTCGCCGAAGGCGGAGATGAATGCCAGCAGTCCGACCACCGCGAGCACCGGCCGCACGAGCGGGATGATGAGCTGCCAGTAGATCTGCGAGTGGGTCGCGCCGTCGATCTTGGCGGCCTCGTCCATCTCGGTCGGGATCGAGTTGAAGAAGCCGTACATGAGGAACGTATTGGCTCCCAGCGCGGTGCCGAGATACACGCAGATCAGCGCGAGCTTCGAGTTGATGCCCAGCGCGGGCACGACTTCGCCGAGCGACAGCAGCAGCAGGAAGACTGCGACGAAGGCCACCGTCTGCGGGAACATCTGCAGGATCAACAGTCCTGTGAGCGACGTGCGACGCCCCTTGAACCGGAAGCGCGAGAACGCGTAGGCCGCCGCTGCACCCATGAGGACCGCACCGATCGCGGCGGCTGCACCGATGATGAGGGTGTTGGCGACCCAGGTCCAGAACAGCGTGTCGCTCAGGCCCGCGAAGTTGTCGAGCGTGAACGAGTTGAACAGCCGCTCGGTGCCGCGCAGGTTGCCGCCCTCGTCGAAGGAGGCGGACAGGACGAAGACCAGGGGGAAGGCCGCGTAGAAGATGATGAGCGCGGCGAACGGGTACTTCCAGCCGACCTCGACCCACCAGCGACGGCGACGGGCGTCGGTGCTGCGCTTCTCGTCCACGACGTGTGCTGCGCTCATCACTGGATCTCCTCGAGCTTCTTGGTCTGACGGAAGGCGATCGCGGAGACGATGCCGACGACGATGAACACGACCACCGACAGCGCGGACGCGAGACCGTAGTCGGCTCTACCGCCTGCGATGCCGGAGATCTGGTAGATCGCCGAGATGAGCAGGTCGGTGCTGCCGAGCGGCACGGAGGCGTCGGTGAAGCGAGGCCCGCCATTGGTGAGCATGTAGATGATCGTGAAGTTGTTGAAGTTGAACGCGAAGGACGCGATCGCGAGCGGCGCCGTCGACACCATGAGGAGCGGGAAGGTGATCGAGCGGAACATGCGCCACTTGCCGGCGCCGTCGATCTTGGCGGCCTCGGTCGTCTCCGAGGGCAGCGACTGCAGCGCGCCGGTGCAGACGAGGAACCAGTACGGGTAGCTCAGCCACAGGTTCACGAACAGCACCGCGAAGCGCGCGAGCCACGGATCGCCGAGCCAGTTGATGTCGGCCCCGAAGAAGAACCATTGGTTGATGACGCCGAACTCCGCGTTGAGCATGCCTCGCCACAGGAGCGCGGACATGAACGCGGGGAACGCGTACGGGAGGATGAAGAGCGTCCGCAGCACCTTCTTGCCCTTGATGCGGTCGTCGTTGAAGACGAGCGCGAAGAACAGGCCGAGCAGGAAGCTCGAGGCCACGGTGAGGAAGGCGAACGCGAAGGTCCACAGCGTGACCTTGAGGAGCGGTCCCGCGTAGTTCTCGTCGGTCACCGCCTTGGTGAAGTTCTCGAGGCCGATGTTGACGTAGAAGCCGACGGTGAGCTCGGAGCCGTCGTCGCCGACGAACGTGCCGTACTCGTTCGGGGTGTAGACCACGCCCGTCTCGGTGTTGGTGAGGGTCGTGGTCTCCTCGTCCCACACCAGCGTCGACTTGTAGATCGACGCGGTCGAGGCGTTGCGGGTGCGGAGCGAGCCGTCGTCCGCGTCGTCGGAGACCGGCACCCTGATGTCGGTGACCTGCTGCGCGAGCGCCTGGTCGCCAAGGAGCTCGGAAACCGAGACGATCTCCCAGCCTGGGATGTCGGTCGGCATGCCGGAGCCATCGGCGGTCGCACCGTCGACCGCCGCGAGCGGCTGCTCCTCGGTGCCGACCTGCACGACGCCGTCGATCGTGACCGCGAAGCCGAGCGTGTCGCCGTCGCGCACGACCGCGAGTGGGTAGCTCGGCGAGCCCTCGACCTGGCGCTCGTCCTGGATGAGCGCGGCGTCGACCGCCTGCTGCATGTTGACGTTGTGACCCGCACCGTAGTTGGTAGTCGCCACGTAGGCCGTGTAGCCCATGACGAACACCTGGAAGACGAGGAGGAAGACGAGCCCGGGGAAGATGTACTTGAGAGGAAGAGTCCGCTTGGCGAAGTAGATCCAGTTCGCCGCCACGAGCAGCGCGACCGAGACCCACAGGATCGTCCACTGCTCGATCCCCCACGCGGACATGATGATCGCGAGCCCGACGGCGTTGACGAGCATCATCAGCATCAGCTTGACGATGAAGCCCCAGCCGATGCCCCTCCAGCTGCGGGCGGGAGACTCGGCCGGAGGCGCCGGAACCTCGGTCTCGGTGGACATCTGCTCTCCTGTCATACGTTCATGATGCGCGGTGGGTGCCGCCTGTGCGGCGTGGGCCGCGTGCGCGGGGTGGGCCGCCTGTGCGGCGCGAGCCGCGTGCGCGGGGTGGGGTGCTCACGCGCCCCACCCCGCGGTTGAGGTGAATCAGCCCTCGAGGGCCGCGGTGAGGTCCGTGATCATCTTGTTCCAGGTCTTGGACGGGTCAGCGCCCTTGATGATCGCCGACTCGGCGGCGTTCCAGAAGTCCCAGACCGAGCCCATCTCGGGGATCGACGGCATCGGGACGCCCTGCTCGGCAGAGGCCTGGAAGCCCGCGATCGCGTCGGGGAACTCGGCGGACGACGTGTCGACGCCCTCGAATGCGGGCAGACGCGGGTCGGCGTCGTAGAGCGCCTGCATCGCGTCGGGGGTCGCGATGTAGTCGCTCAGGAAGATGTTCGCGAGCAGCGCGTTCTCCGACTGCGAGGAGACGTAGAAGCCCTGGACACCCACGAACGGGGCGGCGGTCTCGCCACCGGCGCTCGGCACCGCGTTGACGGCGAAGTTGACGTCCGTCAGCGAACCGAGGACCCACGGGCCCGCGATGGTGTACGCGCACTCACCAGCGTTGAAGAGCTGGTTGTTCGTGTCGTAGTCGATCGTGGTCGAGAGGTAGCCGGTGCCGTCCTCACCGTTGTCGTAGAGGAACTGCGCGAAGGCCTCGCCGGCCTCGCCGCCCATGCCGACCTCGGAGGTGTAGGAGCCGCCCTCCTGGACGAACACCGGGGCGCCGAACGAGGTCTGGAGCGGGTACGCCGTGTAGCCGTCACCGGTCTCGCCGTTGGTGTTGATGCAGAACGGACGGTCCGCACCGGAGTCGATGCCCGCCTGGATCATCTCGTCCCACGTCGCGGGAGCGTCCTCGCCGACGAGGTCGACGTTCTGGATGAGGGCCACGGCCTCGGTCGAGTACGGCATGCCGTAGATCTGGCCGTCGTAGGTCATGGCGTCGACCGCGACCTGCGAGAAGCTGGCGGCGTTGTCGCCGAGGTCGACGGTGTTCACGACACCGCCCTCGATGAGGGCACCCAGCCAGTCGTGGGCACCGATGGTGATGTCCGGGCCCTCACCGGTGGGGACCTGGGCGAGGAAGTCCGCACGGATGTCCTCGAAGTTCTTCTGGACCAGCTCCACCGTGGCGCCGGTCTCCTCCTCGAAGGTCTCGGCCGCAGCCTGGACCGCGGGCTCGCGGTTCTCATCGACCCAGATGGTGAGGGTCTGGCCGGTGGCGTCGATGGCCTCCTCGGTCGCCTCCGCGGTCGCGGAGGACGAGGGCTCAGCCGACTCGCTCGAGGTCGAGTCGCCGCCGCCGCTGCAGGCGGTCAGGAGCAGTGCGGACGTCGCGAGCGCGGCGCCGATGCCGATCTTGGTTCGCATGTTCTGGTTCCTTCCAGTGTGTGCCCGAGTCGCGCCTCCGAGGAGATCGCGCCGTTGCGATGGGCGTTTCGGGTCCGGACCGGATCGTCCGGTGCGGGAGGGGTGACGTGCCGGCGGAGCCTGGTCCGCGCCGTCGACACGTCGGGCGGTGCGGTCAGGCCTCACCCCCCTGCCCCGTGAGGGGTACGCGCACGACGGCTGCGCCGCCGCTTGCGACCGTCACCTCGCCCACGGGCATGCCACCCGTGAGCACGTCCGTGCCGGCGATCGGCAGTCGGACCTCCTGGTCGCCGTGGTTGAGCACCACGACGAAGTCCTCCTCGTCACCGCGACGGGTGACGACCTCGACGCCCTCGGGGAGCCTCTGCGGCTCGACCCAGGCGTCGGCGTAGACGCGTGCGTAGACCGCGGCGAGCGCGTCCGTCGTCAGCTGGGCGCTGACATACCAGGCGTGGCCCTCCCCGGTGGAGTGTCGTGTGATGGCGGGCGCGCCGTCCGCCGGTCCTCCCGCGTAGGTGCCGATCACCTCGGCGCCCGCAAGCGCGAGGTCCTCGGCCCACGCGGAGAACGGCAGCTCGGTGCCATCGTCGAGGACGACCGCCGCGGCGTCGCCGGGGCGCAGCGGCAGGTACTCGTCGCACGTCACGCCGAGCGCGCCCTTGAGGGGAGCCATGAACCCGCCGGCGTGAACCGCGTCGTGCTCGTCCACCGCTGCCGCGAAGGCGTCGACGAGCAG